>CADEEC010000033.1 GCA_902826255.1 uncultured Hyphomicrobiales bacterium | reverse complement strand
GCCGAGGCCTCAGGCAGCCCTGCAGCGCAGCCCGCGGAGTAGGCAGGATGGACGCGACGATCGAGAAACCCCACCACATCACGCACAGCCTGCTCTATCTCGACGGCGTGTCGGTAAGCTTCGACGGCTTCAAGGCGCTGAACAATCTGGCACTCGACATCTCGCACGGCGAGATGCGCGCCATCATCGGCCCCAACGGCGCCGGCAAGACCACCATGATGGACATCATCACCGGCAAGACCAAGCCGGATACCGGCGAGGTTCTTTTCGACAACGGCAAAGTGAACCTCACGACCCGGGACGAGGCGGCGATTGCCGAACTCGGCATCGGCCGCAAGTTCCAGAAGCCCACTGTGTTCGACGAGCACACCGTCGAGGACAACATCCTGCTCGCGCTGAAGGCGGATCGCGGCGTCAGGCGCAGCCTGTTCTGGCGGCCCAACGGCGACGGCAGGCGCATCCGGGATATCCTGGGCACCATCGGCCTGACCGCGCATCGCGAGCGGCAGGCCGGCGCGCTCTCGCACGGCCAGAAGCAGTGGCTCGAGATTGGCATGCTGCTCGCGCAGGACCCCAAGCTGCTGCTGGTCGACGAGCCGGTGGCAGGCATGACGGATGCGGAGACCATGACGACAGCGGATCTGCTGCGCGACATCGCCAAGGATCACACCGTCATCGTCGTTGAGCACGACATGGAATTCGTCCGCCGGCTTGGCGTGAAGGTGACTGTCTTGCACGAAGGGGCGGTGCTTGCCGAAGGCTCGCTGGACGAAGTGAGCGCCAATGAGCGCGTGATCGAAGTCTACCTGGGGCGGTGAACTGTCGTCATCCCGGCCTTGGCCAAGGGCCGTGAGCCGGGACCCAGGGGCCTCAAGCTCCTGCGGGGAAATTCAGGACCCTGGGTCCGGGATATTTCGCCAACGCGAAATTCCGGGATGACAGGTTGGAGGATTGAAGTGCTGACCGTCGAGAACATCGATCTCTACTACGGTGCGGGGCAGGCGCTACGGCGCGTGTCGGTGACGGCGGAAACCGGCAAAATCACCTGCGTGCTCGGACGCAACGGCGTCGGCAAGAGCTCGCTGCTCAGGGCCATCGTTGGACATCAGCCGACGCACGCGGGCCGCGTGATACTGGACGGGAAAGACCTCACGCCGCTGAAGGCCTACGAACGCGCCCGCCAGGGCGTCGCTTACGTGCCGCAGGGGCGCGAAATCTTCCCGCTGCTGACGGTGAAGGAAAACCTGGAGACCGGTTTCGCGCGGCTGCCGTCATCGGAGCGCATCGTCTCCGACGAGCTGTTCGACCTGTTCCCGATCCTGAAGTCGATGCTGGGCCGGCGCGGTGGCGACCTGTCCGGCGGCCAGCAGCAGCAGCTCGCGATTGCGCGCGCCTTGGTGGCGAAGCCCCGTCTGCTCGTATTGGATGAGCCGACGGAAGGCATCCAGCCCTCCATCATCAAGGACATCGGCCGCGCCATCAGCTATCTGCGCCAGCAGGGCAAGATGGCGATCCTGCTGGTCGAGCAATACTTCGACTTCGCGCGCGAGCTGGCCGACAGCTACGCGGTGATGGAGCGCGGTGAGGTGGTCCTCGCCGGCAAGGGCGCGGACATGGTCGAAAGCGACGTTCGCCGCTACCTTACGGTTTGACGAGAAGCCATCCATCGACAGAGACGCGGACACCCCATACAGGTATCATCCTCGGGCCTGTCCCGAGGATCCATCCATCTGCAAGCTGTGGAGTCCGCTGGCCGCTGGATCCTCGCAACACGTGCGAGGATGACCGTTGAGTTTGGAGCAACGGTTCAGTCTCAAAAGTCACGGAGACTCTACGACGTCGCCGCGCGGCACTGCTCGTTGGAGGGCAGCGGATCACAGGCCTTGTCGTGCACGCACTTGGCGAGCGCATCCTGCAGCTCGCGCCGCCACACGCCGTCAACCTCGCCCTGATAGAGGCCCATCTCGGTGAGGCCGCACTGGTAGAGGCGGATCATCTCCGCGCCGCCGAAGTACATCGCCTGCGTGTAGTCGCGCAGCGCCTGCTGCGGCTCGCCCATCACCTGCCTGATGTGCGCGCGCGTATCGAGCGAGTGCGCAGCCGTAGGCGCAAGCTTCAGTGATTTCTCGACATCCGGGAGACCGGTCTCAGCCTTGCCCCAGCGGTAGTAGGCCCAGGCGCGATTGTTGAGCGCCACCGCAAAGTTGGGCTGCATCTGGATGGCGACGTCGTAGTCCTTGATGGCGGTGGCATAGTCGCCCTTGAGCGAGTAGGCGAGCGCGCGCATGCCGTAGATGGCACTCATTTCTGCCGTGCTGGTGTCGCCGCGCTCGATCAACGCCGTGCAACCGACGATGCGGCGCTCGTTGTCGGCGCTGAAACAATCCAGGGCGTCGTCGGAACTCGAGGCAGCCGCTGCCGCGACCATCAGGAAGAGGGCGGCGACCGCGCCCGCACAGCGCTTCGTCATATTCATCAATGGTTTACTCTGCAACAGCGGCTCTCAAGGGAAGCACGAAACCGCCGACCCCGCCACGAATCCCGCAAAACAAGGCGACGGCTAGCCCAGCAACGCGCCGCCAATAAGGCAGCTACTTGAAGTGCTTGGAGAGTTTCAGCCCCTGCCCCTGATAATTGGAGCCGAGCTGGCCGCCGTACAGCACTTCCGGCGGCTCGGCCAGCCGCTCGTACACCAACCGGCCGATGATCTGGCCGTCCTCCAGCACGAACGGGATGTCGAGGCTGCGCACCTCAAGCACCGCTTTCGCTCCCTTTGGCTTGCCGTCGACGATGCCGAAGCCGGGATCGAAGAAACCGGCGTAATGGACGCGGTACTCGCCCATCATCGGATCGAAGGGCGCCATCTCGGCCGCGTACATCTCGGGCACGACCACCAATTCCTTGGAGGCCAGGATGTAGAACTCGTGCGGGTCGAGGATGAGGCGGCCGTTGTCGTCGTCGTAAATCTCCTCCCAGTACTTGCGCGTCTCGTAGGCACCAGGGCGATCGACGTCGACGACACCGGCGTAGCGCTTGGCCTTGTAGCCGATCAACTTGTTGCGGCCGACGGGTGCAAGATCGACACGCAGGTTGAGACCGTCGCGCACCGTGAGGTCGCGATCGACCAGCGGTGTCTCGCTGTGCAGCTCTTCGAGGCGCGCATCGGAGATGAAGCGCGTGTCGCGCGGCTGGCGCTGAGTCCGCCGCAGCAGACGCAACTGGTTGAGCCGCGAGCCTTGCCGCACCAGGATGCTGAAGCTCTTGGGCGATATCTCGATATAGAGCGGACCTTCGTACCCGGGCGGTACATAGTCGAACGCGCCGACGCCGTCGGCGATCAGCCGCGTGAACACATCGAGACGGCCGGTGGAGCTTTTCGGGTTGGCGATGGCAGATACGGTCTGGCGCAGCTTGAGGCCTTCAAGCAGGGGCACCACGTAGACGCAGTCGGTCTCCAGCACCGCGCCCTTGGTGAGATCGATGGCGTGCGATTGCAGCTCGGAGAGCTTGCTCTCGACCGTGCGGCCCTTGCCGGGCAGGAAGCTGGCGCGGATGCGGTAGGCGACAGGTCCGAGCCTGAGGTCGAGGCTCGCCGGCTGGATCTGGCCGTCCTCGATGTCGGGCCCGGAGGAGACGATCTCCTTGCCCACCAGCTTGCGGATGGCCTGGCTCGGCAGAACGCCGGTGCGCGCGGCCAGCGAGCGCCGCGATGGCTGCGCAGGCTGCCAGCCCGGCAGCGTTTCGAACAGGCTCGGCGAGCGAGGCATCACCGTCATGCGCGCTACTCCCCTCGGCGCGGATTTCGTGCGGCGGCCCGACTCGCGCAAGTCAGGTGCTGAGGCACGCTTAGGGGGTCGCTTGTCTCTCGTCACGCGAGGTTCCGGCGGTTCATGCGGGCGCGAGGCCTTCCCAACAGGTTATCCCAAGATAAGTCGAAGACGCGCCCGCCGGCACGGCGAGAGCTACTAATTGCTTAGCAGGGAGCGACCGATTCGGCAGGCGGCAATGCCCGGGCTGTCCGCCTCCGGCCGACCCGGCTAAGATGCCCGCCGAACTTTCCCAAACTCAAGAAAATCAGGAGGAGCGCGCCATGAAGGCCGCCGTCGTAACGGACAAGGGCGTTGAGGTTCGCGAGGTGCCGAAGCCGGCACCCGGCCCCGAGCAGGTGCTGGTTCGCGTGCGCGCCGCAGGCCTCAACCGCGCAGACCTGCAGGTCGCCGCCGGCCACAGCCACGGCCCCATCGGCGGGGCGGGCACCATCGTCGGGCTGGAGTTCGCAGGCGAAGTGGAAGCCGTCGGCAGCTCGGTGACGCTGGTGAAGCCCGGCGACCGGGTGATGTGCACCGGCAACGGCGGCTATGCCGAATATGCCGTGGCCGACTGGGGCCGCGCCGTGCCGGTGCCGGCCAACAACATGAGCTGGGAGCAAGCCGCCACGCTGCCGATCGCGCTGCAGACCATGCATAACGCCATCGTCACCGCTGGGCGCTTCAAGCCGGGCGACAGCGTGATGATTCAGGGCGCCAGCTCGGGCGTCGGCCTGCTCGGCCTGCAGATCGCCAAGCTGAAGGGGGCACGCGTCGTAATCGGCACCTCCACCAACGCCATGCGGCGCGAGCGACTGAAGGAATTCGGTGCCGACGTCGCCATCGACACCACGGAGTCGAATTGGTCCGAGCGGGTGCTGGCAGCGACCGACAACAAGGGTGTCGACCTGATCGTAGATCAAGTCTCGGCAAGCGTCGCCAACGAGAACATGAAGGCGGCAAGCGTACTCGGCCGCATCGTCAACGTGGGACGCCTCGGCGGCTTCAAGGGTGAGTTCAACTACGACCTGCACGCCCTGAAGCGCATCGACTACATCGGCGTCACCTTCCGCACGCGCTCCGTGGAGGAGGTGCGCGAGATCGTGCGCGCCATGCGCGCCGATCTATGGCCCGACGTCGAGAGCGGCCGGCTGAAGCTGCCGATCGACAAGGTGTTCCCACTCGATAAGGCGGCAGAAGCGCTGGCGCACATGAAGGCCAACCAGCACTTCGGCAAGATCGTGCTGGCGACCTGAAGCGCGACGGAGCGCAACCGCAAGGTGGGCACGGATTTCCTTGTCTTCTATGTCCTGCTTGCGGTGCTTGCCGTCTGCTACCTTGTGCTTGGCACGGTGCAGGCCTTTGCAATCGCCGCCGGCTTGAAGCAGCGTGGCTTCAGGGGGTGGCAGGCCGGGATCATGGCGGTGATCATCGCCTACCTCCCGTTCGTGGGCAGCGCCGCGGCAGTGCGCAACGCCACCGTCGGCTGGGGATGGAGCACGCGGCGCGGTGCGATACGGTTTTTCGGGCCGCTGCTGTTGATCCTGGCGGTGCTGCTGTTGGGATAGGAATTCGCCATGACCGACCCGAAGCCTGCGCAAGCAATCACAGCAATCATCACCGCTGCCGAGCCTCAGCTGTTCGTCTCGGATATCGAAACCTCGTGCCGGTTCTTCATGGCCAAGCTCGGCTTTGCCGTCGCATTCACGTATGGTTCCCCACCGTTCTACGCACAGGTCGTCAGGGACGGCGCGCGGCTGAACCTGAGGCATGTCGATCAGCCAGCCATCGATCCGGCAATCAGGGACCGCGAGGAGCTGCTGTCGGCGAGCATGACCGTGGAGACGGCCGCCGCGATCAAACAGCTCTTCCTGGAATTTCAGGCGGCGGGTGTCGCGTTTCACCAGCCCCTGCAACGTCAGCCATGGGGCGCCGATAACTTCATCGTCACAGACCCCGACGGCAACCTGCTGCTGTTCGCGGGCCCGGCGGCGTGACGCTTGACCGCCCGGCCGTTGCCACCGACACTTGTGGGCGGGATAACTCCGATCAGAGAGACGGAAATCAATGAGCGCTAACCGCCAGGGGCCGCTGGCCCGCTACATGGTGATCGATCTGACGCGGGCGCGCGCGGGTCCAACGGCGGCGCGGCACTTCGCCGATTGGGGCGCGGACGTCATCAAGATCGAGATGCCGGCGGAGCAGGGCGAGGACGACTCGCTCGGCGGCACGCGCGACGGGCCGGACTTCTTCAATCTGCACCGCAACAAGCGCAGCCTGACGCTGAACCTCAAATCGCCCGAGGGCGTGGCGGTGCTGAAGAAGCTCGCGGCCAAAGCCGACGTGCTGATCGAGAACTATCGTCCCGACGTGAAACATCGGCTCGGCATCGACTACGAGACGCTGAAGGCAATCAACCCGCGGCTTGTCTACGTATCGCTGTCCGGCTTCGGTCAGGACGGGCCGTACGCCAACCGGCCGGGCTTCGACCAGATCGCGCAGGGCATGGGCGGGCTGATGTCCATCACGGGATTGCCGGGGCAGGGCCCAGTGCGCGTCGGCATTCCCATTGCCGATCTTTCCACGGGTAACTATGCGGCGATGGGTGCGCTGGTGGCGCTGATCGAGCGCGAGACGTCCGGCCAGGGGCAGTGGGTCACGACCTCGCTGCTGCAGTCGCAGATTTCCATGCTCGATTTCCAGGCAGCGCGCTGGATCGTGGCGCGCGAGGTGCCGGGTCAGGCCGGCAACGACCATCCGACCTCCATTCCGACCGGGGTGTTTCCGACGGCGGACGGGCACATCAATATCGCGGCGTCCGGCGGGCACATCTTCAAGCGGCTGTGCGAAGCGCTGGACGCGCCGAGCATCGCCTCCGATCCCGACTTCTCCTCGGGCGAGAAGCGGTCGGCGAACCGCACGCGGCTCAACGCCGAGCTGGCGGGGCGCACCAAGCGCCACAAGAGCGCAGAGCTGGTCGAGCTGCTGAACAAGGCAGGCGTGCCATCCGGGCCGATCTACGCCATCGATCAGATGTGGGCGGACCCGCAGGTACAGCATGTGGGCATGGCGGTGCCGATGGCTCATCCGGCGAAGAAGGACGTGTCGATCGTCAACCAGGCGGTCGCTTTGTCGCGTACGCCCTCAGTCATCAACCGGCCAACGCCAAAGCTGGGTGAGCACAACGACGAGGTGCTGGCAGAGATCGGCTACGACAAGGACGCGATTGCCGACATGAAGCGGCGCAAGGTGATTTGAAGTCTCTCCCTCTCCCCATCGTCCTTCTCGGCCGCCCCTCACCCTAACCCTCTCCCCATGAAGAATGGGGAGAGGGGACAAGAAGAGTAAGGAGACATACGTGGATATCGGCACGACCAAGCTGATCGCGCGCAAAGAGAACGGCATCGGCTGGCTGATCTTCAATCAGCCGGAGAAGCACAACGCCATGTCCTACGAGATGTGGCTCGGCATGCCGAAGGTGCTGGCCGCCTTCGAGGCCGACCCCGACGTGCGCGTGATCGTGCTGACGGGCGCGGGCGAGAAGGCGTTCGTCTCGGGCGCCGACATCTCCGAGTTCGAGAGCAAGCGCAGCGCGGAGAAAGGCATCCGCCTCTACGACGCGGCCGGCAGCACGGCACAGAGCGCACTCATCAACGCGACCAAGCCGACCATTGCCATGATCCGCGGCATCTGCATCGGCGGCGGATTGGCGATCGCGCTCAACACCGATATCCGCATCTGCTCGGACAACTCCGTGTTCGCGGTGCCGGCGGCGCGGCTGGGGCTCGGCTACAAGTACGATGGCATCAAGCGGTTGGTGGACGTGGTGGGGCCGCAGTTCGCCAAGGAGATTTTCTTCTCGGCCGGCAAGTTCACGGCCGAGGACGCGCGCATCATGGGACTCGTCAATCGCGTGGTGCCTCTGGCAGAGCTGGAAGAGCGCGTCCTGAAGCTCGCCTCAACCATCGCCTCCAACGCGCCGCTGACGGTGAAGGCCGCCAAGATGGCGATCAACGCGGCGGTGACCGACCCCGACAAGCGGCCGCTCACCGAGATCGATGCCGCGATCAAGGCATGCTTTGCCAGCGAGGACTACATCGAGGGCCGCCGCGCCTTCATGGAAAAGCGCAAGCCACAGTTCAAGGGAAGATAACCTGCTTGCTCCGGCGTTCGGGGATCGCTGAATCCCGGCAACACGTGCCGGGATGACGAAGCTACCAGCGCAAGCGCGTCATGGCGCCGACGGCAGGCGGCGTACCGGGTGGCGCGAACAGCGCTGCCAGCTTGCCGGCATCGACCTCGCCGGCGGTCAGGACCTCGTCGTTGTGAATGCCCGACGCGATGAAGAGCGCGTCCACCCCGGCACCTGCTGCGGCAGCAAGGTCGGTGCGCACCGCATCGCCGATGGCAAGCACGCGCGCCGCATCGGGGCGGGCGCCGCGTAGTTCTGCAGCCTTCAGGAAAGCAGCCGCGTACGCGGAATGATGCGGCTTGCCGGCCCAGAACACATCGCCGCCGCGTGCTTCATATTCAGCCGCGATGCTGCCGGCACACAGGTAGCGCTTGTGGCCGACGTCGACTACCAAGTCGGGATTGGCGCACACGAAGGGCAGCTTGCGCGCGACACCGTCGTCGATCAGCGGGTGATAGGTGGCGACCGTCTCGTTGCCGTCGTCGACGAGGCCGGTGCAGACGATGGCATCCGCTAGGTCGAGCGACACGCTCTCGCCTGGCAGGCGTTTGAACAGCATGCTGTCGCGCCGTGCCGGACCGATGCGATGCAGGTGCCGGTAGCCTTTCTCAGCAATGTGGACGAGGGCAATGTCGCCCGAGCTGACGATGGCGTCCCAGGCATCGCGCCGGACGCCGGTGCGGTCCAGCACGCGCACCACGCCCTCGGCCGGCACCGGCGCATTCGAAACAAGGATGACGGTGCCTCCGCTGGCGCGGAACCTGGCCAGCGCCTCTCCGGCTTCGTGATAGGCTGCCTGTCCGTTGTGCATCACGCCCCAGACGTCGCAGAAGACGGTCTCGTAGCGCGCGAGCAGGGGTGCGGCGTTAGCGAGGATGGCTGGCGTCATGAAACGGGCGACCTGATGGGCTCAGATGTGAACTGGGGCGGCGACTAGCACGAAACGGGCCGTCCTCCAAAACAGGCCAACGCATGCAGATCTCATACGCGCAGAACCTCGAAGATTACCACCTGGACCTGGTGTTCGGCGATCAACCGTCCGGCACCTACGTGGATGTCGGCGGCGGCCATCCCGTGGCCGACAACGTGTCCTTCTGGTTCTACCTCAAGGGCTGGCGCGGGCTGATCGTGGAGCCGCAGCAGGCGCTGGCCGACATCTATGCCGGCATCCGCCCGCGCGACCACACGGTCTCATGCCTTGCAGGCCGCGCATCGGGCGAGATGGAGTTCCACGTCGTGGAGCGCATGCACGGCTTCTCGACCACGGTGCGCGAGAATGCCGCCAGCGCATCCGGCATGGGGGCGGCGGTGAGAACCATAGCCAAGCCGGTGCGTACGCTGTCCGAGTTGTGCGTCGAAGCCGGACTCAGCAGCATCGACTTTCTCAAGATCGATGTGGAAGGGGCGGAAGCCGACGTGCTGGCCGGCATGGACTTCAAGCGTTGGCGGCCGCGCGTGGTCGTCATCGAAGCGATTGCGCCGGGCAGCATGGCGGAAGCTTGGGCGAGCTGGGAGCCGGCCTTGCTTGCCCAAGGCTATCGCTTTGCTTTCTTCGATCGCCTGAATCGTTTCTACGTGGCTGAGGAAGCGGCGGAGCTCGGCAAGCGCTTTCCGAGCGAGCCGGCGCCGTGGGATCGCGTGCAGCATCTGTGGGACTTCGGCCGCGCGCCAGAGCGAAGCGATCATCCCGATCACGCGTTCGCCAAGGCGCTGCAGGCCGGATTCATGGCCGAGCTGCCGCTGCTGCCGCCGGAGCTGCTCGAGCGGATCGTGACGCGCGGGCTGCAGGCGACCGGCGCGAGCGAGCTGCGGCCGCAGGACCTGGCGCGGCTGCTATCCGGCTCGGCGGAGTATCCGCGCGCAGCCAGCACCGGCGACGGCGTCGAGACGCTGCTCGACACAGAAGAAGTACGGGCCGCCTTTGGCCGCATCGCCTGCACCTACGACGGCGGCCACATCATGGATTGATGCCTCGCGACAGCGGCGTATCCACGCATCTTATTGAATTGCCACCATCAGTTATTGTGGCAGGCCTGCGAGAAACACGATAACTTCCGCGCGCTGAACCGGGCTGCACCGCGCCCGCTTCACGGCAGGCCGGGGATAGTCGCTACAAGGGAAGAACATGGTCGAGATCTTGGTCATTTGGGTCGGTGCAGCGGCCGTGGTGGGTTGGCTCGCCAGCCAGATCATGCCGGAGGGCGGCTACGGCACCCAGGGCGACATCATCGTCGGCGTGGTCGGCGGCCTGATCGGCGCGCTCCTCCTGCCGCAATTGGGCATCCTGCTCGGCGGCGGATACCTCGGCCACCTCATCAATCCGGTTGTCGGCGCCGTAGTCGGCATCTTCGGCAGCCGCTACCTGAAGACGGCGGCACCCAGCAAGTAGGCCTGCGCGGTCAGACGATTCCCTTGCTGCGCAGCGCGCCGATGGCATCTGCGCTGTAGCCAAGCTCGCCGAGAATGTGGTCGGTGTGCTCTCCGAGCAGGGGCGCGCGCTGGCGGATTGATCCCGGCGTCTCCGACAGCCACACCGGAGCCTTGGCCAGCGGCGCGGGACGCGGCGCTCCAGGGAACTCCATCGGCTGGAAGAAGCCCATCGCCTTGATGTGCGGATCGTCGAGCGTCTGCTGCGGCTTCAAAACAGGACCGGCCGGCAGCTTCGCGGCGCCTAGAATCTCGAGTGCATCGGCCGTCGTGCGCTCGGCGCACCAGCGGCTCATGCGCTCGCTGACGATGGGGCCGTTGTTGCCGCGCGAGATGTCGTCCTTGAAGCGCGGATCGGTGAGCCAGTGCTCCTCGCCCATCAGCTTGGCCCAGCGCTTGAACAGCGGATCGCCGATCACCTGGCACAGGACCCAGCCATCCTTGGTGCGGAAAATGTCGACGGGCGCCGCGGTCTGGCCGCGGTTGCCGGTGGGAACGCGATTGGACTGGATGACGGCCTGCTCGATCAGCAGCGCGTTGCCGAAAGTGACGGCGGTGGCGAGCAGCGCGCCCTGCACCCACTGTCCCTTGCCGGTCGCCTTGCGCGCCATCAGCGCGGCCATGGTGCCGAAGGCGCAGTGCAGGGCTGTGCCGAAATCCACCCACGGCACCTGCGCACGATAGGGCTGGTCCTCGGTGCCGGTCATGTAGACGGCGCCGGACATCACCTGGCCGATGCCGTCGAAGCCGACGCGGTCGCTGTAGGGGCCGCCATTGCCGTAGGCGGAAACGGTGGTGAGGATGATGTCGTCCTTGACTGCTTTCAGCGAGGGATAATCGAGCTTCATCGCCTTCAACGTCTGCATCGGCAGATTGGCGACCACGACATCGGCGGTGGCGACGAGCTTGCGCACGATCTCCTGGCCTTCGGGCGTCATCGGGTCGAGCGTCAGATCGAGCTTGTTGCGGTTGATCTGCAGGAACAGCGCGCCTTCGCCGGTTTCGGCCACCGGGGCCTGAAACCGGTCTTCGCTGCCCTCGCGCTTCTCGATGCGAATGACCTCGGCGCCGTGCTCGGCAAGCAAGGTGGCGCAATAGGGACCCGCGATATAGCGGCCGAAATCCAGCACGCGGATGCCTTCCAGAACTGCGGCCATCGGTCCCCCGGTTGCGGTGTGGTCTAATGCGCCTTCACAAATGCAAGGCAATGATTTCGCAGACTAACATGTCATCAAGCCGTCGCACCACATGCGCCTTGTTGCGCTGCACCGCACGGCATGGCCTGCAAGCTTTGTTTGCGGGCTTGGCGAAGCAGGCTAACGTTGATTCTCCGCTTGCTGGGTGGCCGCCCCAGCCTGGGGGACAAGTGTGACTGCCTCGCGGTCGGCAAGGGAGCGAAATCCATGGATCCAGTAGCTCTGATCATCTTCCTGATTATCGGTGCGATTGCAGGGTGGCTCGCCGGTCAGATCATGACGGGCGGCGGTTTCGGTCTCGTTGGCAATATCATTGTCGGTATTGTCGGTGCGTTCGTTGCAGGCTGGTTGCTGCCCGGCTTCTTCCCGATCGGGGGATACGTCGGCTGGATCATCCATGCGGCGATCGGCGCGATCATCGTGTTGTTCATCATCGGGCTGGTCAAGCGAGCTTAGCGGAAAACTACGGCAAGCTTGAACGCGACTGGCGGAGCGGCATCAACCGCTCCGCCTTTTTGTTTGCGACGAGAGTTGCCGGCGCGACGCATCCGGCGATACTGCGATATGGCTCGCAAAGAGACCGCCAATCCGTTCGCCCGCGTGCGCGATGCCGCGGCCGGGCTGCCAGGCGTCGAGCAGGGCACGTCCTACGGAACACCCGCGCTCAAGGTGCGCGGCAAGATGTTCGTGCGCATGAAGGAGGATGGCGAAACGCTGGTCGTCATGTGTCCGCTCGACGAGAAGGACATGCTGATGGAGATGGACCCGAAGGTCTATTTCGAGACCGACCATTACAAGGGCTGGCCGGCCGTGCTGATGCGGCTGAAGAAGATCGGCACGCGCAAGCTGCAGCACAGGCTGGAGCAGGCGTGGCGCCTCAAGGCGCCGAAGGCGTTGATCGCAGAGTTCGACAAGGGCCGCTAGCGGTCCTCGTCACTTGCGAGCGGCCGCCATGGCACCCTCGCGCGCGATCGCTTCCGCGCGGCTTCGCCGATGCCGGTGCCGGCGCCGGTGATCCAGGCGGTTCTGCCGTTGAGCTGTCCCATGCCCGTTTCCCCGAGCTTGTCGTCAGAGCGTGCGCCGGCTCTTGATGGCGGCAGCCAGCGTGCCTTCATCCAGGTAATCGAGCTCGCCGCCGATCGGCACGCCGTGTGCCAGCCGCGTGACCCTCACACCGTGGCCCTGCAGCTGCTCGGTAAGGTAGTGCGCGGTAGACTGGCCCTCGACCGTGGCGTTGAGCGCAAGCAGCACCTCGGTCACCGGAGGCGCCGCGCGCTCGACGAGATCGCCGATGCTGAGCTGCTCCGGACCGATGCCATCGAGCGGGGACAAATGCCCGCCGAGCACGTGATAGAGGCTGGTGACAACGCCGGCCCGCTCCAGCGCCCACAGGTCGGCGATCTCCTCCACCACGACGATCAGCGTCTGGTCGCGGCGCGGATCGCTGCAGATGGTGCACGGGTTGACGGTATCGATGTTGCCGCAGGTGCCGCAGGTGATGATCTTGGCGGCCGCCTCATTGAGGGCCGCAGCCAGCGGCTCCAGCAGATCGGAACGGCGCTTGATGAGCGTGAGGGCGGCCTTGCGCGCGGAGCGGTGGCCGAGCCCCGGCAAACGCGCCAGCAGGCTGATCAGCCGCTCGATCTCCGTGCCGGCAGATTGCTTCGCCATTGGTTCTGCTGGTCTCACTGCCCGCCATTGCGCGGAGCCGCCCCTCACCCCGCCCCTTCCCCCGCGTGCGAGGAGAGGGAGAGACAATCTCTTAGAACAGCTTGAGGCCCGGCGGCAGCGGCAGGCCGCCGGTGACTTCCTTCATCTTCTCCTGCATGGCGGTCTCGACACGGCCTTTGGCATCCTGGAACGCGGCCAGGATGAGATCCTCCAGCATCTCGGCGTCGTCGGGCTTGATGAGGCTCGGGTCGATCTTCACCGCGCGCGCTTCCATCTTGCCGTTGAGGGTGACCTTGACGAGGCCGCCGCCGGACTGGCCTTCGATCTCGAGGTTTGCGAGCTGCTCCTGCATCTGCTGCACGCGGCCCTGGATCTCCTGGGCCTTGGCCAGCATCTTCATCATGTCTTTCATCGTGGGCTCCGCTCGATCGTCGCGCGCCGCACGGGCGCCGACCACATTCTAGCCAGTACCGGTTTCGTCGGTCTTCGCGCCGGGAAGGTGGCGAACGTCGGTAATCTCCGCATCCGGAAACGCTTTCAGAACCGCTGCCACCGACGGATGTTCCCTGAGGGCCGCAATCTCGGCAGCCTTGCGCTCGCGCTTCACCTGGCCAAGGGGCGGCTCACCGCGGGTGTTGCCGAGGGCCACCATCCAGCGGCGGCCGGTCCACGCGTTAAGCTTCTCGCGCAAATCGTTGCCGAGCTCCTTCGGCGCGCCGGGCAGGAGATGCAGCTCGATGCTGCCGCCGGGGTCGAACTTGACGAGGCTCACGTCCTCCTCGAGGTGCACCTTGAGCTTGGCATCGCGGCGCAGGCCGGCGAGGCCCACCACATCGGCGAACGAGCGCAAAACAGGCAGGAGGCTGTCGGCCATATCCTCCGGCGGTGAGTCGAGATAGTCGGGATCGCCCTCTTCGCCATCATCCGGCTCGCCGGCATCCGCTTGCAGCGCCGGCGCTCGCTGCGCGGGCTGCGCGCCGGGCGGCGCGGCTTGCCGCTTGGAAACGGTGCCACCGCCGATCGCCCTGATGATCTCGTCCGGCGGCGGCAGGTCGGCGGTGAAGGCAATGCGGATCAGCACCATCTCGGCCGCCATCGCAGCATTGGAGGCAAGCGCCGCCTCTTCGAGGCCCTTGATGAGCATCTGCCAGGCGCGCGACAGCATGGCGATCGAGACGCGGCCAGCGAGCGCAACCGCGCGGCGCTTCTCCTCGGCAGGCAAACCCTCGCCTACCGCCTGCTGGCCCAGCGACTTGGCACGGGTGGTGAGGTGGATGGCTTCGGCAAGATCGGTGAGGATCTGCTGCGGGTCGGCACCGTCGCGGTGCAGCTCGGCGAACTGATCGAGCGCACCAGCCGCGTTGCCCGACAGCAGCCGCTCCAGAAGATCAAAGACGCGGCCGCGGTCGGCGAGGCCCAGCATCGCGCGCACGATGTCGGCGCTGACAGCACCAGAGCCGGTGGCGATCGCCTGATCGAGCAAGGAGAGACCGTCGCGCACGGAGCCTTCGGCCGCGCGCGCGATCAAGGTGAGGCCGTCATCCTCGGCAGTCGCACCCTCTTTGCCGGCGATCTTGCGAAAGTGCTCGACCAGCACCGGCACATCGACGCGCCTCAGATCGAAGCGCTGGCAGCGCGACAGCACGGTGACGGGAACCTTGCGCACCTCGGTGGTGGCGAACACGAACTTGACGTGATCGGGCGGCTCTTCCAGCGTCTTCAGGAGCGCGTTGAAGGCGCCCTTGGAAAGCATGTGCACCTCGTCGATCAGGTACACCTTGTAGCGGGCCACCATCGGCTTGTAGCGCGCGCTCTCGATGATCTCACGGATGTTATCGACCCCGGTGTTGGAGGCGGCGTCCATCTCCAGCACGTCGGGGTGGCGGCCTTCCATGATCTCGGCGCAGTGACGGCCGAACTCGGGCATGTCGAAGGTCGGCTTGTCGACGCCCTCGCGCTCATAGTTGAGCGCGCGGGCGATGATGCGCGCCGTGGTGGTCTTGCCGACGCCGCGCACGCCGGTCAGCATGTAACCCTGCGCAATGCGGTCGGTGGCAAATGCATTCTTCAGCGTCGTCACCATGGCGTCCTGGCCGATCAGGTCGTCGAAGGTGGCAGGCCGATATTTGCGGGCGAGCACCACATAGGGCGCACCGGCAGCCTGCTCGCGCAGCGCGCCAGCCTCAGCTTCGGAACCGGCTTTGGTTGGCTTCCTCGCCATACGCACCACTTTGTTCGTAGTCCCCGCGACGGCGGGGGGTCCAGCCACCGTACCGCAGGGAAGCTGAGTTCTGTAGGTCCTGCCCGCACCACAGTGCGCGCGCACGACACGCGCACCCACGTTGTGAGGTGACCTGGATGCCCACCTGCGCGAGCATGACGCCAACTATTCGCAATTAGACGCCACAAGTGCAGGCCGCGAAGGCTCGGTGGGAGGCTGACAATCGACCCGCATCTGGCTCGTTGGGGCTGCTTCCTTCCGGATCTGACCCGGTTGGCGAGGGACACGTCCGCCGCCAACCTCCCAGCCGGAATATCGTACGAATGGCGGTGCATATCAACCTCGGTGCTATGTGCCGCACCCGCTCATCGGGTACGTTGCACAGGCCCAGGCGCTATGCTGTTCTGCCGCGCCCAGCCAGGAGCTTACGTGCATGCCCACCGTCGCGACGATGCTCATGCTTGACCGGCTTGCCCAGAAGCGAAGCGACGAGGCGTTCATCAAGTCCCAGCTCGAATCTCCTTCAGCGCGGGTGCTGCTGTTTGCCGACCTGAAACCGGTCGTGCGCTCCAATGCCGACCGCACTGAATCGAAGATCGCGTGGTTCTCGCCGGCGGAGCTGGCCGAGTTCAAGCTGCCGGTGGCCGACACCCTGTTCCTTGGCTCCGATGCGAATGCCGTTCCGCACTTCGCGCTCGCCGTCACCGAGCACCGCACGCGCCACGTGCCCGGCGCCGTGGAAAAGCTGCGGCCGATCGTGGATCTCAGATCGCTCGCCATGCAGGGCTCCATGCCGCCGGAGGAGCTGTCGCTGTGCGGCATGGCGCGCGCGCTGGCGCAATGGCACGAGAACGCGCGCCACTGCGGCCACTGCGGCGGCCAGACGCGCGTCAAGGACGGCGGCTGGAAGCGGCGGTGCTGGGCCTGCGGGTTGGAGTGGTTCCCGCGCGTGGACCCGGTGGTGATCATGCTCATCACCGACGGCGAACGCTGTCTGCTCGCGCACGAGCACCGCTACGGCGACAAGATGTATTCCTCGCTAGCCGGCTTCATCGAGCCGGGCGAGGACATCGCACATGCCGTGCGCCGCGAGGTGTTCGAGGAAACCGGCATCAAGGTCGGCGAGGTGACGTTCCAGGACAGCCAGCCGTGGCCGTTTCCGCATTCACTGATGCTCGGTTGCATCGGACGCGCAGAAACGACCGAGCTCACGGTCGATACGACGGAGCTTGCCGACGCGCGCTGGTTCTCGCGCACCGAAGCGCGGCAGATGCTCGATCGCACGCATCCCGACGGATTGCATGCGCCCGGCAAACAAGCCATTGCCAATCTTCTGATCCGGCGCTTTGTAGACGGCACGTAGAACGGCTTCCGTCGTCATGGGCGAATCCATGATAGTGACCGGAGGCTTCGTCTTCATCGTCTGCCGGCGCCTGATGCCCGGCGCGCTACGCAACGGTCCGAGTCTGCGATGCCACGCGATGCCAATGCTGTAGATTTTTGGCGCGGCTTCGCCCTCGTCACCATCTTCATCAATCACGTGCCGGGTCTCTGGTACGAGAAGCTCACACATCGCAACTTCTCGATTTCCGATTCGGCCGAGCTGTTCGTGTTCCTTGCCGGCTGGTCGCTCGGGTTGCTCGTCGTGCGTGGCGACAAGCGCTTCGATACGGCGCGGCTGGTGGCACGCCTCGGCGGGCGGGCGATCACGATCTATGCGGCACAGATTCTCATCACGTCGCTCGCCATCGCCTTGCTTGCGGGCACCGCCTATGTCACGGGCAACCTGCTGGTTCTGGAATGGCACAATGCCGCCGCGGTGTTCCAGGAACCGGAGCTGACGCACATAGGCCTCGTGCTGCTGACGCATCAGCTAGGCTATTTCGACATTCTGCCGCTTTACGTCGTGTTGATGGTGCTTGGGCCAGGGCTGGCGCTCGTCGACCGCTTCGCACGGCCGATGCTGGTGCCCGCCTCGCTCGCCATCTACCTCGCCGCCCAGATCACGCCATTCACCGCGCCCACCTGGCCGGTGCCGGGGCAGTGGTTCTTCAATCCGTTCGCGTGGCAGTTCATCTTCGTGCTCGGGTTTGCCCTTTCGCGCGACGAGGGCCTCGGCCACATTGTGCGACGCAACATCGAGCGCATCCGCTACATTGCCTGGCCGATCGTGGCCATGACATCGCTGATGGTGCTGTTCAACTGGTTCCCGGACCCGACCAAGATGCCGGAGCCGCGGCTTCTTTTCCTTAATGGAAAGAGCTTTCTGACGCCGATCCGCGTGGTGCAGTTCCTGGCGCTCGCGGCTGTGTTCTCGGCGGCTTACGTGTTTATCCGCAGGATTCCGTGGCTGCCCGAGTTCCTGTCCATCCTCGGACGCAACTCGCTTAATGTATTCTGTGTAGGCTCGCTGCTAAGCTTAAGCGGGCAAATCATTCGTTTCCTCTACACCGGGTCGTTCGTCGTTGATACGATCGTAGTTGTGAGCGGCATAGGCTTGCTGTGGCTGACCGCGTGGATTTCGGAATGGCGAATGCGTCAAAGTGGTTGATGGGGACGCTGGCGGCGGGTCTGCTGCTCGCATCGCCCGGCCGTGACGCCTCGGCGCAGACGGCGCCTGAGCTGCCGCCCGTTCCGAAGGAGTGCGGCGGCGAGGGACGCATCTATGGCGTGCCGCTACCCAACAGCGCCGTCGCCCTTCAGCAGCGCAAGAAGCTGAAGATCGTCGCGATCGGTGCGTCGTCGACCGCGGTGCTCGGCGGACGAGCGAGCCGGCCTCCGCTGCTCGAGCAGCTTCTGGAAAAGACCATCAAGGGTCTCGACGTCGAGATCGTCAATCGCGGCTTCTCGGGTGAGCTGGCGGAGGCCGCCGGCGAGCGCATCAAGCTCGAGGTTGCGCTCAATCATCCCGACATCATCCTATGGCAGGTGGGAACCAATGATGCCCTGGCGCACGTTCCCGTCGAGAATTTCCGGCTGTCGGTGAGCAATACGGTGCGCTGGTTGAAGGCGCACAATGTTGACGTGATCCTGGTCGGGCTGCACTACATGAAGCAGCTCGTGAAGGACCCCTATTACCAGGGAATCCGCAAGAGCCTGGGCGATATCGCGACCGGCGAGAACGTGCTGCGCATCGGCCGCTACGAGGCGATGGAGATTCTGGACCGCACGGCAGCCGCCTCCGGCCAGCCCGAACAGGAAGCCTTCGGCCTGAGCGAGGAAGGCTACAACTGCATGGCGCAGTACATCGCGCGCAACATCACGGTCGGCCTCTACGCCAAGCGCACGACCAAGCCGCCGGTGGCGCCGAACTGACGTGTAACCGGATCAGCCGCGCTGCGCGGCCCTGAAGCCCGCCGAGACCGCTTCCTGCTCCGAGCAGAACCAGCGCTCGCCGCGGGTCTTCTGCACGCGGATGCGCTCGTAGTCGGGAGACCAGGGCAGGACATAGGTGCGCGCGCCGCCGGCCACCTGACCCTTGATGGGGCAGCCCTCGGGCGAACGCTTCTTGGCCTCCTCCCAGATCTTGGCGCGATAGACCGATGGGCGTTCCGCGTCACCGCTCCAAAGCCCGAGCTTGGCATTGCGCGCCTCGCGCTCCTCGCTGCTGTAGCGGGCGAGAATGGTGCCGTCGGAGAAGACATGGCCCTGGCGCACCAGCTCGCTGGCGACGTCCTTGTCGCCGACCGTGCAGCGGGCCGTCTTCAAGCCGCTGTCATCGGCACTGCCCACGGTGCATCTGACGTTGCGCCCGTCGACGATGCGCGACAGGGCGGATTCGGCGGCGGCGGCGCAGCGCCAGGATCGACCTTGCGTACCGCAACGCTGCTCGCGCTCGGGCACCTCGATGCCGGTGAGCTTCACCGTGGTGCCGGCAACCCGCATGGTGTCGGCGCCCATGGTCTGCGCCCGGCCCTGCAGGGGCGGCGTGCCGCCGAAGGCGGAGAAGTTCGCCACGTTCGCCAGGCTGCCGAGCGTACCGCTGCCCGAGACCCAGGCCGCACCGCCAGCCACCAGCAACAGCAGCGCGGCAGCGGCCGCGACGCGCGGGACGAGGCCCGACATCTCCCGCATCTGCCACCCGCGCGCGCCGGCAAGCATGGGCAGCAGGCTTGCGATCAGGACGCCGCCAACGATCAGGGTGATCAGGGCCTCGCGGTCGAGCCCGACGATGCGCCAGCGCCCAACGGCCGCACCGATGACGGCGGCGCCGACCAGGCCGAGCGGACCGCCGATGTGGGGCCGCGACACCGCATTGAGGATGGCGCGGATCAGCACGCCCATCCAATGCACGAGCATGGCCCAGAAGCCCTGGGCTGCAAGCGCGACGGCGCCGGCACCGGCGCGCGCACCCGCGCTTGCCGCGGAGCCGGCAGCGCGCGACCCGGCGGCGAGGGCCACCCCGGCCGCATTCATCTGCTCGCCTGCGGCCTGCCGCGCCTCGACGACCTTCTGGCGCCGCGCCTCGCGGCGCACCTTGATGGTGGTACGGATGTACTGGTGCCATTCGAAGCCCTCAGGCTTCTTGCGCCAGCCGAGCATGGCCGCTCTCCCCTGGGGTTGAACTTTCCGGGCCCGTGTCGAATCGCCCGTGCAACGTGAGGCGAACGTGCTGCCGAATCATGGCGTCGATGGGACGCCAATTCGAGGTTGCGATCAACCGGATCGCGCCATCACATCTGCTTGGCACTCCCCGCTCCGCGCCCTAGAGTTGCAGCAAAGACGACATGGGGGAGCGGCTGGGGATGGTCGACACGCGGTTCGACTACATCATTGTCGGTGCCGGATCAGCGGGATGCGCGGTCGCGCACCGGCTGAGCGAGGACCCCGCGGTCAAGGTCGCGCTTATCGAGGCGGGCGGCCGCGACCGCAATCCCTGGATTCACATTCCGGCCGGCTACTACCGCAATTTCTCCAACCCGTCCGTGACCTGGCAATACGGCTCCGGCCCCGAGCCGCATCTTGACGGGCGCACCATTCCCTGGCCGCGCGGGCGCGTGCTCGGCGGCTCCAGCGCCATCAACGGGCTGCTGTACGTGCGCGGGCAGGCACAGGACTACAACGTGTGGCGCCAGCTCGGCAATGTCGGCTGGTCCTACGAGGACGTACTTCCCTACTTCAAGCGGGCCGAGGACCAGGAGCGCGGCGCCGACGCCTATCACGGCACCGGCGGGCCGCTCGGCGTCTCCGACGTCCGCCTGCGGGAGAACCAGATCTGCGAGGCCTTCATCGCCGCATGCGAGGGGGCGGGCATCCCGCGCAACACCGACTTCAACGGCGCCAGCCAGGAGGGTGCGGGCTACTTCCAGCTCACCAACCGACACGGACGCCGTTGCTCGGCGGCGGTCGCGTATCTGCGCCCGGCGAAGGCGCGGCCGAACCTGACAATCATCACCGGCGCGCTGGTGCACGGGCTGAAGCTCGACGGTCGCCGGGTAACCGGAGTGACATTCGAGCGCGAGGGACGCGTCGAGACCGTGACCGCAGCGCGTGAGATCGTGCTGGCAGCCGGCGCGATCGGCTCGCCGCAGATCCTGCAGCTGTCGGGCATCGGGCCCGCGGACGTGCTGAAGGCCGCGGGCGTGCCGCTGCGGCACGAGCTGTCCGGCGTCGGCGAGAACCTGCAGGACCACCTGCAGGTGCGCTTCGTCTACGAGATCAACGCCAGCGGCAGCCTCAACGACGTGTGGCACAGCCGCTGGCAGCAATTGCTCGCCGGCATGGAATACGTGTTCACCCGACGCGGCATCCTGACGATCGGGGCCGGCGCGGTGGGTGCATTCGCGCGCTCGCGGCCCGATGTGGACCTGCCCGACATCCAGTTCCATTTTCTCCCCTTGAGCGCGGACCGGCCGGGGCAGGGGTTGCACAAGTTCTCCGGGGTGTCGGCAACGGTGTGCCAGCTCAGGCCCGACAGCCGCGGCACCTTGAAGATCACGACCGGCGATCCGGCGGCGCATCCGCGCATCGTGTCAAACTATCTTTCGCTCGAGTCCGACCGCCGCGTGCTGCTCGACGGCATGAAGCTCGTGCGGCGCGTGACGAGCCAGCCGGCCTTCGCGCAGCATGTGGTGCGCGAGCACCTGCCGGGGCCGGACGTGACCAGTGACGAAGGCCTGATGGCCTATGCGCGCGGCTTCGCGACCACCGTGTTCCATCCGTGCGGCACCTGCAAGATGGGCGGTGACGCCAAGGCCGTGGTCGACGCCCGCCTGCGCGTGCGCGGGCTGGAGGGCCTGAGGGTGGCGGATGCCTCCATCATGCCCACCATGACATCGGGCAACACCAACGCGCCGACCATCATGATCGGCGAGAAGGCGGCGGACATGATGCGCGAGGATGCGCGCGTCGGTACACGGGCTGCAGCCTGATGCCTGCTTCTCGCTGAGCCGCAAAGGAGAACGCGATGGACATCAAGCGCAGCGGGTCGCGGCCTTCGGGCAAGGGACCGGCGGACTACTTCACGGGCAGCGTGCGTATCGATCCATTGTTTGAAGCGAGCGCGCCGGCGCGGGTTCGCGGCGCGCATGTGACCTTCGAGCCGGGCGCGCGCACGACTTGGCACACGCATCCACTCGGCCAGACGCTGATCGTGACCTCCGGCCTGGGCTGGGTGCAGCGCCAGGGCGGTGCCGTCGAGGAAATCCGGCCCGGTGACGTGGTGTGGTTCGAGCCCGGCGAGAAGCACTGGCACGGCGCCGCGGCAACCACCGGCATGAGCCACATCGCCATCCAGGAAGCGCTCGATGGCAGTACGGTCACCTGGTTGGAGAAGGTGAGCGACGACGACTATCGGCGCTGAGGCGCTTCTAGATTGCTTGCACGGCGCGGGGAGAGCCCGCCGGGCTGAAAGGGGACAATGACCGCCATCGACTACGAGGCTGAATACAACAACCGCCAGCGGGTGCCGGAGCACCCGGAGATCAACGAGCGCTGGTCGATGCTGTCGGTGGCCTATCGGCTCGCCGGCGATGTGAAGCTGGACCAGCCGTACGGGCCGCGCGAGCGCAATCGCTATGACCTGTTCCGTGCCGGCGACGAGGACGCGCCGCTGATCGTCTACATCCACGGCGGCTACTGGCAGCGCGGCGACCGCAAGGACTACTCGTTCATCGCCCGCGAGCTGAACGCCAACGGCATCACGGTGGCCATGCCCTCCTACTCCCTGTGCCCGGCCGTGTCGGTGATGGAGATCGGCGACGAGATCCAGCAGTGCGTCTTCAAGCTCTGGCAGGAGACCGGCAAGCAGCCGATGGTGATGGGGCACTCCGCCGGCGGGCACCTCACGGCCGAGATGCTGTCGCGCGGCTGGAGCGGATTCTCCGGCGCGCCGGCCGACCTGGTGCGAACCGGCTACGCCATCAGCGGCATTTTCGATCTGGCACCTTTGATCGGCACCAGCCTCAACGAGGCGGTGGGGCTGACAGAGGGGACAGCGCGCGCGGCAAGCCCGCTGTTCCGTGCGCCGCCGCCGCAGGGGCGCAGGCTGATCGCGGCGGTGGGCGGCGACGAGAGCAGCCAGTTCCTCAAGCAGGCGCAGGACATCGCCGACGGCTGGGGCAAGGTCGGCGTCGACGCCAAGCCATCGGTGATCGAGGGCACCAACCATTTCACGGTGCTCGACGCGCTGATCACGCCGGGCAGCCGGATGCTGGATGAGGTCACCTCGCTCGCCTGGGAAACAGTGGGCAAGTGACGGCCGCTGCTACGGCTTCGCAGAGGCCTTGAGGATGCCCACGTATGTCTCGACCGAGCCGGCGGGAAGCGCCTTCCGCTCGACCAGATGGTAGATGCAGTTCGCGGCTAGATCGATCGAGCCGTAGCAGTGGTGCGCAACAAGCGCCAAGTGCTTGAGCTGTTCGGGAGTCATGTCGTCGGCCCGCGTGAAATCGCGCACGTAGACGACATCCGCCTCCAGCAGCTGATTGAGCGCGGTGTAGGGATTGCCTTCGTTGTGTAGCGGCAGAATCATGCGCTTGTTGATGTGCGCAAACATGTGCGGAACGAAGCCGAGCTCGCGCAGCGCCAGATCGATGCTGCCGAAGGGTGGCTGATCCTTGTAGAGCGGCATGAACGAGACTTCGGTGTGAACCGCCACCGCGTTGCCGAGCTTCGACTTGCCATTGCGGAAGATCGGCAGCTCGCCGCCCTGCACGTCGATCTTGAGGAAGTCGAGATGCTGGATCTCCGACAGGCTGTCGAGCGTGCGGGTTTCAACCTCGATTTCCTTGACCACCTGCCCGAACTGGGCGAAGCCGGGAAACACGTTAAGGGTGCGCGGCTCCGGCGTCAGCAGGCTGGACATGCCGCGCGCGTGGCAGACTTTGAGCGTGCCGCTCCGCCCATCACCTACGGCGTAGGGGAGATAGGTTTCCAGGTCGCTCTTGCGCGCCTGCAGTTTTTCCAGCGCATCGCTCTGCGGCTCGAAGCCGACCAGCGTGCAGAGCCGCTTGGTGAGCATCGCCTTGTAGGGCGGATCGCCGTCGATCGGGTTGGCGCCGATGTCGACCACCGCCGTCAGGCGGTCGGTGCGGAGTATTCCAGCCAATGGGTCTGGTGCCGGCGCCATGCGGAATTGCCTTTCTGCTGGCCCCCGCCAGCGTACGCGGCACAGTGATTCCTGGCAAATTCGGCGGCGGCGTCAGTGCTTGCGGCGCGGCAGGAAGCGAGCCTCGATCACCGACTGCGACAGCGGCGCCAGGCGGCGGCGCTCGGCGGCGGTGAGCTCGCCCAGCACGGCGGTCAGCTTCTCGGCCGCGCGCTCCAGCCCGGGCACGCGTTGGATGTCGTCGCGGATGTAGAGGAGCGTTTCGCGGATCGTATCGAGATCTACGAGCGGCACATGCGGTTTCTGCTGCAAGGTTTTACCCGTCGCCTTCCAATTCTCACCGCCTGTTTTGCAGGATGCGCGCAAAATGAAAGTGCGGGCGGCGATGCAGGTTAACGATCAGGCTTAACGGGCGCGCTCATCAGCCGGAAGGTCGCGCTTGCCCGTGCGATGATGTCGCCGTCGGCCGTGACGACGGCATCGGCGAAGCCCATCGATTGCCTCGTCTTGAGCACGCGGGGCGCGATCTGCAGCCATTGGCCGGCCCGGGCACTGCCCGCGTAGTCCACCGACAGGCTCACCGTCACCAGGCCCTGCACGGAGGGCAGCGACGCGCCGCAACTGAGCCCCATGGCATTGTCCGCCAGCGTGGCGATCACACCGCCGTGCAGCAGCCCGCGCGAATTGCAGTGCGCCTCGCGCAGCCGCACGCCGATCTGCACAATACCGTCGAGGCGGCGCGCGTAGAGCGGCTCCCAGGGGTCGGTGACGGGGCTCTTGCGGACGTGGGGAACGAAACCCTCGGGCGGATCGGCGTGCATGCCAGCCTCCTCCAGCGCGTTCCGCCGACCTCACATATGGATCGCGCGCTTGTCGACGGCGAGCGCGGCTTCCTTGACGGCCTCCGTCAGCGTGGGATGTGCGTGGCAGGTGCGCGCGAGGTCTTCGGCCGAGCCGCCGAACTCCATGATGACGGCGGCCTCCGCGATCATCTCGCTCGCCGCCGCGCCGATGATGTGCACGCCCAGGATGCGATCGGTGGCGGCATCGGCCAGCACCTTGACGAAGCCGTCGGTGGTCTTGTTGACCTTGGCGCGGCCGTTGGCGGTGAAGGGGAACTTGCCGACCTTGTAGGCGATGCCGGCGTCCTTCAGCTGCTCCTCGGTCTTGCCGACCGTCGCCACCTCGGGCCAGGTGTAGACGATGCCGGGCACGGTCTCGTAATTCACATGCCCGGCCTGGCCGGCGAGTATCTCGGCCAATGCCACGCCCTCCTCCTCGGCCTTGTGGGCGAGCATCGGACCCGCGATCACGTCGCCGATGGCATGGATGCCCGGCACGTTCGTCGCGAAACGCTCGTCGGTCCTGACGCGTCCCTTCTCGTCGAGCGCGACGCCGGCCGCCTGCAGCCCGAGGCCTTCCGTATAGGGGCGCCGGCCGACCGCGACCAGCACCACGTCCGCCTCGAGGGTCTCGGCGTCGCCGCCCTTCGCCGGCGCGAGATCGAGCATGACGCGCGTGCCGGAGTGGCTCGCGCCGGTCACCTTGGTGCCGAGCTTGAAGCTCATGCCCTGCCTGGTCAGGATGCGCTGGAACTGCTTCGCGATCTCGCCATCCATGCCCGGCAGGATGCGGTCGAGATACTCGACGACCGTCACCTTGGCGCCGAGGCGCCGCCAGACCGACCCCATCTCCAGCCCGATATAGCCCGCGCCGATCACCACCATGTGGCTCGGCACGAAGGGGAGCGCCAGCGCGCCGGTCGAGGTCACGATCCGCTTCTCGTCGATGGCGACGCCGGGGAGCGGCGTCGATTCCGAGCCCGTCGCGATGCAGATGTTCCTGGCGTCGAGCGACCGGCTGCCGCCGTCGGCGAGCGTCACCTCGACGCGGCCGGGGCCCGCGATGCGCCCGCGGCCGGAGATATAGTCGACCTTGTTCTTCTTGAAGAGGAACTCGATGCCCTTGGTGAGGTCGTCGACGACCTTGTCCTTGCGCTGCAGCATGGCCGGCAGGTCGAGCGCGACGCCGGTCGCGCGCACGCCATGGCCCGCGAGGCCGCGCACCAGCTCCTCGTATTTCTCCGAGGAATGCAGCAGCGCCTTCGACGGGATGCAGCCGACATTGAGGCAGGTACCGCCGAGCCGGCCGCGGCTTTCGACGCAGGCGGTCTTGAGCCCGAGCTGCGCCGCGCGGATCGCGCCGACATAGCCGCCGGGGCCGCCGCCGATGACGACGAGGTCGTAGGCCGATTCGGTCATTGCAACACCTTTGCCGGAAGAGAACCTGGTCGCGTAAGGAGGGAATCAGCGCCTGACCAGCACCACGGCGCGCTCGCGCTTCTTGCCATAGCAGGCCATGCGCTGGAAGGCCTGTCTCTCGACGGGGCGGTCCGTCATGTCGCGCGGGCGCTTGCCCTCGTCGAGCGCCACCCACGGGTCGTTCACATAGACATGCGCATCGTCGAAGCCGGTGACGACGATCCAGTGGGCCGCGGTGTCGCCATGGATATGCCGGGTGTTGCAGAGCACGATCGGCAGCGCGCCCTTTTCGAACGCGGCCTCGAGCGCGGGCACCGACAGCTCGCCGTAGCGGATCGGGATGCGACGCCGCTTCGCTTCCGCGAGATCGCGCGCCTGCAGGACGCGCATGATCTCGCGCCGTTCCGACGAACGGGCGCGATCGCCGAGCAGCACGTCGCGATGGTTCAGATGGATCTCGGGTCGGTAGCCGCGGCGCCGGAGCGCCAGCGCGAGACCGAGCGCGCCGCAACCGCCGTGGCTGCCGGAAGGCCCCATGAAGATGGTGGTGGCTTCCCGCCAGAGCGCAAGCTCGGTCGCGCGATCCATGGGCGAGGCGGGATCGAAGAACCGCATCGCCATCATCACGGAGGAGGGCCCGCAGGTGAAATCCGTGGTCTGCCGGTAATGCGGCACGCGCCGCCGCGACGCCGTCTTCCGCTTCGCCTTCGCCCGCGCCGGGCCCTTCGGCCCGGCCTTTGGCGCCCGCGCCGGGCCCTTCGGCCCGGCCTTTGGCGCCCGCGCCGGGCCCTTCGGC
>CADEEC010000032.1 GCA_902826255.1 uncultured Hyphomicrobiales bacterium | reverse complement strand
CGCTCGCATGATAGCCCGCGGCCGCACCACGGTGCTGAGCTGGTGAGGGAGCCTTAATGGCGCGGTCCAATCACGCCGCGCCTCAATCGATGCCGATCATCACATCGGAGGCCTTCACCACCGCGTAGGCGTCTTTGCCCACCGCCAGCTTCAGGTCGTCCACCGCCGCGTTGGTGATGGCGGACGTAACGATCGTCCCGCCGACATCGATCTTCACATGCGCGGTCGTCGTGCCCTTTGTCACCTCGACGATCTTGCCTTTGAGTACGTTGCGCGCGCTGAGCTTCATCTCACTTCTCCTGTGTTGCCAAAGTTGCGGAGGCCAGCAACGTGTCGAGCTGTGTCTCGCTCACGTCCACCATATAGAACAGCTTGTAGAAGTCGCGCGTCACCGCGCGCATGTTTTCCGGAAACTGCTTGGGATAGAGGATGGACATCAGCCAGCGCACGCCGATCAGCCGGTTCACGCCGGGCGGTGAATCGAACCATCCGTACGGCAGCCGCGGCGCCAGATAGATGCGCTTGTCCTGCACCGCCTTGACCGAGCGCCACAGCGGGTCGGCGGCCACCGATTTGTGGAAGCGCGCGTCGAGCGCAAGGATCACGTCGGGGTTCCACGCCAGCACCTGCTCGATCGACACTTTCGTGAGCCCGCCCTTGCCGCCGGCGGCGGCGACGTTGATCGCGCCGACATGCTCGAGAACCTCCATATTGATGGAGCCGGCGAGGCCCGTCTCCAGCCCGTCGATGCCGCGTCCGTAGTAGACGCGCGGACGCTCCGACTGCGGTATGGACGCAATGCGCGTCTTCAGCCCGTTCAACGTCTCGTCGGCGTAGCGCGCCAGCTGCTCGGCACGCTCCCGTTCACCGAGCATCTCGCCGAGCAGGCGGTAGACCTGCGGCGTCGTCTCGAACCGGCCGTCGATCAGGATGTAGGGGATGCCGGTCTGCGCCTGCACGTTGTTGGCGAGCGACACATACGTGTCGCGTATACTGCCGACATCGAGGATCAGGTCCGGCTTGAACTTGATGACGTTCTCGATGTTTGCCGTCCCGCCGCGGCCCGTAAGCCGGCCGTACTCCGGCAGGTCGCGCGTATCCTCCCTCAGGAACGGCCTTTCGGCAGGCCGCGGCGCGCTCACCCAGCCCACCATTTTGTCCGGCGCCAGCGTGTAGAGCAGGATCGACGCCGGCGGCCCCGCCGCCAGCACGCGCGATAAATTACTGGCTATCTCGACTTTTCGTCCTGCCGAATCCGAGACGGTGCGCTTGGCATCCTGGCCGGCCGCCGGCAGCGACGCGGCAATACTACACAAAAATGCAACGAAAGCCGCTCGTGCGACACGAGATCGATTGCGCATGTCTTGCTTCTCGCGGAGTTGTCTGCCTGCTTCAAGATGTTTGTTGGAATATAGCGGAAGATTGTGGTTCTATCCTTCTGAACCGGTGAACTAGAACATGAGGAGAACTGACATGGACGTGGTGCGACGCACATGGCTTGGCCGCAGCCTGGGGATCGCCGCAGCTCTCTTGCTGGGATCCTCCATCATCCACAGCCCGGCGCGCGCCCAAGGTAGCGACCTTGTCGTGTTCGCCGCGGCCAGCCTCAAGAACGCGCTCGATGACATCAACGCCCAGTGGAAGAAGGAAACCGGCAAGGAGGCCAGGATTTCTTATGCCGCAAGCTCGGCGCTGGCCAAGCAAATCGAGAACGGCGCCCCGGCGCAGATGTTCATATCCGCCGATATCCCTTGGATGGACTACGTCGAGAAGAAGAACCTGATCAAGGCGGACACGCGCTCCAACCTGCTCGGCAACCGCATCGTTCTCATCGCCCCGGCCGACAAGGCCAAGGCCATCGACATCAAGCCCGGCTTCGACCTCGCCAAGATCGTCGGCGACGGCCGCCTCGCCATGGCCAACGTCGACGCGGTGCCCGCGGGCAAGTACGGCAAGGCGGCGCTGGAGAAGCTCGGCGCCTGGGACAGCGTCTCGGCCAAGGTTGCACAGGCCGACAACGTGCGCGCGGCCCTGCTGCTGGTGTCGCGCGGCGAGGCGCCCGCCGGCATCGTGTACCAGACGGACGCCGCGGCCGACCCCAAGGTCAAGATCATCGGCACCTTCCCCGAGAACACCCACCCGCCGATCATCTATCCCATCGCATTGACGGCGAGCGCCACCAGCCCGGATGCGGCCGCCTTCCTCGCCTACATCCGCTCGGCCAAGGCAAAGCCGCTGTTCGAGGCGCAGGGCTTCTCCGTCATCAGCGGCAACTCCTAGGGTTCCGCCTTGATGGACGCGCCGCGCCAACTTGTCATCCCGGCCGAGCGCAGCGAGAGCCGGGACCCAGGGCCGCAATCTCCGTCGTATCCAAAGCCCCTGGGTCCCGGATATTGCGCTCACGCGCAATTCCGGGATGACACTATCGTGGTGAGTCTATTGAACCGGCTCTGCCACAGTCTCGAGCCGCTAACGAAACCGCCGGGCCGCTTCGCTGCATGGATTGGATGACACTCAGCCCGGAGGAATGGACTGCGGTCATGCTCAGCCTCAGGGTGGCGGTCGTCGCCACCTTGGTGAGCCTGCCGTTCGGCATCGCCATCGCTTATGCGCTGGCACGCGGCCGCTTCTGGGGCCACGGCCTGCTCAACGGCCTCGTGCTGATGCCGCTGATCCTGCCGCCCGTCGTCACCGGCTACCTCCTGCTCATCCTGTTCGGACGGCGCGGCCCCATCGGCGCCTTCCTTGCCGACACCTTCGGTATCGTGTTCTCCTTCCGCTGGACCGGCGCCGCGCTCGCCTGCGGCGTGATGGGCTTCCCGCTCATGGTGCGCGCCGTCCGTCTGTCCATCGAGGCCGTCGACACGCGTCTGGAGGAAGCCGCCGGCACGCTCGGCGCCAGCCGGCTGTGGGTGTTCCTCACCGTCACCTTGCCGCTCATCATCCCCGGCATCATCGCCGGCATGATCCTGTGCTTTGCCAAGGCCATGGGCGAGTTCGGCGCCACCATCACCTTCGTCTCCAACATCCCGGGCGAAACGCAGACGCTGCCGTCGGCCATCTACACCTTCACGCAGGTGCCGGGCGGAGATCTCGGCGCCCTGCGCCTCACCATCGTTTCCGTTGTCATCGCCATGGCGGCCCTCGTCGCCTCCGAGGTGATGGCCCGCAGCGCCAACCGCCGCCTCGACATCGCATGACGCTCGCCATCGACATCAAGCACCGGCAGGGCAACTTCGTCCTCGACGTTGCGTTCGACACGCAGGGCGGCCTCACCGCACTGTTCGGCCGCTCCGGCTCCGGCAAAACCTCGATCGTCAACATCATCGCCGGCCTCATCAGGCCCGACGCCGGCCGTGTCAGCGTCGGCGGCGTCGATCTCGTCGACACCGCCCGCGGCGTCTTCGTGCCGCGCCACAAGCGCCGCATCGGCTACGTGTTTCAGGAGGGGCGCCTGTTCCCGCACCTCACCGTGCGCCAGAACCTGCTCTACGGTCGCTGGTTCGCACCACCCGCCGGGGATCGCGACGGCGACCTCGACCGCGTCGTCGACTTGCTCGGCATCGCCGGCCTGCTTCCGCGCCGGCCGGGGCGCCTCTCGGGCGGCGAAAAGCAGCGCGTCGCCATCGGCCGCGCCCTGCTTGCCTCACCGCGCCTGCTGCTGATGGACGAGCCACTCGCCTCGCTCGACGATGCCCGCAAGGCCGAGATCTATCCCTACATCGAGCGTCTGCGCGATTCTGCCGGCATTCCCATCGTCTACGTCAGCCATTCCGTGGCCGAGGTCGCCCGTCTCGCCTCCAGCGTCGTGCTGCTGGCCGACGGCAAGGTCGCCGCCGCCGGCCCGACGGTGGACATCATGCAGCGCAGCGAGCTGATGTCGCCCGCCGAGCGCGAGGAAGCCGGTGCCGTCATCGAGGCCGCTGTCGCCCGCCACGACCAGCGCTTCGGCCTCACCGAGCTGACTTCCCGCGCCGGCACCTGGCGCTTGACCCGTCTCGACACACCCGTTGGGGCGCGCGTGAGACTGCGCGTGCGCGCCCGCGATGTCATGCTCGCAACCTCGCCGCCCGCCGACATCAGTGCGCTCAATGTTTTCTCCGGCGCGGTATCCGACATCGCCACCGGCGACGGCACCGCCGACATCCGCATCGATTGCAACGGCGAAACACTCATCGCCCGCCTCACCCACTACTCGACGGAGCGTCTCGCGCTCGCCCCCGGCACGCAAGTCTACGCCCTCATCAAGAGCGTCTCCCTCGACCGCGGCACGCTCAGCGGCCCCCTCCCCACCATCGCCGACACCTGACGCCGGTTAAAACTGCCCCAATGCCGCCTGTCATCCCGGGGCTTGTCCCCGGGATCCATCTATCCGCTTGCTCTGACGCTTGTTGCGCGCTGGATCCCGGCAACACGTGCCGGGATGACATCAGAAGCAACGGTCGAACATTAATGGAAAGCGCCTACTCCGACGTCGCTGCCCCGTCGGGTTCCAGCGCCAGAGCCCCCCTGAGCGCCCTGAGGTCGGCGGCCGCGGCCGTCGCCGCCGCGCCCTCGATGGCGCGATAGCGTCCCACCACATCGCGCCCGAGCTTCGACAGCTTCGCCCCGCCGCCGCCCGAGCCGCCCATTTGCTTCTCCACCAGCGGCTCGCGGAAAGTGCGGTTGATCTCGTCCACCAGCAGCCACGCGCGCCGGTAGGACATGCCCATCTCCTTGCCCGCCGACGAGATCGAGCCGTGCTTGGAAATCAGCTCCATCAGCTGGATCTTGCCCGGCCCCAGGAATCCGAACGGCCCGAAGTCCACGCGGATGGTCAGCGTGGCCTGTCGCGAGGCCTCCGCTTGCGCCGCGGCGCGTCGAGTGGGCTTTCGGGGGGCTTGGCGCATGGGACGAGGCAGCGATTCCAGAGGATCGCCTACCATGCCACAGAATGCGCGGACCTGTGCAGCCCTCTCGGCCGCACCCGCGCTGCCACCCTACTTTGCGTTCAGGCTGTAGCCGGCGCCGCGCACCGTGCGGATCGGGTCCGCTTTCCACGCCCGCTGCAAAGCCTTGCGCAGCCGCCCGATGTGCACATCCACCGTGCGGTCGTCGATGTAGACGTCGTTGCCCCACACGTTGTTGAGCAGCTGCTCGCGCGAGAACACCCGCCCCGGCGCCTTCATCAGGAATTCCAGCAGCCGGTAGTCGGTCGGCCCCAGGTGCACCGGTTGCCCGCGCCGCTTGACGATCATCGCCGCGCGGTCGAGCTCGATATCGCCCACCTGCACCACGTCCGCCATCAGGTCGGGATGCGCCCGCGTCAGCAGCCGTCCTGCGCGCGCCACCAGCTCGTTCACCGAGAACGGCTTGACGACGTAGTCGTCGGCGCCGGTCTCGAAGCCGCGCACGCGGTCCGGCTCCTCGCCGCGCGCCGTCAGCATGATCAGCGGCAGTTTCTGCGTCGCCGGCCGCTGCCGCAGCCGCCGGCACAGCTCGATGCCGGACAGCCCCGGCAGCATCCAGTCGAGGATCAGGATATCCGGCACCGCCTCCTTGAGGCGCGCCTCCGCCTCGTCGCCGTGCATGACGGTTTCCACGTCGTAGCCGGCCGCCTCGAAGTTGTAGCGCAGCAGCTCCACCAGGGGCTCGTCGTCCTCCACGATCATCAGGCGCAAGGGCATGGTGGTTCCGTCAGCTCGTGCGCGGCGCGTGCATGGCGGCATCGATCGCGATCGACTCGTCGGCCTTCGGACGCTCCGTCGCGATGATCTTGCCGGTGATCACGAAGTGCGCGGTCTCGGCGATGTTGGTCGCGTGATCGCCGACGCGCTCCAGGTTCTTGGCGCAGAACAATAGATGCGTGCAGAAACCGATGCTGCGCGGGTCCTCCATCATGTAGGTCAGAAGCTCGCGGAACAGCGAGGTGAACAGCGCGTCGATGGCGCCGTCCGCCTCCCACACCGCCATGGCGCCGGCGGCGTCGCGGTTGCGGTAGGCCTTCAGCACCGCACCCAGCTGCTCGCCGACGCGCAGGCCGAGCGATTCCAGGCCCGCTGCCAGCGCCACCGGCGAGCGTTGCTCGCCGATCGCCACCACGCGCTTGGCCACGTTCTTGGCAAGGTCGCCGACGCGCTCCAGGTCGTTGGCAACCCGCATCGCCGCCACGATCTCGCGCAGGTCGACCGCCATCGGCTGCCGCCGCGCGATCGTCTGCACGGCGCGCTCCTCGATCTCGTGCTGCAGCGTATCGATGGCGCGATCCGCGCCGATCACGTGCTGTGCCAGGGCGACGTCGCGGCCGATCAGCGCCTTGGTCGCGCCCGACAGCGCCCGCCCTGCGCCGTCGCCCATGTCCCCGATCATGCTGTCGAGAACCTTCAGGTCGGCATCGAAGGATGCAACGGTGTGTTGAGGCATGGGAGATGGTGCTCCGCTCTTGAAGCTTGTGCGCCTGAACAGACTGGAAAACAAACTCACCCGAACCGGCCGGTGATGTAGTCCTGCGTGCGCCGGTCGGAGGGGGTGCTGAAGATGGCCTCCGTCACGCCCTCCTCCACCAGCTCGCCCAGGTGGAAGAACGCGGTGCGCTGCGACACGCGCGCGGCCTGCTGCATGTTGTGCGTCACGATCACGATCGTGTAGTCGCCGCGCAACTCGTCGATGAGGTCCTCAACGCGCGCAGTGGCGATCGGATCGAGCGCCGAGCACGGCTCGTCCATCAGGATGATTTCGGGCGCCACCGCAATCGCGCGCGCGATGCACAGGCGCTGCTGCTGGCCGCCCGACAGCCCGGTGCCGGAGTCATTCAGGCGGTCCTTCACCTCCTCGAACAAGCCGGCGCGCTGCAGGCTGGAGACCACGATCTCCTCCAGCTCCGCGTTGTTCCTGGCCAAGCCATGGATGCGCGGCCCGTAGGCGATGTTCTCGAAGATCGATTTCGGAAACGGGTTCGGCTTCTGGAACACCATGCCGACCCGCGCCCGCAGCTGCACGACATCCAGGCTGCGGTCGTAGATGTCCTCGCCTGCAATCGTGATCTTGCCCGTCACGCGGCAGATCGGGATGGTATCGTTCATGCGGTTGATGCAGCGCAGGAAGGTCGACTTCCCGCATCCCGAGGGCCCGATGAACGCCGTCACGCTGCGCTCCGGGATGTCGACGTTGACGCCCTTCAGCGCATGCTTGTCGCCGTAGTAGACGTTGACGTCACGCGCAACGATCTTGGGTGCCGCCGCCACCGCAGGCTGCTCCTGAAACTCGACATCGAAATTCACGCGCGCATCCATAGCACACCTCCTGTTGCAGCCGCCTACCAGCGGCGCTCGAACTGCTTGCGCAGGTAGATCGCCAGGCCGTTCATCAGGAACAGGAACACCAGCAGCACGATGATGGCCGCCGCCGTCCTCATCTTGAAGGCGGGCTCCGGCAGATCGGACCAGAGAAACACTTGCACCGGCAGCACCGTCGCCGCGCTCGTCAGCGACCCGGGAATGTCGACGATGAACGCCACCATGCCGATCATCAGCAGCGGCGCCGTCTCGCCCAGCGCATGCGCCATGCCGATGATGGTCCCCGTCATGATGCCCGGCATCGCCAGCGGCAGTACGTGATGGAACACCGCCTGCTGGTGCGAGGCGCCGACGCCGAGCGCCGCCTCCTTGATCGACGGCGGCACCGCCTTCAGCGCCGCGCGGCTGGCGATGATGATGGTCGGCAGCACCAGCAGCGCCAGCACCAGGCCGCCGACCAGCGGCGCGGAACGCGGCAGGTTGAAGAAGTTGAGGAATACGGCGAGGCCAAGCAGGCCGAACACGATGGACGGCACCGCCGCAAGGTTGTTGATGTTGATCTCGATCAGATCCGTCACCCGGTTCTTCGACGCGAATTCTTCCAGGTAGATCGCCGCCATCACCCCGATCGGCAGGCACAGCACCAGCGTCACCAGCAGCGTCAGCGCCGAGCCGACGAGCGCGCCCCGGATGCCGGCCAGCTCCGGCTCGCGGCTGTCGCCTGCGGTGAAGAAGCGCCAGTTGAAGTTGCGTTCGATGCGGCCCTCGCCCCGCAGCCGCTCCAGCACCGCCGTTTCCAGGTCGCCCGTGCGGCGGGCGCTTTCCGGCAGCAGGTAGGTCGCGATCTGCCAGGCGTCGGGCTCCGCTGCCGCCGTCGACTGCAGGGGAATGAGGACGGTGCCCGAGACGCTGCGCGGGGTGAGCTTCTGCACCTTCACCACGCCGCCGTTGATGACGACGATCACGCTCGGCATGCGCTCGTCGAGCGTCTCCTCGCCACTCGCCTGCGTGATCCGCGTTTCCATCTCGGCGGCTTCCGCACGCATCTGCTCGACCTGGGTCGCCGCCGCTGCGCCCGCACGTTTGTGCAGGCGGTCGGCTTCCGCGCGCAACGCCGCAATCCGCTTGGAGACGATCTCGCGCGTGCGCGCCATTTCCGCCGCGAAGGCGTCGCCGGACGCCTCGATCGTGACGGCACCCGTTGCAGCAGACGGCGTCGCCGTCGCCTTGCCGGGCCGCGTCTCGATCGGCGTGCCCTCGCCCTTCAGGTAGAGGTCGGCGTTGGCAGACAGCAGCACGCGCGTGCGCACCGTCGTTCCCACCAAGCCCGCGTCGGCGATCACACGGTCGCGCAGCTCGTCGCCCGCTCCCGTGCTCAGCAAGCCAGCAACCTTTCTGAGCGCCTGTCGGCCCTCGATGCCGGGAAACGCGTCGTACAGGGCTTGCCGCGCCAGGCCCGAGAAATCGGCGGCGCGCAGCGGCTGCAGCGGATCGGGCGCCGTATCCGCCGGCGACGGCCCGAACAGCTGCCGCGAAATCCACCAGCTGCGCTCGGATCTCAGCTTCTCGGCGGCGGCAAACATCTCCGCGCGCTTGTTGCCCGGATCGATGGTTTCCGCCTTCACCGGCACGTCGAGCAGCAGCGCGTGCTGCCAGAACGCGGGGATGCCGCGGATCAGGATGTCGGCCAGCAGGATCAGGAGGAACGTTGTCGTGATGCCCAGCGCGCCGAGGCCATACGCCTTGAACCGCCGCTCCGCGCGATAGCGCCGGCGCACGCGCGCCTTGGCTTCCGCCGACGAGGTGTCCAGGCGGCGCATGGGCGTGCGCGGCGGGGCGCGCCCAGGTCCTGCTATGACAGCGTCAGTCATATTGCTCCCGATAGGCTTTGACGATGCGCAGCGCGATGTAGTTGAGCGTCAGCGTCACGAAGAACAGCACGAACCCCAGCGCGAAAGCCGCCAGCGTCTTGGCGCTGTCGAACTCCTGGTCGCCGACGAGGATGGTCTTGATCTGGACGGTGATGGTCGTCACCGCCTCCAGCGGGTTGAAGGTCAGGTTGCCGGCAAGGCCCGCCGCCATCACCACGATCATGGTCTCGCCGATGCCGCGGCTGATGGCCAGCATGAAGGCCGACACCACGCCCGGCAGCGCCGACGCCAGCACCACGCGCCTGATCGTCTCCGATTTCGTGGAGCCCAGGGCATAGGCGCCGTCGCGCAGCGACTGCGGCACGGCGTTGATGACGTCGTCGGACAGCGAGGAGATGAAGGGAATGATCATCATGCCCATCACCAGGCCCGCCGCGAGCGCGCTCTCGGAGGCCACGTCGAGGCCGATCGATTCGCCCGCAGCGCGGATCAGCGGCGCCACCGTCAGCGCCGCGAAGAACCCCAGCACCACCGTCGGGATGCCGGCCAGCGTCTCCAGCACCGGCTTGAAGATTGCGCGCACGCGCGGGCTTGCATATTCAGCCAGGTAGATCGCCGACAGCAGGCCCAGGGGTCCCGCCACGCACATGGCAATGAATGTGATCAGCAGCGTGCCGACCAGAAGCGGCAGGAAGCCAAAGGCGGTGACGATCTCGCCCTGGTCGGCACGTAGCGCCGCTTGCGGGTTCCACTCGGTGCCGAACAGGAAGTCGGTGACGGTCGGCTTGCCCGTGATGTTGGGATCGAAGAAGAAGCGCCACGTCTCCGTTACGACAGAGAAAACGATGCCGATCGTCGCCAGGATCGCGATCAGCGCACACACGAACAGCACCACCAGCGTGAAGCGCTCGAAGATGTTGCGGGCGCGGAACAGGCGGCCGATGCGCTACAGCACGAGCCCCAGGGCTCCGAGCCCCAGCGCGGCGCCCGCCGCAAATGTCAGCCACAAGCCGATGGCGTGCACGCGCGCGTAGGTCTCTGCCGCCGTGCGAACGGTGCCCTCGATCGCGCCGACGTGTTGATTGGCGACGATGTTGCCGATGTCGCGCAAGGCTACGCTGCGCTTCAGCGCGTCGCTCGTCACGTCCGTGGGCAGCAACGCGAGCGCCTGCGTCCGCGCCAGCCATTCCGTCAGCGGCACGCCGAGCGCATAGGCGGCCAGCATCGCGGTGAACACGCAGGAGGCGGCGAGCAGCCCATGATAGACGGGCAGTGAGTGCAGGTGCGTGCCGTGTCCCTGAGAGACGGCGACGGCACGGCGGCGCGCCAGCATAAAGCCCAGCGTGACAAACCCGATCAGGACTGCCAGGTACATCCAAGTCATCGTGCCGGCCCTGGGTGGAAGCGTGTATGCAGGAGAGCGGCCGCGCGATAGCGGCCGCTCCCACGCTTGGTTCGTCAGAAGCCGGTCGTCAGGACGGTCTGCTCGGTTGCCGCCTTGCGCACGCTGGCGGCCTCGGCGGCCGGCAGCGGAACCAGGCCCTTGCGGGACAGATAGCCGTCGCGGCCCATCGAGCGCTCGGACACGTACTCGGCAATGAACTTGTCGAGGCCGGGCACCACGCCGACGTGCTGCTTCTTCACGTAGACGAACAGCGGACGGCTACCCCTGTACTTGCCGTCGGCGATGGCCTCGAACGTTGGCTCCACGCCCTCGACCGGCACGCCGCGCAGCTTGCTGGTGTTCTCCTCGAGGAACGAGTAGCCGAAGATGCCGAAGGCATTCTTGTTGGCCTCGAGCTTGGCAACGATCACGTTGTCGTTCTCGCCGGCCTCCACGTAGGCGCCATCGCGGCGGATCGACTTCCAGAGCCTGTCGAAGGCCTTGCGATCCGCCTTCTTCAGGTCCTTCAGCGCCGCTATCTCGTCGGCGCCCACTTCCATGAACAGCTCATGGAATGCATCGCGCGTACCCGAGGTGGGGGGCGGACCGAGCACCTCGATCTTGACGTTGGGCAACGCCTTGTCGACGTCCGACCACGTCTTGTTCGGGTTGGCGACGAGCTTGCCGTCGGCGCCCGGCACCTGGTCGGCCAGCGCCATGAACACCTGGCCCATCGTCAGCTTCAGCGGCGCACCCGCCTTCGACTGCGCGATGGTGATGCCGTCGAACCCGACCTTGATCTCGATGATGCCGCTCACGCCGTTCTTGGCGCAATCGTCGAACTCGCTCTTCTTGATCCTGCGCGAGGCATTCGTCACGTCGGGATGACCGACGCCGACGCCGGCGCAGAACAGCTTGAAGCCGCCGCCCGTGCCCGTCGATTCCACAACCGGGGTCTTGCCTGCACCCGACTTGCCGAACTGCTCGGCAACCGCCGTGGTGAACGGATAGACCGTCGACGACCCCACAACCCTGATCTGATCGCGCGCCAATGCGGCATCGGCGAACGCCATACTTCCCGCAACGGCCGCAGCCGCCGAGAGGACCATGAACCTTCTGTTCACGCTAGTCTCCCTGGTTTGACCAGCGGCCCCTTGGCCGCCTCGAGATGACAGGCCCTCCCGTCATCTGCGCGACGGTGCTAACAGCGGCATGTAACAGCCCCATGACACACACATTCCATTGATTCAGCACGATAATCTGCAATGGCCCCGCGTTTTCCGGGGATTCCGCAAGGCTTGTGTCATCTGTTGCTCGTCGTCCTGCACAACAGGTCGCAGCCACTGTGGACCCAACCGCTCGGGAACAGCGCATCGCCGCATGGCGTGCAAGCTGCGCCTACGCCTTGGGGGAGACTCGCTTGCGCTGCCGCTCGACTGCCATTCCCGGCATCAAGCTCATCGAGCCTGCCATCGCTAAGGATGCGCGCGGCAGTTTCTCCGAAACATTCCTTGAGCGCACCTTGCTCGAGTTCGGCATCTACGCGCACTTCGTGCAGGAGAATCACTCCGTCTCCGGTCCCGCCGGCGTCGTGCGCGGCCTGCACTTCCAGATCAGGCCGCGCGCGCAGGACAAGCTCGTGCGCGTCATCCGCGGTGCGGTGCTCGACGTGGCCGTCGACATCCGCACCGGCTCGCCGACCTTCGGCAAGCACGTCGCGGTGGAGTTGAGCGCGGCCAACAGGCTGCAGCTCTGGATCCCGAAGGGCTTTGCGCACGGCTTCTGCACGCTGCAGCCCGACACCGAGGTTCTCTACAAAACCAGCGCTTACTACGACCCCACGACCGAACGCGGCGTGCTGTGGAACGATCCTGACCTGATGATTGAGTGGCCCATCACCGCGGCCGAGGCACTGCTCTCACCGCGCGACCGCAAGCTGCCCTACCTCGCCGTGCTCGATCCGTGCTTCCCGTTCCATGCCCGCAGCAAAGGTGCGCAGGAGACGGACGCATGAGGGTCCTCGTCACCGGCGGCGCCGGCTTCATCGGCTCCACGCTGTGCCGCTTCCTCGTCGGCAAGCCCGGCGTCGCCGTGCTCAACGTCGACCGTCTCACTTACGCCGCCGACGTGCGCTCGCTCGGCGCCATCAACGGGCATGCGCGCTACCGCTTCGAGCGCGCCGACATCTGCGACCGGCCTGCGCTGGACGCCGCCTTCGCCGCCTTCGCGCCCACCGCCGTCATGCATCTGGCCGCCGAGAGCCACGTCGACCGCTCGATCGCAGGTTCGGAGCAGTTCGTACGCACCAACATCCTCGGCACGCACACGCTGCTGCAGGCGGCGCGGCATTATTGGCAGGGCCTGGCGCAAGCGGAACAGCATGCCTTCCGCTTCCTGCACGTCTCCACCGACGAAGTGTTTGGCTCGCTCGGCGCAACCGGCACATTCAACGAAGCGACGCCCTACGATCCAAGCTCGCCCTATTCCGCCTCCAAAGCGGCCGCCGACCATCTCGTGCGCGCCTGGCACAAGACCTACGGCCTGCCCGCGCTGATCGGCAACTGCTCCAACAACTACGGCCCCTACCAGTTTCCCGAGAAGCTGATCCCGCTCACCATCCTCAACGCCATCGAGGGCCTGCCGGTGCCGGTCTACGGCGACGGCCGCAACGTGCGCGACTGGCTCTATGTCGACGATCACGTGCAGGCCCTGTGGGCCGTGCTCACGCGCGGCACGGTCGGCGCCAGCTACACTATCGGCGGCAGCAGCGAGTTGACCAACCTCGCCGTCGTCACCCGCATCTGCAGCGTGCTGGACGAACGCCGCCCCCGCCATCGCCCGCACACCGATCTCGTCACCTTCGTTGCCGACCGCCCCGGCCACGACCGGCGCTATGCCGTCGACGCCGGCAAGATCGGCGCCGAGCTCGGATGGAAGCCCGTCGAAAGCTTTGCCTCCGGCATCGCGCGCACGGTCGATTGGTACATCGCCAACCGCGACTGGTGGCTCCCCTTGCGGCAGCGCGCGCCCGTCCGGCACGCACCCGTGCGGCAAACGGCGTCCGTCTCATGAAGGTCCTGGTCATAGGTTCGCGCGGCCAACTCGCCCGCGCCTTGGCCGAAGCGGCCGGATCCCACGGCGCCCTGCTCATCGCACTTGGCCGCCCGCACCTCGACCTGACAAGGCCACGCACTGTCTCCGACGCCCTGGCGCACGAGCAGCCCGACATCGTCATCAACGCGGCCGCCGTCACGCACGTCGACCGGGCGGAGTCGGACCCGGAGTTCGCATTTGCTGTCAACGCCGCGGGCGCGGCGGCGGTCGCCCGCGCCTGCGACGCGCGCGGGTTGCCGCTCATTCACCTCTCGACCGACTACGTCTTCGACGGCCGCAAGGATGCGCCCTTCACGGAAACCGATGCGCCCTCGCCCCTCAACGCCTACGGGGCCAGCAAGCTCGCCGGCGAACGCGCCGTCGCACAGCACTGCCGCAACCACATCATCGTCCGCACGTCCTGGCTCTACAGCGCGTTCGGCAGCAATTTCGTCAACACGATGCTCACCCTTGCCGCATCCAGGTCCGAGATCCCCGTCGTCGTCGACCAGCACGGCAATCCCACCTCCGCACATCATCTCGCCGAGGCCCTCCTCGCCATCGCCACGCGCTTGCTCGGAGACGGCACACTGCGTTTCGCCGGCATCTATCACGCCGCCGGCGAGGGCACGGCCTCATGGCACGCCTTCGCGGAGGAAATCTTCCGCTGCTCGAGGCTGATCGGCGGCCCGCACGCGACGGTGCGCCCCATATCCACGCGCGACTACAACGCCGCCGCCGAACGCCCGCGCACCTCGGCCCTCGACTGCAGCAAGCTGGCGCGCTCCTTCGGCCTCACGCTCCCGCACTGGACAACCGGCATTCGGCACGCTGTTGCGCGCCTGATGGCGGATCATCGCGTCACCTCACGCTCCGCCCACGCGGAGCACGCGCCGTGAAGGGCATTCTCCTCGCCGGCGGACGCGGCACCCGCCTCCATCCGATGACGCTCGCCGTCTCCAAGCAGCTGCTCCCCGTCTACGACAAGCCGATGATCTACTATCCGCTCACCACGCTGATGCTGGCGGGCATCCGCGACATCCTCGTCATCTCCACACCCGAGGATCTGCCGAGCTATCGCCGGCTGCTGGGCAACGGCCAGCAATGGGGCATCCGCCTGACCTACAGGGCGCAGCCCTCACCCGATGGGCTCGCGCAGGCGTTCCTCATCGCCGGAGACCTGATCGCCGGACACCGCTGCGCCCTCGCGCTCGGTGACAACATCCACATCGGCGACGGGCTGCAGGCTGCGCTGGAGCGCGCCGCCGCGCGCGCCTATGGCGCGACCGTGTTCGCACACCAGGTTCCCGATCCGCAGCGCTTCGGCGTCGTCAGCCTGGACGCGGCAGGCAGGCCGGTCGACATCGAGGAGAAGCCCGCTCATCCGCAGTCCGACTGGGCGGTGACCGGCCTCTACATCTACGACGAGCGCGTGCTCGACCTTGCGCGCACCCTGCAGCCGTCCGCGCGCGGCGAGCTGGAGATCACCGATCTCAACAACGACTACTTGCGCATGGGCGCGCTGCACGTCGAATGCCTGGGTGCCGGCTACACATGGCTCGACGCCGGCACGCCGGACGCGCTGTGCGAGGCCACCTGCGTCGTCCGCGCGCTCAGCCGCCGCGGGCGCCGCCTTGCCTCCCCTGAGGAGACCGCGTTCCGCATGGGCTACATCGATGCCGATCAGTTGACCACGCTCGGCCGGCGGCTCGCGCATACCGACTACGGCCACCACCTCATCGCCCTTGCCGATACCGCTAGGGACCCAGCACGGCCTTTCGGAACTCTGCCGCTAGCGTCGTGATCCGCGCGCTGGGCAGGCCGGCCTCGCGTAGCAGCGACTCGTACTGCGTCACCAGCGCTCGCTTGTCGCCGGCCGCCGCAGATGCCGGCCCGCCGCGCGGAACCGCACCCGTCGGCGGTGCGCCCGGCAGCCCCGACGTGTAGATCGGCGGTCCAGACTTGGGATAAATGGCGGCAATGAAGCGCCGGTCCTGCTCGGACAGGTCGTTGTTCTCCTGCACCCAGCACTTGCTGCCGGCGCCCGCCCTGAACAGGCTCGGCGGCAGGCTGTAGTGCATGATCGACCTGCGATCCACCTGCGTCATGTTGAACTCGGCGATCTCCGTGAACGCGCGCATCTGCGCGTGCACCTGCTCGCGGTCCCAGCCCATGCCCTTGCCCATGGCATAGGCCGCTTGCCAGTCGATCTCCTGGTCGCACCCTGCGGCCGGGCTCTGATGTTCGTGCATCATGCCCAGCGCGTGACCGAACTCGTGCAGGATGGTGCGCCGCATCTCCGCCTCCGGCACCGGCTGCCCGTTGGCGAACACCGGCGTGTCGACGCCGAAGAACTGCAGGTTCATGGAAGGGTCGCGCTGGCGGCTGATGATGCCGTAGGCCGACCACCAGCCGTTGAAATTGATGAAATCGATCTTGATGTCCTCGCTGCCGTCCTGCGCGCAGCGGCGCGGCGCGCCGCTCTCCTCGAAGTCGAACGCGATGTTGGCGTGCTCCATCCACTCGCGCGCGACGCGGATCACGCGTTGATGCGCGCCGGCTGTGCCTGCCTTGAAGCACACCTTCAGCGTCTGGCCGGGCCGCCACGTGAGCGAGCGCGCAACGATGCCGCGGATCTGCAATCCGGTCGGGCCCGTGGCCTCGTCGGGGATGAATCTCCGGAAGGCGCCGGCCGGGCCGGAGACCAGCGTCGCCACGCACGAGGGCATAGCGAACTGGCTCTGCGCCGAGGCGGGGCCGGCGCCCAGCACAAGGCCCGCAACCACGCCCGCAGCAATCACATGAAACCGCATGCTGTACCTCCACGACGCGCCCGCGCATCCATGGCCGTCAGCATAGCGTCGGGAATTTGCGCGCACCAGAACGTGCGCGGCTCACACGGCGAGACCCCACGCCTCCGAGATGCGGTGCGCGACCTCTTTCAGGCGGGGCACGTTGGCTTCGCAGGTCTGCAAGCTCAGCCGCGATACCGGCCCGTGCATCGTCAGCGCCGCCACCACATTGCTCTGCCCGTCGAGTATCGGCACGGCGATGGCGACGATGCCGTCGAAGTTCTCCTGGTTGTTCACGCCGTAGCCGCGCTTGCGCACGGCCTCGAGCTCAACCTCGAGATCGGCGACGCGGGTGATGGAATTGGGCGTCCTCGCCACCAGCTTGCGGCTCCGCAGCAGCCGGCCGGCATGCTTCGGCTCGAGATGTGCCAGCAGGACCTTACCGCCGGACAGGCAATGTGCCGGCGCGCGGTTGCCGACTTCAAGATGGATGCGCAGCGGCCACTCGCATTCGATGCGCTCGATGTACACATAGTCCAGGCCGTCGAGGACGCCGAGGTTGCACGTCTCGCCAACCTCATGCACCAGCTCCTGAAGAATCTCGCGTATCGGCGCCCAGCGATTGGCGCACACGAGCGCCGACAGCGACAGCCGGGTCAGTCTTTGTCCGACCGTGAAGCGCTCGCGCGCCTTGTCGCGCAACAGCAAGCCTGCTTCTTCCAGCTGAATGAGGACACGGTGCACGGTCTGGCGAGGCATGCCGAGACGCGCCGCCAGATCGGGCAAGCCTATCCCCTGCGGATGGTCCGTCACGGCTTCCAGAACCGCCAAGGCCTTGCCGAGAACATTCAACCGCTGGTCGTGCCCCGTGGACCCCTGCATGCTTCGCTCCCCCAAATCTTGTCGCTTGTATCCTGAAATCTGATGTGTGGCGGCAATGCGGACGAACATAGCTGTCCATTCTCTATATCGCCAGAAGCGACAATTGTGGTGTTAATTCCGCGCTATACGGGTAGATCAAGGTGTCTGCGCAAACGTTAACCTTGTCTCGTTCCCCAAGCATGGGGTCGGAAAGTCAGGCCCGATCTCATACAACCGACACGTGCGCCAGATTCTTGCTTTTTCACCGCATCCGCTTGCGGTCCTCGCAGGATCCCCACACGGTAAATTCAGCTGGATCGACCTCCGCCCCTCCCTAAGATGCCGACACGATCAAGGGGAGAACGCCGATGCTGAAGGTCTACGGCCGCGCAAATTCCATCAACGTCCGCAAAGTGCTGTGGATGCTCGACGAAATCGGCCTCCCCTACGAGCGCGAGGACTGGGGCCGCGGCTACCGGCCGACCGACGACCCCGTCTTCAAGGACATCAACCCCTTCGGCGTGGTCCCCGTTATCGATGACGGCTCCTTCCGCCTGCGGGAGAGCAACGCCATCGTGCGCTACCTCGCCGACAAGCACGGCCGCAACGACCTCTATCCCAAGGCGGCGCAGGAGCGGGCCACGGTCGAGGCATGGATGGACTGGGCATCGACCGACTTCGCAAGCGGCATGCGTCCCGTGTTCCACGGTCTCGTCGTCAAGAACCCGGCCTATGCCAACCTCGTGCAGGACGGCGCCAAGGAATGGGCCGCCCAGATGCGCCGTTTCGATCGCTACCTCGAGGCACGCGGTCCTTATGTCATGGGCAGCACCTTCACCGTCGGCGACATTCCGACCGGGCTCGTGGTCAACCGCTGGTTTGCGATCCCGTTCGACAAGCCCGAGTTCAAGCACTTGACCGCATACTATGACCGCCTCGCCGATCGCCCGCCCTACAAGGCGCACGGGCGCAACGGGACGCCCTGAGATACTGACGGGTTTGCACCCCCGAATTGCCTCATTCCCAGGCAACACTCGCGGAAGGAAGGGGGGCTTGGTGCACGTTCGGCTGATCGCGCAGCGCAGCGCCTTTGCAATACTTGGCGTCGCGCTTGTTGCCGCCGCATCGGCGCGCGGCCAGGAATACTGCGTGGCCTGCACCGATCCACCTGCCGTCTATCGCTGTATCATCCAGGACGCGAAGCCGGGCGGCAGTCAGCCCCTGCAGACATTTTGCGTCACGGCCATGACAAAGCAGGGCCGGCACAGCAAGTGCGCGATCAAGGGCGGAACGGTTTTTGACTGTGACGGGCCGGTCAAGCGCGTGCCCTGGAGCGCCCAGGGAGAGGTTCTGCCCCCTAGCGAGCCGGACAAGCGCGCATCCACGCCCGACCCGAACAAACCCCCGCAGACCGTGGAGCAGATGGCTCAGCGCGCCAAGGAAAAAGCGGCGAGCGACGTCAATCAGACAACCGAAAAAGCACGCACGCTGGGCGACAACATCGGCGACGCGACCAAGAAAACGTGGCGCTGCGTCGCCTCGCTCTTCACGCACTGCAAGGACTAGCTGTCGTCAGTGGCAGCGCATCCACTCGCGCGCCTGGCGTTGCGCCTCGGCGATTTCCGCCTTCGACATCTCCAGCGCGATCTCCATGCGGTAGCGCTTGGCTTCCGCATTGCCGCGCAGCGCCGCAAGGTTGAACCACTTGTGGGCCGACACCAGGTCGGGCGCAACGTCCCGCCCCGCGCTGTGCATCAGTCCCAGTGCGAACAGGGGATCCTCGTTCCCGCCCGCCATGCCGTACTCGATCGTATCGATCGCGGCTGCCTCGTATCTCGCCATTTGACACCAATCCCTTTGCCTGTTGCGCCCCGTTGTGCGCGAAAGGTCCGCCGTCACCTCGCTGCGATGTCTTGCAAGACACTCGCGGCCGGTGCGCGCGGTTGCTGCAAACAATGGCAAGTGCAGGATGAAATTGCGTAAATTTCGAAGGAAACTGTAGGCACCGAGATGGGCGGTCAGCGTAAACAAACTGCCGCCAACGCTCCCGCGTTGGCGCAAACCGGTCGCAATGATATTGGCCTTAAGGCCTTGTTAGCGACCTCGGAAAGCCACCGCTAACCAACAACCAAAAACGCCCGCGCGTGGCCTTAAAATCTGCCGGGCCCGCAGCGCGCTACGCCTTGCGCGCGCGCTGCCCGAACAAGATCTTCTGCGCTTCCTTGTCCTTGGCGAGATTGGCCGCCGTCTGGCGCAACTCCTCGCCAACCTTCACGCCGATCGCCACCGCGGGACGGTCGCGCATGCGCTGGAACCACTTTTCGAGGTTGGGGAACTCGGCAATGTCCTGGCCCTGGTTCTTGTAGGGACGCACCCAAGGGTAGGTGGCCATGTCGGCGATGGAGTAGTCGCCCGCCAGGTAGTCGCGGCCCTTCAGGCGCGTGTCGAGCACGCCGTAGAGCCGGTTCACCTCGTTGGTGAAGCGGTCGATGCCATAGGCAATCTTTTCCTGCGCATAGTTGCGGAAGTGGTGCGCATTGCCCGCATTCGGGCCGAGGTTGGCCATCTGCCAGTAGAGCCATTCCTCCACTTCCACGCGGGCGCGCTCGTCGGTGGGATAGAACTTGCCGGTTTTGCGGCCGAGGTATTGCAGGATGGCGCCGGACTCGAACACCGAGATCGGCTTTCCGCCCAGACCGTCCGGATCGATGATCGCCGGCATGCGGTTGTTGGGCGAGATCGCCAGAAACTCCGGCTTGAACTGCTCGCCGCGGCCGATATTGACGGGCTTGATCACGTACGGCAGCCCGCACTCCTCGAGCATGATCGTGATCTTGTGCCCGTTCGGCGTCGGCCAGTAATGAACCTCGATCGGTTTTTGTGCCATCATGTGCTCCTCAGGGCACCAGCACGATGGAGCCCGTCGTCTTGCGGGCCACAAGGTCCTGATGCGCTTGTCCCGCATCCTTCAGCGGGTAGGTGTGGTTGACGCTGATCTTGACGATGCCCTTGGACACCACGTCGAACAGGTCGTTGGCATTCGCCACCAGATCCGCGCGCTTGGCGACATACGTCGCCAGCGTCGGGCGCGTGACGTAGAGCGAGCCCTTGCCCTGCAAAATGTTGACCTCGAACGGCGGCACCGGACCGGAGGCATTGCCGAAGCTCACCCACAGGCCGAGCGGCTTCAGGCAGTCGAGCGAGCCGGGGAAGGTGTCCTTGCCGACGGAGTCGTACACGACGTCCACGCCCTGGCCGTTGGTCAGCTCCTTCGTGCGCTTCACGAAGTCTTCCGTCTTGTAGTTGATGACGTGCTGGCATCCGGCGGCCTTGGCGAGCTCCGCCTTCTCCGGCGTGCTGACGGTGCCGATGATGGTCGCACCGAGGTGACGCGCCCATTGCGCGGCGATGAGGCCGATGCCGCCCGCCGCCGCGTGCCACAGCATCGTGGTGCCGGGCACCACCTTGTAGGTCTGGCGCAGCAGGTAGCGCACCGTCATGCCCTGCAGCATCATGGCTGCGCCGGTCTTGTAGTCGATGCTGGCGGGCAGCTTCACCAGCCTATCCGCTGGCATGATGCGCTCCTCGGCGTAGCCGCCGAGCGCACCCGCGTAGGCGCCGCGATCGCCGACCTTGAAGTCCGTCACGCCCTCGCCGACGGCCACCACCTCGCCCGCACCCTCAGAACCGAGCGTGAACGGCATCGGCAGCTTGTAGAGGCCCGAGCGTTGATAAATATCGATGAAGTTCACACCGATGGCGTGATGCTTCAGCCGTACTTGTCCAGGGCCGGGTGCGGGAACATCCACACTTTCCCACTGCAACACCTCTGGGCCGCCGTTCTGATGGATGCGAATGGCGTGTACCATGGCGTAAACTCCCTGCTGCGAACTCGGTCCGGAAATGGACGTGTTGTGGAATTGCGTTCGATTTTCTTGATTTGTGGCCACCGCGGCCTTGCGGGTGACATGACTGCCTTCTATGGGCTCGCCGCCTGAACCTCAAGGGGAAAGCCATGCGTGCCGTCCTACCGAGACATGCCCTTGCCGCCACGCTCGCGGGGTTGGGTCTCCTGCTGGCCGGCTGCTCGGGAAGCCTGGTCGAGGAATCCCGGACGGGCCTCAGCTGCGTTGACGACAGCCCCGAATGCGTCGAGCAGCGCGCCGCCACCCTGAAATCCATGATGGCGGACAAGGACCGGGCGTGGCTGAAGGACCCCGCCGATGCCAAGGCGCACGCATCCGGGGTGCGGCTGTTTGCCTTCCGCAGCCAGAAGAGTGACATGAGCTGCGAAGAGCTGTCCTATGCCCGCAAGGAGGCAGAAAGTGCTCCCAAGGTCATGAAGGCCAGCCAAGGTCTTTCGCCGGCTCAAATTTCCCGTGCATCGCTGTTTGCCGTCGAGGTCAACAAGGAACTGACCGCCGAAATGCGCAAGAAGCGCTGCCGGGCTTGACCGCGGGGCGCAGGGGCTTTGAACCGCCGGCGCCGCCCCAGCCGCGCTTGCGTTTCCATTGACAACGTCTGATCTCTCGGGCCTTGCTCCCGCGACACGGGGGCATGCTGGAGCGGCACATGGATTTCGCAGCCTATACGACGATGGTGCGCGACTTTGTGGTGGCGCATCCCAATTGGGCTGCCGCCGTGGTGTTCGCACTGTCGTTTGGAGAGTCGCTCGCGTTCGTTTCGCTCTTCCTTCCCTTCTGGGCCATGCTGGTCGCCATCGGCGCCATCATCGGCGGGGCGGACTCCTTCAACTTCTGGTTCATCGTCTTTGCCGCCGGCTCGGGCGCGGCGCTCGGCGACTGGCTGTCCTTCTGGCTCGGCTACCACTACCACGAGAAGATCCAGGCCATGTGGCCGCTCAGGAACCATCCCAACCTGATCGAGAAGGGCAAGGTGTTCTTCGACAAATGGGGCGCTTGGGCGATCATCCTGGCCCGCTTTTCCGGCCCCTTGCGCGCCAGCGTGCCCATCGCGGCCGGCATCGCGCAGATGCCCCAAGGCAAGTTCCAGCTTGCGAACTGGTCATCCGCATATCTGTGGGCCTTCGTGCTGCTGACGCCTGGCGCGTACGGCATGAAATGGTGGTACGAATACTTCGTCTGACGCCGCCCGCCGCCGACCGACGGCCTTGCATAACTGACGGGCGAGCGAGAGCCTGAAGGCCCACGTCCGCTACCATGTCCGCTACGCAGGCCCCGCATCGCGAGACGCACGCGCTTTATCCGCCTACGGCAGAGCCTGCCGCGCAGCCCTTGCCCCTGCGCCGCTTCCTCTTGCGCTTCGTGCGCAACCCGTTGCTGACCCTTCCGCGCTCGGCTTACGAAGAGGGCATCGTCGTCCATGACAACGGTCGGGGCATTGTTGCGTACGTCACCGACCCTGCTCTGATCGAGCGTATCCTCCTTGGCGACGCGGAGCGGTTTCCCAAGACGGCGCTCGAGCGGCGCGTGTTTGAGCACACGCTCGGCGACGGCATCCTCACCTCGCAAGGTGCAAGCTGGCGCTGGCAGCGGCGCACTGCAGCTCCCCTCTTCAGGCCCGCCGATCTCGCCGCGCTTGTGCCGGTCATGAGCGCCGCCGCGGAGGAGCAAATTGCGCGCTGGGAGCGTGCGCCCGCCGGCGTCCTGCACCCCATCGACCAGGACATGACCGAGACCACGTTCCGCGTCATCTCCGCAACCATGTTCGCCGGCAGCGCCGACGCCGAGGCCGATGCCATCCTGCATTCGGCCGACATTGCGCTCTCCAGCATCTCCTGGGACATCGCCGCCGCCATGCTGCGGTTCCCCGAATGGCTCTGGTATCCGGGCAAGTACCGGCGCCGCCGTGCCGGCCGGAATTTGCGCCATGCGGTTTCCACCATCCTCTCGCGGCGCCGCGCGCACGATGGTGGGGCGCACGATCTTCTCGCCCGGCTGATCGGTGCGCGCGATCCCGACACCGGCCAGCCGATGTCGGAGAAGCAGCTGATCGACAATCTCGTCACCTTCCTTGCCGCGGGCCACGAAACGACAGCGAAGGCACTGACGTGGTCGCTCTACCTGCTTGCGCGTGCTCCCGAGTGGCAGCACCGCATCCGCCGCGAGGTGCGCGAGGTTGCGGGCACGTCCCAGATCGATGCAGGCCTGCTCGAGCGGCTCACCATCACCCGTGCTGTCCTCGAGGAGGCCATGCGGCTCTATCCGCCGGCACCGGTCATGACGCGCCAAGTCGGCGTCGACATCGAGCTTGGCGGCATGCCGCTCCCCGCGGGAGCGGCTATCGTCATTCCCATCTTCGCCGTGCACCGCCACCGCAAGCTGTGGGACGACCCCGATCGTTTCGATCCGCAGCGCTTCCTGCCCGAGCGCAAAGCGCACGTCGGCCGCACCCAGTACATGCCGTTCGGCTTCGGGGCGCGCACCTGCATCGGCGCCTCGTTCGCCATGATGGAAGGCGTCGCCATCCTGGCCACGCTCGTCCGCCGCATCGATTTCGAGTGGGACGGCGAGCACCTGCCCGAACCCTTGAGCCGTGTGACGTTACGCCCCAAAGGCGGCATGCCGCTTCACGTCTGGCCCCTGAAGCCCGCCGCCACCTAGCGCGAATTTCAGCTTGTGATCGGGGCGGAAACTTTCTACATCGGCGCAACACAAGACGAGGTTAGGGAAACTTTGCCATGGCCGTCCGGTCCGCGCGCAACATCGAGAAGTCCAGGAAGAAGAAGCAGGGTGCCATTCCCCGCGCCAAGGTCACCCGTATCCAGGGCAACACGCTTGCCGCGCGCCGCAGGCTGAAGAAGCTCGCCGGCAAGGCCCGCGCCGCCAAGGCCGCTGCCGCCGCGAAGTAGCGCCGTCCGCCTCTCTACTTCGCTGCGATTGCCACCGCGGCAGAGGCCATCAGCACGCCGCTGCCGCGATTGACCCTGCGCATCGCCCGCTCGCTCGTGAACAGCCGCCGCGTTCGCGCCGCCAGCAGCACGTAGCTGCCGAACACCACGGCCAGGATCGCCAGCGTGGCCAGCGACAGTTCCAGCCACCCCAGCACCGTCACGGTGTTCAAGTCGACGATGTTGGGCAGCAGGGCGAGATAGAACACCATCACCTTTGGGTTGCCGAGCGTCACCGCAAGCCCCGCCAGAAACAGGCGCACCCGGCTGATGCGCGCAGTGTCCGGCTCGACCTCATGCGCCGCCACCTGCGCCGTCCAGAACTTCCAGGCGAGATAGAGCAGATAGGCGGCGCCTGCGTACTTGATGGCCAGGAATGCCACATGAAAGGTCTGCGCCACGACGGCCAGGCCGAGGATTGCCACCGTCAGCCACACCACATCGCCCAGCGCCACACCGGCCGTGAAGGCGATGGCACCATGCATGCCCCGGCCCAGCACCCGCGCGACGATCGCCGCGATGCCGGGACCGGGCGACGCTGCCGCAACGAACAGCGCGCCTGCAAAGATCAGCAGCGACGACAGGTCCATCCTAAACCCCGAGCTTCCGCTTCAGCACCTCGTTCACCGCCTGCGGGTTGGCCTTGCCGCCTGTCGCCTTCATCACCTGGCCGACGAACCAGCCGAGCGCCTTGGGATTGGCCTTCACCTGCTCCGCCTTGTCGGGGTTGGCGCCGATGATGGCATCGACCGCCTTCTCGATCGCGCCCGTATCGCTGACCTGCTTAAGGCCCCGCGTCTCGACGATCTTGGCCGGGTCGCCACCCTCGCCCCAGACGATCTCGAACACGTCCTTGGCAATCTTGCCCGAGATGGCGCCGGAGCCGATGAGGTCGATGATGCCGCCAAGCTGCGCCGCCGACACGGGGCTGCGGTCGATCTCAAGCCCTTCCTTGTTCAGCCGCCCGAACAGCTCGTTGATCACCCAGTTGGCCGCCGTCTTACCGTCGCGACCCTTGGCAACCGACTCGAAGTACTCGGCGCTCTCGCGCTCGGCCACCAGCACGCCGGCATCGTAGGCCGAAAGGCCGAACGCCGTCATGAACCGTGCGCGCTTTTCGTCGGGCAACTCCGGCAGGCTTTTCGCAAGATCGTCGACATAGTCCTGCGTCAGCTCCAGCGGTAGCAGGTCCGGATCGGGGAAATAGCGGTAATCGTGCGCCTCTTCCTTGGAGCGCATCGACCGCGTCTCGCCCTTGCCCGCATCGAACAGCCGCGTCTCCTGCTCGATAGTGCCGCCGTCCTCGATGATGTCGATCTGGCGGCGCGCCTCGTACTCGATCGCCTGGCCGATGAAGCGGATGGAGTTGACGTTCTTGATCTCGCAGCGCGTGCCGAGCGGGTCGCCGGGACGCCGCACCGAGACGTTTACGTCGGCACGCAGGTTGCCCTTCTCCATGTCGCCGTCGCAGGTGCCGAGGTAGCGCAGGATCGTGCGCACCTTGGAGACATAGGCCTGCGCCTGGCGCGAAGACCGGATATCCGGCTTCGATACGATCTCCATCAGCGCCACGCCGGCCCTGTTCAGGTCAACGTAGGAATATTCCGGGTGGCGGTCGTGGATCAGCTTGCCGGCGTCCTGCTCCAAGTGGACCCGCTCGATGCCGACCCGCACGGTTGTACCTTCCACATCGACGTCCACTCCGCCTTCGCCGACGATCGGTTGCTTGTACTGCGAGATCTGGTAGCCCTGCGGCAGGTCGGGATAGAAGTAGTTCTTCCGGTCGAACACCGAGGCGAGGTTGATCGCGGCCTTCAGGCCAAGGCCGGTCCGCACTGCCTGCGCCACGCACTCCTCGTTGATCACCGGCAGCATGCCGGGCATCGCCGCGTCCACCAGCGAGACGTGGCTGTTGGGCGCCCCGCCAAACGCCGTCGACGCCCCCGAGAACAGCTTGGAGTTGGAGGCGACCTGCGCATGCACCTCCATGCCGATCACGACTTCCCAGTCGCCGGTGGCGCCCTTGATCAGATCGCTGGCGGGAGAGGCTGGCTGAGGCATGCGCTGAGGGTCCGTTTGGTTTTGCAAGTGCACTAGAGCCCGGCAATACCCCGGGTCAATACGCGAGCGACTTGTTGCACGCCACACCCGGGCACCGCGTTTCGCGCAAAATCTAGGACAAGGTGTAGCAGTTTATTCACCTTTTCTGCCTAGCTTTTGGCATGCCTCACAAATCACGCTTGAACCTCTCCGCCCCCGCGGTCCGCGCTGCGATAGCAGGGGCTGCGCTCCTGGCTGCGGCTTCGGGCCTGATTGCGGGTTACATCCGCACGCCGTCCGCCGAGCAGCCTTGGACGTTCCGGTTTGCCGCTCAGAGCGGGCTCAACTCCCTCGACCCCTATACCTTGAACGAGTCCTTCACGCTCGGAACCCTGGCCAACGTCATGGAAGGGCTCATCAAGCGCGATGAGAACCTGAAGATCATCCCCGGGCTCGCCGAGCGCTGGGAAGTGCTGGAGCCAAAGCGGTGGCGCTTCCATCTGCGCAAGGGCGTGGCGTTCCACGACGGCTCGCCCTTCACGGCAGACGACGTCATCTTCTCGGCGGAACGGGCCCGAGCGCCGGGTTCCCAGCTCAAGACCCGCATCCCCGCCGACGCCCAGGTGGTCAAGGTCGACGATTACACGGTCGACTTCGTCCTCGCGTCGCCCAATCCCATCCTGCACTCGGAGTGGGAAACCTGGTTCATCATGTCGAAGTCCTGGGCCGAGGCCAAAGGCGCAACCAAGGTGCAGCCCGCTGCGGCCACCGCACTCAGCCCCTTCGCCCTCACCGCCAACGGCACAGGCCCGTTCGTGGTCGCCAGCCACGAGCCCGGCGTGAAGACCGTGTTCCGGCCGAACCCGAAGTACTGGGGCAAACCCGAGCACGACGTTAGCGAGATCGTCTTCCAGAGCCTGCATGCTGACGCGACGCGCGTGGCAGCCCTGCTCTCCGGCGAGATCGATCTCATAGACCCGCTGCCGGTCCAGGACATCGCCCGCATCGAGAAGAGCGCCGCGGCCAGGGTGCTGTCCCGCCCCGAGGTGCGTACGATCTTCCTGAACATGGATTCCATGCGGGATGAGCTGCCCGGCATCCGCGGCCGCAATCCCTTCAAGGACGCCCGCGTGCGCCGCGCCTTCTATCAGGCCATCGACATCGAGGCGATCAAGGCCAAGGTGATGCGCGGCATGGCCTCGCCGACCGCCCTGATGATTGCCGACGACCTGTTTCCGGCGGGCAGCGCCATCAAGCGCTGGCCGTACGACGTCGCCGCCGCCAAAGCGCTCATGGCAGACGCCGGCTACGCCAAGGGCTTCGACCTCGTCATGGACTGCCCCAACGACCGTTACGTCAACGACGAGCAGATCTGCCAGGCCGTCACCGGCATGCTGTCGCGCATCGGCGTCCGGGTGAAGATGAATGCCCTGCCGAAGGCCCAGTATTTCGAGAAGGTCGGCCCGCCTCGCTACGACTCCGCGTTCAATCTCCTCGGCTGGGCGCCCGGCTCGCTGGATAGCTGGAACATTCTTGCCAATCTGGTCGGCTGTCGCGACGCCAAAGGCAAGGGCGGCACCTTCAACTTCGGCGGCTACTGCAACCCCGCCATCGATGCCCTGACCCGTAAGATCCTGATCGAGACCGATCATGCCGCCCGCGATCACATGATCGGCGAGGCCTACAAGCTGTTGCGCGACGACGCCGGCATCATCCCGCTGCATCAGCAGATGCTGACATGGGGCGTCTCAAAGCGCATCCATGTCGTGCAGCGCGCCGATGGTCACGTCCGCTTCGCCTGGATCAGGAAACAGTAGCCCTTTGCCGCGCGATCGGTGAGGATGCGGCCGGGCCGGCCTCGGCCTCTCAGTCTGCGGCGCATCAACGGGCGATGTCATCATGCTGGCCTTTGCCATCCGGCGCCTGCTCGAGGCCTTGGTGGTCCTGCTTATCGTTGCCCTCATCGCCTTCACGCTGTTTCGCTACGTCGGCGACCCGGTCAACCAGATGGTCGGCCAGGACGCGACGGTAGAGGATCGCGAGACGATCCGGCGCGAGCTCGGCCTCAACGATCCCGTGCTCGTGCAGTTCACCCGCTTCGTCGGCAACGCCGCAC
>CADEEC010000031.1:23256-28405 GCA_902826255.1 uncultured Hyphomicrobiales bacterium | reverse complement strand
ACGGTCTCGCGCTTGCGCTCGCCGGCCGCGAGCGTGACCTTGCGCTCGAAGCCGGGCTGCGTGCGGGCGCCCGCTTCCTGCTCGTACTGACCCGTCAGGGTGTACGTGGCGGCCTGTCCCTCCACGTTGTGAAGTGCAATTTCCAGCCGGGTCGTGTCACCGAGGGTGAGGAAGCGCGGGGCCGAGGCCGTCAGCGCAACCGCGTCGCGCACGATGACATCTTTGGCCGCAGAGCCGACCTTGTCGGCGCTCCAGGCCACGGCCGTCAGGCGAACCAGTCCGTTGAAATCCGGCAGCTGGAACTCGGCTTTTGCCGTGCCGTCCGCGCCAACCTTCACGATGCCGGAGAACAGCGCCAGCGTCTCCTCGACCGGCGGGCTGCCCTGCATGGCAAGGCCACCCGCGCCGTCGCCGCCGGATCTCAGCTTGCCGCGCTCGGCGCGCATGCCGTCGATGAGGCGGCCGTAGAGGTCGCGGAACTCGCCCGAAAGCCGGCGCTGGCCGAAGAACCAGGCGTCGGGCTTTGGCGTCTCGAAGCGCGTCAGGTTCAGCACGCCGACGTCGGTGGCGGCGATGGTGACGCGCGCCTCCTCGCCGGGCTTCAGGCCGCCGATCTTGACGGGCACGGCGAGCGTGCTGCCGGATTTCACCTTCTCAGGCACGTCCATGCTGACGGTGAGTGTGCGCGCCGCCTGGTCTACGGACAGCCAGCGCAGCCCGAGCGCGCGGCTCGGCATGCGCTTGGCCTTCTCGTCCATCGGCCGGTAGAGCATGACCGTCACATAGGCTCCGGGTGACCAGGCGTCGGTGACGCGCAATCCAATCTCTCCGCCGCCTGCCGGCAGCTCGATCTCGCGCGTCTCAAACAGCTCGGAACCGAGCACGGTGATGAGCGCGCGGCCCGCCATGCGCGAGGTGATCTTCACGCGCGCGGTTTCGCCGGGGCGATAGCTGGGCTTATCGAGCGCGACATCGAGCACCTCGGGGCTGTCGGCGCTGTCGTCGGAAGCCCAATAGCCGGCGTTGAAGACCGTGCTGGAGATGACGCCGGTGGCGTCGCTGACCTCCAGGCGGTAGCGGCCCCAGTCCACGCGTGCTTCGATTTTGGCAGGGGCGGTGGCCGACGCATCGACCATGCCCGAGCCGACGCGGCGCGTGCTGGTGATCGGCTCGTAGTTCCAGGAGCCGTCGCGGCTGTACCACTGCCAGCGGCGGTCGAGCCGCAGCAGCTCCCACTTCATGCCCTTGGCCGCGACGGCCTTGCCGTCGGCATTGAGAAGAATCGCTTCAAAGGCTGCCGTTTGCCCCTCGCCGATCTGGCCGTCGCGGAACAGCGGCTTGATGCCGATGCGGGCAACCTTCATGTCGACCGGCAGCGAGACCGTGCGCTCGATCGAGCGGCCACCAGACTCGCGCAGGCGCAGGATCACGTCGGCCTGGAGCGGGCGGCTGGTCTTGGCGATTTGAGGCAGGTCGACAGCAATGTCGGCCTTGCCTTGCTCGTCGGTGGACGGGAGCTTCTCGAGCGGTTTGCGCACGGGGCTTATCTGCTCGTCGGCGAGGCCGAACTTGTAGCCGGCGAAGCCGGGCACGTCCTTGGTGGAGGCGCGCACAGAGATTTCACCTTCGACGGCAAGGCCGGCGGCGGGCGGGCCGTAGAGATAGCGGCCGGCGAGCTTGATGGTTCCAGGCTGCGCGGCCAACAAAGCTGCGCCGGTAGCCTCGAGCTTCAGCTCAAGCCGCTCGGGGACGAAATCCTCGACCAGGAAGGCGGATGTCGCGATCGGCGCGGCCTTGGGATCGGTGTGGACCTTCACGCGCCAGGTGCCGGTCATGGCAGAGCCCGCGAGCTTGAACTGCGTGGCACGGCCGCCGAGCCCCTGGTCGACTAGGGCGACGCGCGCATGCTCGACGCCGTCGGGCCGCGAGAAGATCAGCGTGACGGGCACAGTAGCGGCGGCACCGGTCCGGTTGCGTACCAAGGTCGTGAGGTGCACGTCCTCACCCGGGCGATAAACGCCCCGGTCGGTGTAGGAGAAGGCATCGACGGGACCCGGCTCCGCGCGGCCGGCGACGCCGCGGTCGGTGAGGTCGAAGGCCGCGGTCGACATGTCGAGGAAGGCATAGTCGCCGTCCGGTGCCTCCGCGACGAGAACGGCAGGCGCTTGCCCACCCTCGCCACGCTTCAGGCCGGGGTCGAAGCGTACATAACCGCGGCTGTCGGTCTTGGCGGTGCCGAGGATTTCGTTGTTGCGGGCAACCAGGCGGATGCTGGCGTTCACGACCGGCGCCGCCGTCGCCAGCGAGCGCACGAAGCCGTGGATGCCGTCATCGGCATTGATGGCGGTGAGGCCGAGGTCGGACACCACGAACCACTGGGTGGCGCCGCGATTGGAGTGCTCGTCGTTGCCAGTCGCAGCCGCGCTGGCGGACAGCACGTAGACGCCGGGCTGCAGGCGCGGGATGGCTTCCGCAATCGGGAACGCCGTCGTCACGTCCTCGTTGAGGCGCGACGTGACGTCGAGCTCGCCGCTGTAGACCTGTGCGCCGGTGCGCTGTTTCAACGTGCGCAGCTCGTAGGACGCCATCTGGGTCTGGAAGTCGCCGCTCTGGAGGACCTGAGCGATGCTGCGGTCGCCGATGCGGTAAACCTCGACCTTGATCTTGTCGGTGTTGACGGTGACGAGCGGAATGCCCTGCTGGCCCCGGTTGGGCAGCACGTAGCCGCGCCCGGAGGCGCGCACGCTGGGTGAGCGATCCTTGACGTAGACGGCGAGATCCGCGGTCTTGAGCAGCTTTTCGGCGGCGATGGCCGACGGCAGGCCGGAGCGCGCCTGCACCTCGTAGCGCTTGCCGTGCACAAAGCCGTCGAGGCAGATCTGGTTGGATTCGGCATTCACGCCCTGCGGGTCGCGGCCGTCCACCTTGAAGTATTGCGCCCAGTCGACGTTGCCGGGCGACAGCCGCTCGGAGAACTGGATGCACAGGCGCGGCTGGGCGGCGTCGGCATCGACCTTGTACTCGGTGATGCGGAAGCCGTGCTGCGAGACAAGCTGTTCGAGCATGTCCTGCGCCTCGGCGTTCGGCGCCAGTGCGATGCTGGCGCGCAGGGCGTCGATCGCCGGCCGCCAGTAGGAGCGGCGTTTCAGGGCATCGTGCAGGACATAGAGCGCGGCGCCTTTCTCAGCGCGGTTCTTGGATCGCTCGTAGGCAAGCCAAGCAGCGCCCGATGCGTTGACGGGAAGCTCGTAGCGCTCGCCGCTCTGCTCGGATTTGATCGCGAGCAGGGCACGGGAGAGGCCGAGCCAGGCAGCCGAATCGTTGGGGTCGCTGACGACGGCATGGGCGAACGAGCGGGAGGCAGCGCGGAAATCGGCGCCCAGCGACAGCAGGCGGCTGCCGTCCTCGCGCAGCTCGCGCGCCTGCTTGCCGGCCGGCGGCCGCCAGTTAGTGCGCAGGAAAGTTTCGTAGCGTTTGGCGTCAGCCTCGACGCCGGCATGTTTGAAAGCGGACTCCTGGGCGCGGGCTATCCCCGCTGCCAGCACGAGAGCGAGGCAGGCAAACACACGAAAGACTGCAAACATTGGTCATTCCCCGGCTTTATGCGGCCTTAGGCGGCCGCGGGCGCGTGATCGGCGCCGGTCGCAATGGACCATCAAGCGGTGACTGAACCGTGGCAGGAAATCCGCCAATTCTCCGGACTTGCGAGAGCTTGCGGCAACTTTCCGGCGCTTGCCGGAGCGGCCGTCAGGCTCCGCGTGCGGCAGCAGCCGAGTCGATCGGGCTCGCCGGCGGCGGCATCTGTGGGAGAAGGGGCTCGCTGGCGGCCCACAGACGCTCGAAGGATACCCTCGATGAGGTCGCGACCAGCCGGTCGCCTTCAACGAAGGTTTCGTAGGCATCGCATTTTGCCGGGTCGCGGCGCATGGAGTCGCCCGTCCAGCAGAAGTCGGAGCCCATGACCAGTTGCTCGTGCGCTTCGAGCAGGCGGCGGTTTCTCGCCCAGCGCAGCTCGCAGTCGACCGGCACGGCGCCGCCGATGGTCCAGCTCTCGGGCAGGGCTTCGCGGTCGGCCTGCGCAAGAATGATGCGGACGGCGCATCCGGCAGCCGCCACGTGCGGGGCCGCGGCGGCAACGGCTTTCATGACCGGACTGTCGATCGAACGTGCAATCAACAGGATGTCCTGGGCGTCGCGCGCTTGCGAGAAATAGGCTGCGACGAATGCTGCCAGCTTCTGCTCCTTGTCTCCGCGTTTGATGACGCTCATGCGGAGTGGATACGAGAAGCGCATTTGGAATTTCCCTGAGGTCGTCGAGGAACGCACGTGCTCGGAGGCGACCGGACTATTTGGAGCCAATGCGGTTAAATAATGGTTGCGCAACCGTGCGCTTTGAACCGCATCTGGCGGGTGTGCATGAGGCGCAACGCGCGCACGTAAACGTCCGGCGAATTTATGCGGTTACTTGCCGGCGAAAATCGGATGCTCGATGCGATCGCCCGGGCGCAGGCCCATGCGCTCGGCGGCGCCGCCGGCGAGTTCAAGGCAGGCGGTGACGTCACCCTGCGAGGCCACGATCGCCTCCGACAGCGGCCTGGTCCAAGCCTCGATGCGGTGCACGACACCGTTCGGCCGGATGAACACCATATCCAGTGGGATCAACGTATTGCGCATCCACATGGTGATTTCCTGCGGCCGGTCGTAGGAGAACAGCATGCCCTCGTTGTCCGCAAGCTTGGTGCGGAACATGAGGCCCTTGGCCTTTTCCTCCACCGTCTCCGTGATTTCCACGCTGACGACTTGCGCGCCGCGCGCGGTGTGCAGCGTCATGTTCTCGCGGCGCATGGAAAGGGCGGGACTGGCGAGTATGCTCGCGGCTACCATGAGGAGAGCGGCACGTTGAGCCAATGCGAACCTCTGCTTCACGCGCATGTATGCCATCGCCGACAGCCCGAATGTGGCCAGTTCAGGGACCTTGATGCTTCAAACGATTGCCGATGACAAGGTGAACATCGCCGCTGCGCTGGCGGAAACCATTGCGGCGGGCTTGTCGCAGAGGGACACCGATCATGCCGCCTTTTGCGGCTGCATCGACTGGCATTCCGCGGTGCATGGGACCTGGGCGCTGACGGCCTATGCACGCATGACG
>CADEEC010000031.1:0-23246 GCA_902826255.1 uncultured Hyphomicrobiales bacterium | reverse complement strand
GACGGGTGATTAGCGCTACGACCAGGTCCTGGCACAGGTCCTCGACCCCGGTAAGATCGCCCGTGAGCACCAATTCATCCTCGACCAGCCGGCCTTCGAGATGCCCTACGGACGGGCGTGGTTTCTGCGTCTTGCCAGGGAGCATGCGCTGTTGGACGGCCGCAATCTACTGACGGCCATGGCTGATGATCTGCTCGGGTCGTTGGTCGCTTGTTACGAAGGACAGGCGCCGGATCCTGCTTCGCACAGCTACAGCAGTGCCTCGTGGGCGCTCATCAATATGCTCCAGTACGCACGCTGGAGGGGGGACAGCGACAGCGAGCGCCGGATCGTGGACTGGGTGGATGAGCGCTTCGTCGGCCAGGGCGTAGTTGCTGAGTATACCTCCGAGGCGGGGCGCTTCATGGGCACAGCTACCAATCAGGCTTGGCTGGTCGGGCAGGTTCTGCCGCAGGCGGCCTTCGACCTTTGGGCCGAGGCCTTCTTTGCTCCCGGCATGCCCGAACCCGTCACGGCGCCCACCACCTGGCACCACCACGGCCTGAATTTCAGCCGTTGCTGGGGTTTGTGGGGGGTGGCCCAGGCCACGGCCTCGCCCACGCTCAGAGTGGCGTGCCTCGCGGCCTACGTCGCGCATTTCCGCAACAATTTTTACGATACGTCCCGCTGGCGCGATAGCTACCGGGGCGTGGCGCATTGGGTCCCGCAGTTCGGCATGCTGGCCCTGCAACCCATGTTTGATCCAATCGCCAACCTTGCCGCCAGAAACGCCTGGCCGTGCTAGACTTGCCGGCAGGATTCAGCGGGAGGCCTCGTGCCGGCCATGCGCTATTGCTTGATCGAAACTGAGATCGGCCCCATCGGCTTGGCCTGGAGCGCCGAGGGTCTCACGCGTCTACAACTGCCGGAAAAGAGTCGCGACGCGACTGAGCGGCGCCTGCTCAAGAGGTGCGCTGATGTGGAATTCGCGTCCGCCCATGCGGCACCGCCCAACATTGCAAACTTCCTCGCGCGCTATGCGGCTGGCGAGCGCGTGGATTTTTCCGCCGTTCCCCTCGACCTGACCGGGATCGACGATTTCGGCCAATCCATCTACCGCGCCACGCGCGCCGTCGCCTGGGGTGAGACCACCACCTACGGTGCGCTGGCAAAACAGGTCGGCGTCCCGGACTCAGCCCGTGCTGTTGGCGGCGCCATGGGCCGCAATCCCCTGCCGATCATCATTCCCTGCCATCGCGTGCTGGCGAGCGGCGGCAAGTCGGGCGGTTTCTCGGCTTTCGGCGGCGTGCTCACGAAGGAGCGGCTGCTGGCTTTGGAAGGCGTGTACTTGGGCGGCGGAACGCCCTTGCTCCCCGGCCTGATCCCGTCGGCAAGTCATGTTTGAGCTGCTTGAAACGGCGATTGCTTTGGCCACATACGACGCATGGGACGTGTTGCAGACAAGCTGATGCAAGGTCAGACCTCGAAGGCCCTGACGGTCAACGGCGAGCCAGCTGAGACCGCCGCCGATACGCTCGCAGCCCTGGTAAAGAGCCTAGGCTTTGCGGAAGCCAGTGTTGCCACTGCGCTGAACGGTGCGTTCGTGCCGAGGGGCCAGCGCGCTGCAACGCTGCTCAGCCACGGCGACAAGGTAGAGATAGTAGCCCCCCGCCAGGGCGGCTGATAGAAACCGCTCATGAACGTTTTCCAGGGTCAACCGGCCGCGGCCAAGGCGCTTGCCTTCTATGGCGAGACTGTGCCTTCGCGCCTGCTGATTGGCACGGCGCGCTTCCCCTCGCCGCACGTGCTGGGTCTTGCGGTCAAGGCCTCGCGCGCCGGGATCGTCACCGTGTCCCTGCGCCGCGAAATGGCGCGCGCCGACACCGGCCAGCGCTTCTTCGACCTCGTCAAAGGGCTGGGCGTGCGCGTTCTTCCCAACACCGCCGGCTGCCGCACGCCCAAGGAAGCCATCACTACGGCGCAGATGGCGCGCGAGTTGTTCGGCACCGACTGGATCAAGCTCGAGGTCATCGGCAACGACGATACTTTGCAGCCCGACCTGTTCGGTCTCGTGGAAGCGGCAACGGCGCTGTCGAAGGACGGCTTCAAGGTTTTTCCCTACACCACCGAGGATCTGGTCGCCGCCGAGCGTCTGCTGCGCGCGGGCTGCGAGGTCCTGATGCCGTGGGGCGCCCCCATCGGCAGCGGTCGCGGCCTCGCCAACCGCTACGCGCTGCGCTCCATGCGCCGCTATTTCCCTGACATCCCGCTCGTCATCGACGCGGGCATCGGCGCGCCGTCGCACGCCGCCGAGGCGATGGAGATGGGCTACGATGCCTGCCTGCTGAACACTGCCATCGCCATTGCGGCCGATCCCGTGCGCATGGCGCAGGCGTTTGCCGACGCTATCGACGCCGGTCGCCTCGCCTTCGAGTCTGGCCTCATGCAGGAGCGCGACATGGCGGTGCCGTCCACGCCCGTCGCCGGCACGCCCTTCTTCGACCTGGACAAGCCGCAATGACGCGCAGCGGCGCCGTTGCGCCAGACGTTTTCTATCCCATCGTTCCCGATCTCGCGTGGCTGCAGCGCCTCGTTCCGCTCGGCGTGCGCACGGTGCAGCTGCGCTTGAAGGATGCAGCGCCCGAGGTCGTCCGCCACGAGATTTCCGAGAGCCTGCGCCTGTGCGCGCAACATGGCTGCCAGCTCATCGTCAACGACTACTGGCGCGAGGCGACCGCGCTCGGTGCGGACTACGTCCACCTCGGCCAGGAAGACTTGGCCGCTGCCGACGTCAAAGCGATCAAGGCTGCCGGCCTGCGCCTCGGCATCAGCACCCACAGCCACGAGGAGCTCGCCGTCTCGCTCGCCGCGAAACCGGATTACATCGCGCTCGGCCCCATCTACGAAACCAAGCTGAAGGCCATGAAGTGGTCGCCGCAAGGCCTCGGCCGCGTCACCGACTGGAAGCAGCGCATCGGCTCCCTGCCGCTCATAGCCATCGGCGGCATCACCCCGGAGCGCGCGGACGGCGTCGCGGACGCCGGCGCCGACAGCATCGCCGTCATCACCGATTTCTTCACCCACCCCGATCCTGAGGCGCGCGTCCGCCAGTGGCTGGCCTGGGCGGACGGTCGACGGGCCAAGAGCCATTAACACCGCGCGCAAGTGGGCGCTGGCGCGTGTGGAGTTCGCCCGCGTCTGTCGCTACAGTCCTGCCCATGAGCGACAGTATCCATCCCAGCGACAGCGCTTCCGTCTCCTTCGGCTTCAAGACCGTGCCCGAAGACGAGCGCCAGAGCCTCGTCAACCGCATCTTCTCCGATGTCGCCGGCCGCTACGACCTGATGAACGATCTGATGTCCGGGGGGTTGCACCGGCTCTGGAAGGACGACGTCATCTCCTGGCTGTCGCCTCCAAAAACGGAGCAGGATTTCCGCCTGCTCGATGTCGCCGGCGGCACCGGCGATCTCACCGAGCGCTTCCTGCGCGCCGGTGGCACGGGCTGCAAGGCCACGCTGTTCGACATCAATCCCGAGATGGTGGCGGTGGCCGAGAAGCGCCTGCAGACAGCGGGTCTTTCCGATCGTGTGTCGTGCATCGTCGGCAACGCCGAAATCCTGCCGTTCCCCGACAAGAGCTTCGACGCCTACACCGTCGGCTTCGGCATCCGCAACGTCACGCACATCGACCGCGCCCTCAAGGAGGCCTATCGCGTTCTCAAGACCGGCGGCCGCTTTCTCTGCATCGAGTTCTCGCGCTGCGAGGTACCGCTGCTCGACCGCGTCTACGACTTCCATTCCTTCGAGGTCATCCCGCGCATCGGCCAGCTCACAACCGGCAATGCGGACGCGTATCACTATCTCGTGGAGAGCATCCGCAAGTTTCCGAAGCAGGAGGACTTTGCGGAACTAATCCGCGGCGCCGGCTTTGGCCGCGTCACCTACCGCAACCTTACCGGTGGTATCGCCGCCATCCATTCTGCCTGGCGGACGTGATGCGCTATTTCTTCTCCGATCAGCAGCTCTCGCACCAGCCCAAGCAGTATATGGTGCACGGCCGCATCGTCGATCCGTTCGAGAACCCCAACCGCGCGCCGAAGCTGATGGCGGCGCTCGAAAAGGCCGGCCTTCAGCGCAACACGCCCAAAGACTATGGCCGCGCCCCGATCCTCAAGGTGCATGCCGATCACTACGTGAATTTTCTCGAGCAGGCCTACGCCGAGTTCCAGAAGCTGCCCAACGCCGGGCCCGAGGTGTTGCCCAACGTTCACCCCTTCCGCGGCGCATCAGATGACTTCGCCGATCGTGGCCCGCCGCGGGTGACCGGCATCATCGGCCGCGCTGGCTGGTACATGGGCGACATGTCGTGCGCAACCATGGCAGGCACCTTCGCGGCCGCCTACGCCTCGGCGCAGACGGCCATCGCAGGCGCCAAGGACCTCCTGTCCGGCGCGCGTGCATCCTTCGCCTTGTGCCGCCCGCCGGGCCATCACGCCTATCGCGATCGCTGCTCGGGCTTTTGCTACTTCAACAACGCCGCCATCGCTGCCGAGGCGATGCTGGGCACGTTCAAGCGCGTCGCGATTCTCGACTTCGACACCCACCACGGCGACGGCACGCAGGCCATTTTCTATCGCCGCAGCGACGTGCTCTACGGCTCGGTCCACACCGATCCGTCCGCCTACTATCCGCACTTTGCCGGCTACGCCGACGAAACGGGTGCAGGACCCGGGGAGGGTGCCAACCTCAACCTGCCGCTCGCTTTCGGGGCCAATGACGCCGACTTTATCGCGGCCAACCAGCTCCTGCGCGACGCAGCCGTTGCAGCGTCCGTTGACGCGCTCATATTGTCAGCCGGCTGGGACGCGCATCGCGACGACCCGCTCTCCAAGCTAGATGTCTCCACCGACGCCTACGCACGCATCGGCGAACTCTACGGCAAGCTTCGCCTGCCGACACTGATCGTGCAGGAGGGCGGATACTCGCTCAGCGCCGTGGAGGCTGCCTCGCACGCGTTCATGACGGGCTTTCGCAGCACGCACGCCTAAAGCTCAGGCTTCCTGGCCCGCGTTGCCATCGCGTGCATGATGCAGCAGCCAGACGCGCACCGCGCTGGACAAGCCACCGTCCTTGCGGCCGGCGTCGATCCGCGCCACGAGCTTCGATACCGGAATGTTCTCGCGTGCTGCTGCGGCCTTCAATGCATCCCAGAATGCAGCCTCCAGCGAAATGGAGGTGCGATGGCCGCCTATCGTGAAGGATCGTTTGACAGGTCTGCTGAGATCGGCAGCTCTCTCGCCTGAGCTGTCATGCGATACTTGCACCGCACACACTCCCAGCCGTTGGCGCAACCGGCTTTACTCCGACCGTTCGGCCCCGCGTTCGTCGCGCCGCGCACCATCAAGCGTGCGTGTCTCAAGAAGCCGCTCCGCCGACGCCTTCATCCGCTGGCTCTTGGGGATGCCGAAGCGCATGCGCTTCTCGTTCGCGCGCCGCTCGCGCTCTGCCTGCTGCTTTTGCTTGCGGTAGCGGTTCAGATTGATGACGGTACCCATCACGCCTCCGGTCCGATCATTCTTTTTGGGTCGACCAGCTTGTCGAACTCTTCCTCTGAGACGTACTTGCCCTTCAGGGCCTCCTCCCTGAGGGTAGTCCCATTCTTATGCGCCGTCTTAGCGATATTGGCTGCGTTGTCATAGCCGATTTTCGGCGCCAAAGCGGTCACCAGCATCAAAGACTTCTCGAGTGAGGCTTTAATGTTGTCCTCCCTCGGTGCAATGCCGACTACGCAATTATCCGTGAAGCTCACACTCGCATCGGCAAGAAGCTGTGTGGACTGAAGGAAGTTGTAGGCCATCACGGGATTGAACACGTTGAGCTCGAAGTGACCCTGGCTGCCGGCGAATGTGAGCGCCGAATGGTTACCAAAAACCTGCACACACACTTGTGTGAGCGCCTCGCACTGCGTCGGGTTCACCTTGCCGGGCATAATGGATGAGCCGGGCTCGTTCTCGGGCAGTGCCAGCTCGCCCAGTCCGGAGCGGGGCCCGCTGCCCAGGAAGCGAATATCGTTGGCGATCTTGAACAGCGACGCGGCAACCGTGTTGGTCGCCCCGTGGCTCATCACCATGGCGTCGTGGGCTGCCAGGGCCTCGAATTTGTTGGGTGCACTCGTGAAAGGCAGGCCGGTGATGGCGGCGATTTTTTGGGCGACCATCTCCGCAAAGCCCTTCGGCGCGTTGAGTCCGGTGCCCACGGCCGTGCCGCCCTGTGCGAGCTGCATCAGGTCCGGTAGCGTCGATTCAATGCGCCTGATCCCGTTCTTGACCTGGGCGGCATAGCCGGAGAATTCCTGCCCCAGCGTCAGCGGCGTCGCATCCTGCGTGTGCGTACGCCCGATCTTGATGATGTGGTTCCAGGCTTTGGCCTTGGCGTCGATTGCCGCGTGCAGGTGCTGCAGCGCCGGCAGCAGCTTGTGGTGTACCTCTTCGGCGCACGCGACGTGCATGGCCGTCGGATAGGTGTCGTTCGACGACTGGCTCATGTTCACGTGGTCGTTGGGGTGAACCGGCTTCTTCGACCCCATCACGCCGCCGAGCATTTCGATGGCCCGGTTCGAGATCACCTCGTTGGCGTTCATATTGGACTGCGTGCCGGAGCCCGTTTGCCACACAACCAGTGGGAAATGCTCGTCGAGCTTGCCGTCGACCACCTCCTGCGCGGCATCGATGATCGCCTTGCCCAGCGTGGGCTCCAGCTTGCCGAGGGCGATGTTGGTCTCGGCGGCGGCGCGCTTCACGATGCCGAGCGCACGCACGACGGCCTTGGGCTGCTTCTCCCAGCCGATCTTGAAGTTCCCGAGCGAGCGCTGAGCTTGCGCGCCCCAGTAGCGGTCGGCTGCGACCTCGATGGGGCCGAAGCTATCGGTTTCCTGACGCGTGCGGCCGCTGGTCACGGTTCTTCGTCCTGATGCAAAAATTCGATGATGCAGGCCCCCTAGCACGGGTCAGCAGGCGCCACAACAATCGATGCTTTTTGATCACGCTCGGTTGAGCAATGGGCCACAGCCTAGCAAAGCCTTGGCTTTGTCCCCCAATGAACTTTTGGAAAGGAAGTGCCGAGCCTTATGCAACAACGTTGTTTGTAAGCTTCATGTAATCTTGGCCAAGCGAGTGTCGAGCGACAGCACCAGGCACCAGTGCGGCTCGAAATCGGCGCCGAGCGGCCAGACGTTTGCCTTGTAGGCTTCCAGTAGCTTCTCCTCGTAGCGCTTGAACCACTCGGTCCGGCACAACACGAACTTGGTCGCGGCAACCACCGTCTCGCGGTCGATAATACAAAGCACGCACATCTCGGGGTGGCGTCCGAGATAGTCCTGCACGGCGACCATCAAGGTAGGGTAGCCCGGATGAAGCATGTCATCGAGCACGATGATCCCTTCCGGTGACAGCGCGGCCGTTGCCAGCTCCAGGTCCTTGGTCAGCGCCGCCCGCGAGTGCTCCCCATCGATGTGAATGAACCGGGCCGGTTTGCCGCCAAGCTTCGCGAGCAGCTCGGCGGGCGTCATCGTGCGGCTGTCGGCCTTCCACACGATGCGGCGCTCGGCCGGCACGCCATGCTTGGCACAGTTCGCCTCGAACCGGTCCTTCACCTCGGGGTTGGGCCAATCGAACAGGTCGATGCCGAGGGCGATCTCGCCCTTCTGCAGGGCGTGCGCCAGCGCGATGAAGAAGCGCCCCTCGAACGGGCCGATCTCCACGACCGGGCCGGCTACCTCAAGCTCGTGTTGGATGCGCAGGAGGCCGCAGCAGACGGCAGCCGCAAACCGCGATGACATACCGGGGACGGTCGCGTAGCCGGTGTCCAGATAGCGGTCGACTGCAGGTATGCCGGAACGCATTTGCTCGCTGGTGAGCGGCGCAGGCAGGGCTTCCGACATGGCAACTCCAGAAATTCCCTCGGAACAGAAAGGTAGTGCAGTCCGCCAGCCTTTGCTATTCGCGGGTAGCTGTTTAGCCCGTCGAGCCCCATGCGCATAGAATATCACCGCACTTTGCTCGCTGATCGCGTGCGCAATGCCGCCTTTCACGAGGCGCTGCGGCGCGTCATCAAGCCCGGCGAAACGACCGTCGCAGACATCGGCGCCGGCACAGGCTTTCTTGGCTTTCTGGCGGCCAAGCTTGGCGCCAAGCGCGTCGATCTCTACGAGACCGCCGACATCGCTGCCGTGGCGCGCAAGCTGTTGCGCCACAACCGGCTCAATCGGGTGCGTATCGCCGAGATCCATTCGACCGAGGTCGCGACGCCGGAGGCCGTCGATGTCATCGTGTCGGAGACGCTCGGCAACTATCCATTCGAGGAGAACATCGTCGAGACCTTGAACGACGCGCGCGAGCGCTTCCTAAAGCCGGGCGGCATCATCATCCCGCACACCGTCGAGCAATTCGTCTGCCCGGTCGTGTCGAATCGTTTCTATCGGGAGCTCACGGTCTGGGACGGCATCGGCTATGGGCTCGACTTCGCGCCGGCCAAGGCGATGACGCTCAACAACATCTATGTGCGCATCTTCGCGAAGTCCGATCTGCTCGACGGCGGCGACGCCGCGCAATCCTGGGACAAGCTCTCCTTCAGCCAGAGCAACCGCACTACGCGCAGCGGAGAGGTGACATGGACCGTCAACAAGGCAACGACAATCCACGGCCTCGCGCTGTGGTGGTCTGCTGAGTTGGTGCCAGGGGTGCCGTTGTCGACGGGGCCGCTCGATCCAGCCACGCACTGGGAGCAGCTCTACCTCCCGGTATTGAAGCCGATCCCGCTCGAGGCAGGGCAGATGCTCGCCGTCAGGCTGCGCTCGACGACGTCCTACGACGCAGGCACCAACGTGGCCTGGGGCCTGCGCGCGCGCGATGCCAAAGGGCGCGAGTTGGACCGCCAGTCGCTCGATCTCTCAAAGGGCTACCTGCCCTGATCGCGACGTCAGTCGTGAATGCGCATCACGGCTTCGATCTCAACTGAGATGTTCATCGGCAGCGATGCCATGCCGACCGCCGAGCGCGCGTGCCGCCCCCGCTCGCCGAGCACCGCGACGAACAGGTCGGAGCAGCCATTGATGACTTTGGGCTGCTCCGTGAATTCGGGCACGGCATTGACCATGCCCAGAACCTTCACGACCTCTATACGCGACAACTCGCCCGCGGCGGTCTTGGCTGCAGCCAGCAGTCCCAGCCCCACCAGCTTTGCATGCTCATAGGCGGCTTCCACGGAGACGTCCTTGCCGACCTTGCCGGTAATGGCGCCGCCGCTCGGGTCGCGCGGTCCCTGGCCTGAGAGATAGAGCATGTTGCCGCTGATCTTGAACGGCACGTAGTTGGCAACCGGCGACGCGAGCTTGGGAAGCTCCAGCCCCATGGATTGCAGTTTGGCTTCAGGTGTCATAGTGGCTCCAGGGGTTCGGCTGCGCAGTTTGTGGGCAAACTTTAACTTGGTCCCCGCAACGCCGTCTTGAACAAAAACGCGCTTGTCGCCCGTTTCGCGCTTGCGGCAGGATGCATACATACACCCCACAAAACATACGAACGCGAGGTGGTCATGTCGCTCAAAGGAAAGACTGCTGTCGTCACCGGTTCCACATCCGGAATAGGCCACGGCATTGCGTTGGCGCTCGCCAAGGCGGGTGCGAACGTCGTCGTCAACGGCCTCGGCACGGAAGAGGAGAACCAGAAGGCCATTCGCGAGGTTGCCGCGCAGGGCACACGGGTCGCCTTTGATCCTGCAAACATGATGCGACACAACCAGATCGCCGAGATGATCGCCAAAGCGGAGAAGGACTTCGGCTCCGTAGACATCCTGGTCAACAATGCCGGCATCCAGCATGTCGCGCCCGTTGAGGAGTTCCCGATCGAGCGGTGGGATGCCATCATCGCCATCAACTTGAGCTCTGCATTCCACACGGTACGCGCTGCGGTTCCTGGCATGAAGCGCCGCAAGTGGGGCCGCATCATCAATATCTGCTCAGCCCACTCTCTAAGAGCGTCGCCGTTCAAGGGGGCCTACGTTGCGGCGAAGCATGGCTTGGCGGGTTTCACCAAAACGGTGGCGCTGGAGCTTGCTGAAAGCGGGATCACGTCAAATGCGGTATCGCCGGGCTTTGTCTGGACGCCGCTGGTCGAGAAGCAAATTCCCGACCTCGCAAAGTCGGAGAACATCACCGAGGACCAGGCGAAGCGGCAAATCCTCTCGCGTCAGCCGACGATGCGGTTCGTCACTGTTGAGGAGGTCGCGGCCCTGGCCGCATTTCTGGCAAGCGAGGAGGCGGCGTCCATCACCGGTGCGAACTACACCATCGATGGAGGATGGACGGCCCAGTAAGCCGGCTGACGCGCTTACTGGGGCGGAGCCTTGCCTGCCGTCTCGTAGTGGCGGGGGTCATTCTCGACCGATTGCGTACCATCGAGTGCCGTATCGCTACCTAGAATAGCCGACGCCAGAAACGCAAAGGCGGCGATGGTCAGCACCACGGCGAGCATGATCTCGCGGGTTCGGCGCTGTGCGCCTAGCCGACGGAGCCGCTCCAATGTTTTCTGCCGATCCATCGCAAGATAAAGACGCCAACACGGGATCATCGCCAGCGCGCTGTTGGCCGCGCGACAGAAGGGCACAGAGCGCGGAATAGTTCCGCTAGAGGCCGCGCATGATGCAGCCGAGCACAAGGATGATGTAGGCAACCAGCAAGCCAAAAAACTGCGTAGTCTCGCCGCTTAGGAATGGAATGGTCGCGCTGAAGAACTTCGTGAAAAGAACAGCTAGAGCTAGAATAATTGAAACGAGAAAGATCAGAATTCCTGGTGCCTTGAGTGCCATGTCCTACGAGCCTCCCCTACTGGCCTGCGCGCCCCTCGTGACGCATTCGAAGTGATTCGGCAAATCGACAGCGAAATCTAGGCGATGGGAGGCGGCCCAAACAACCGGCTTGAACGATGCTGCCTCAGCCTGTGCGGGATGCATACTTGAAGCCGGTTCCCGCCACGACGACGGCGATCGCCCCGCTCGTGATGGTGGGATGCGACACGCGGACGTCCAGAACGCCGTCGTAGCCCTGCTCACGTGCGCGCTCGGACAGGGATTTCAGGGCGCGCGCCATGGTCTGGTCGAGGACGGTCTCGTATTTGGTCATATGGCCGCCGATCGTGTTGATGATCGCCTCGCGCATGTCGCGGATAATATTGGCGCCGGTGACGGCCACGGCATAGACCATCTCTCCGCGCTCGACGGGCCTGTTGGCCGTCTCGCTCGTTTGTATGATCATCGGCGATAGCCCCCACCCGCTTGCTGCACGATCACGCGCGGGCGCGCCCCGAACAGGAGGCGCTTCAGCAGTAGCAGAACAACAAGCAGCAGCAGGCCGGCTGCAACCAGCAGGGCCGCATGTTTCTCCCACAGCAGGATGGCGCTCACGCGTCCATCCATCACAAGGCGCACGTGAGATGTCACCGCGCCGGGATTGGTCCACGATTCCGCCTGCAGCATCATGGCCAGCGCCGCCGCTTGGTCGCGGCTTGCGATGATGGCCTCGCGGACGCGTGGGTTGGCCAGCTCCGACATGCGCTCGGGGGCATTTGCGATTACGCTCAGCACGCGCTGGGCGGACGCCTTGTCCAGGGCAGAAAGATAGCGGGACAGGCTTCCAAGCTGGGCTTCGTCGAGGCTGCGCGCCAGCCTGACAGTCGCGGCGGGCTCCAATTCAAACAGCGCATCGCGGGCCGACGGCTGCAGCGACGCCAGCCGGGTAATCGCCAGGCGATCATTGAGGGCCAGCAATCTCTGCAGTCCGGACTTCGTCATTGCATCCGGTCCGGTTCGGCGATGTATCTCGTATTCGAGCACCTTGGGCAGGTTATCGCCTGCCACCGCCGTCCACTTGAGGGCGACCTCTAGGTTGTTGGTCTCCCGTGCGATATCGAGCGCGGCCGCCGGTAATTTCGTCACGGCAGTGTTGAGTGTGCCGTCGCCGAGGCGCTTGAGAACTCCTGCTTCTCCTTCGCCCGGCAGAACGATGGCCACGACCTCATCGAGGCGAGGGAGGTCTGCCGGACGGATCGTGTTGAGGAACTCCCTGAACTGCTCGTTCCGGCCGGCAAGGTCGACGACCTTTGCGTGCGCACTGCGGAACTCAAGCCAGATATCGACCACGCGCTGCGCCGTCTGGCTTGCGATTTCCGGCAAGCTTTCGTTGATGTGATCGGCGATAGTCGTCGCAATCTCCTGCCGGACCTTCTCTTTGGTGTCTCGCGATTTCATCTCATCCGAGATGATCGGCAATACGCCATGTCGGAAATCCCAGATGTCCTTGGCAATCAGGACGATGCCGATGCCGCCCGCCACCACCGAAACCAGCCGGCTCAAGATGGAGCCGACGACGCGCTGGCCGATGCGCGCGGCCATGCGCGACAATTGCCGCCGGACGACAAGCACGACGGTGCCGGTGATCGCGCCGCTGCCGTCTGCCAGCACTTGGCCCGGGCCAATCTGGGCGCCACCCTTGCCCGGATCGATGTATTCCTTGCCGGCATCGGCGCCGACAATCGAGGCCACGGTCGTTCCATAGCGCCGGCCCAGGAAGTGCTTCATGCATTGGGTGGCAGGGCCGGCCGTATCGGCGACCGCCAGCTCGATGCGTTTGCCGACCTCACGGCCGACGCCGGCAGCGATCTGTTCCAGACCCTTCTTTATGGCGTCCGACTGGTACACGCGCTCGGCGGCCATGGTCGCCAGCTCTTGCGCCCGTTCTCGCGAAGCAAGCGTTGACCACAGCTGAAACCAACTGGATTCGTCGCGAACTTGGGCGATGGCCTGATCCACCTGCCGGTCGATCACATCGTCAAGGTTGTTGCGCCGCCATTGTTCGGCGACCAAGGGTTTGTAATCGAAGCTGGCCAATCCGGCGCGCAGCCCCTTGAGCGTAAGTGCTTCAATGGCGGTGCGAAAACCCTCCTCATCCTGCGCTTGGCAAGTCTCGTACTCCGCCCGCGACAGGCTTTGTGCGGCCGCTGGCGAAACCACCTGGGCAATGACGAGAGCGGCAGCGGCGAGACAGGAAACTGCCGAGCGAAACAGTGTGGAGGCGTGCATCACGGGCAAATCTACCCTCGCTGCCGGTGTATCCAAGACTGCAGGATATAGGACCCGGCACGCATTTGCTCAATTGAGAGCTAAAGCATACAAAAGCGGCGAATTGGGGCATCGGGGGGAACGATGTCTCGCTGTACCCGGCCTTTCTGCTTGGCATAAGGGGCGCAGCTTGTGCTGGCATGCACAGGGCGCCTAGGGGGATGCAATGAGCGCGGTGCTGTTTGCCATCGTCACTTACGTGCTGGTTCAGTTCGTTATCGGCGCCTGGGTGTCCCGGCGAATCTCCACCGCGTCGGACTACATACTTGCGGGGCGACGCCTGGGTGTCGGTCTCGTCGCGTTCTCGGTGTTTGCAACCTACTTTGGCGCGGAAGCGATTGTTGCGTCCGGCGGTGCCGTCTACGAGAACGGCCTCAGCGGCGCCCTCGTCGACCCCCTGTGCTACGCCACGGCCATCATCATCGTAGGACTGTTCTTCGCCCACGCGCTTTGGTCGCGTGGACTGACGACGTTCGCCGACCTCTTCAGGCAGCGCTATTCGCCGGGTGTGGAAAAGCTTGTCGTCGTTGTTCTGCTGCCGGGATCCGTGATCTGGGCTGCAGCGCAGATCAGGGCATTCGGGCAGATCCTGGATGCAAACTCGGGCATGGGGCTAGGAGCCTCGGTTCTGCTGGCGACGGCGTTGATTGCCGGCTACGCGGTAATCGGCGGGCTGCTGGCCGACGCGATCACGGATGTCATTCAGGGCGTGGTGCTTCTGATCGGTCTCATCGCCCTCGGGATCGTGGCGGCGATGCAGATCGACTTCGGCGCGATCGTTGGTCAGCTCGAGCCGGAGCGTTTGCGCATCGTCGACCGGGAGAGCGGGTTCCTCGGCACGCTGGAAAAAATGGCGATACCGATTTGCGGCACCGTGGTTGCGGTCGAGTTGATCTCCCGCTTCCTTGGTGCGCATACCGCAACTCTTGCGGCGCGCGGTACGTTGATCGGCGGGCTCATGTACCTGAGCGTCGGCATGGTGCCGGTGTTTCTCGGGCTGGTTGCGCCGAGCCTCATTCCCAATCATCCCGATCCAGAGCAAATCGTCGTGCGCCTGGCAGAGGTGTATTTGCCCGGTGCGCTGCACGTCGTCTTTGTCGGCGCGATTGTTTCCGCGATCCTTTCGGTGGTGCACGCCGCACTTCATGCGCCGGCGGCGCAGATTTCGCACAACGTGGTGGTCCGTCTTGTTCCTGGCCTGTCGGATCGCGCCAAGCTCTGGAGCGTGCGGTCGACAGTGATGGTCCTCAGCGTGGTCGCGTTTCTCATCTCGCTCACGTCGGACACGATCAAGGAACTGGTCGAGACGGCCTCGGCGTTCGGTAGCGCCGGCGTGTTCGTTGCCACCCTCTTCGCCCTGTTCAGCCGCTTCGGCGGGCCGGCGTCCGCTTACGTCTCTATTACATCAGGGATGCTTGTCTGGGCCGTCGCCAAGTACGGCTTCCACACCCCGACGCCCTACCTCCTGGGCCTTCTCACAGCGCTCGCAGGGTATGTGGGTGCAGGTTTGGTTGCGCCGTCACGCCGCAGCTAGCTGCGCTTATGGTTAATAGAGAACATTGTTTAGCTCTCCGCCGCAGTGCTGAATTCTGCGGCCATGTGTCTCGCAAGGGTGGCGCCGCCACCGTTTTGACCCAACCTATGGGCATGCCGGTTTGAGCTTGAAATCCAGGCTGGAACGCTGCGCCCGCCCATTGCGGGCATAACCTATCGACACAACCGATAGGCGAGTTGCTTAACGAAGATGTGAACTGAAGCCATTGGCACCGTCCCAAGTCGCGGCTAAAGAGGCGTTCCAAACATGACCTCGAGGCCGGGGCCGCGGTTAAGCTAATCAACGGGTTCTGTAGACGTGTCAACAGCGCGTGTGAAGTGTCGCGTCCTGGTCGATTTCGACGGCACTATCGCTCCTATCGATACGACCGATCTTCTTCTCGAGCGCTTCGCTGAGCCCGAGTGGCAAGGCATTGAGGACGATTGGAAGGCTGGCCGCATCGGTTCGCGCGAGTGTCTGGTTCGCCAAATCGATCTGGTGCGCGCAACGCCGGTCGAGATGGACGAGTTTGTGGATGCGATCGAGATCGATCCTGGGTTCTCCCGGTTCGTGAATTTCGTACAGGATCTGGGCTGTCCGATTGCCGTCGTGTCCGACGGTTTGGATCGCACGATCGGTAACGTGCTCGATCGCAATGGCATCGACGTCGATTACTTCGCCAATCATCTCGAGTGGCGTGGCGGCAATCGTTGGCGCCTCTCCTTCCCTCACGCGCGCAGCGACTGCTCGGCGCTGTCCGGCAATTGCAAGTGCTCCTTCGCCGAAGGCCAGCCGCGGGAACTCAAGGTCCTCATCGGCGACGGTCGCTCGGATTTCTGCCTCGCCGGCCGTGCAGACCTCGTGCTCGCCAAGAGCGGGCTTCTTAATCACTGCCGCAAGAACGATTTGCCCCACATCGCCTTCGACGACTTCAATCAAGCCACGACGCTGTTTGCGCGCTGGCTCGCGGACCATGTAACCGGGCCGGCCGTTTCGGCACGCGCCTCCAAAGCTGAATAGTCGGAAAAGAGCAAGACCAGGATGCAGAAGCCAGTTCGTTGGCCCCAAAGCCACGCCTCTCGTCAGGATGAGCAAGCGGCGGGTTTGTCCGAGGCTGAGTTGCTAGCACTCGAGGACAAGTACTGTTCGCACGGCGATACGGTGCACTACACCAATCCGCCGAAGATCTTCGAACGCTGCGAAGGTTCTTACATTTTCGACCTCGAGGGGCGGCCGTTCCTCGATCTGCAGATGTGGTATTCGGCCGTGAATTTCGGCTACCGCAACGCGCGCCTCGACGCCGCTTCGCGCCGTCAGCTCGATCGTTTGCCGCAGGTCGCGAGCCAGTATCTGCATCGCGAGAAAATCGAGCTCGCCGCCATCATTGCCCAGGATGCCGAAAAGAAGTTCGGCGAGAAGGGGCGCGTGCACTTCAACGTCGGCGGCAGCCAGGCGGTCGAGGACAGCCTCAAGCTCGTGCGCAACTTCAAGAAGGGCAAGAGCCTGATGTTTGCGTTCGAGGGCGGCTATCATGGCCGCACGCTCGGCGCCTCGGCCATCACCTCATCGTATCGCTACCGTCGTCGCTACGGTCACTTCGGCGACCGCGCGCATTTCATTCCGTTTCCGTATCACTTCCGCGGTCCCAAGGGCATGACGAAGGAAGAGTACGGCACGCACTGCGTGAAGCAGTTCGAGCGCTTGTTCGAGAGCGAGTACAACGGCGTTTGGGATCCGAAAGTCGGCGAGGCGGAGTACGCGGCCTTCTACGTAGAGCCGATACAGGGTACCGGCGGTTACGTCATTCCGCCGAAGAACTTCTTCCCCGAGTTGAAGCGCGTGCTCGACAAGCACGGCATTCTGCTCGTCGTCGATGAAATCCAGATGGGCTTCTACCGGACCGGCAAGCTCTGGTCGATCGAGCACTTTGGCGTGAAGCCTGACGCCATCGTGTTCGGCAAGGCCATCACCAACGGCCTCAACCCGCTCGCCGGCGTCTGGGCCCGCGAAGAGTTGATAAATCCCACCATCTTCCCGCCGGGCTCCACGCACTCCACGTTCAACGCCAACCCGATGGGCACGGCGGTCGCGCTCGAAGCCATGAAAATGATGGGCGAGACCGACTACGAAGCCATGGTCATGGAGAAGGGCGCCTATCTGCTCGAGGGTCTCCAAGACCTCAAGCGCCGCCACAAAATTGTGGGCGACGTCGACGGGCTCGGCCTCGCGCTGCGCATGGAGATCTGCGAGCCGCACGACAGTTTCACGCCGTCGAAGGCCATCGTCGATCGCATGGTGGACGAGGCGCTCAAGGGCGATCTTGAGGTCAACGGCGAGAAGATGGGCCTCGTGCTCGATATCGGCGGTTACCACAAGAACGTGGTCACACTCGCCCCCAGCCTTCACATCACAAGACACGAGATGGATCTGGCATTGAAGTTGCTGGATCAGGTCATGCGGCGTGTGAGCTGAGCGGACCATGCTGCAGTCCTGGAACAAGAAGCCTGGTTCCGGGTTCCCGCTCGGAGGGAAGTTCCAGGCCGCAGGACTGACGCGAGTTTGGGGAGAACAGGAACGCGCCTAGGTGGCGGTCCAGCCTGGGACACGAGACGTGAGTAACGCACGCTCTGCCCTCAAAAGTTGAGAAGCGATCATAGCACATGAGCACGGGTAGCGAAGATAAGAGCCAGTTCTGGCCAGGGAGTCGGGTCGGCATCCTCTTGATCCATGGACTTGGCGGCACGCCGGTTGAGCTCCGGTTTGTCGCCCAGGCGCTCGCGCGCGCCGGTCACACGGTTTATTGCTGTCAGCTCGCCGGCCATTGCGGTACGCCAGAGGAGCTTCGCCGCTCGACTTGGCATGAGTGGTACGCCAGCGTCGAGGAGGCGCACGACCGGCTCAAGGAAAACTGCGACGTCGTTCTCGCTGGCGGCCTCTCGATGGGCGGCATCCTGGCCCTGCACCTCGCTCAGAACCGTCCCGAAGAAGTCCACGGGCTGCTGCTGTTTGCACCGACCTTGAAGCTCGATGGCTGGTCGATGCCGTGGCACTCCAAGATTCTTCAGTACGTGCGCCCGCTGCCCATCCGGCTCGAGATCGATCTCGCCGAGCGCGAGCCCTACGGCATCAAGGACGAGCGCGTACGCCGCATCGTTGTTTCAAGCATGCAGGCCGGCGACTCTGCGTCCGCCGGGGTCTTCAGCACCCCTGTGCGCTCGTTCGGTCACTTCAACTCTCTCGTTGCGGCCGTGAAGCCGAACCTCGGGATGATCAAGCAACCGGCGCTCATCGTGCACCCGCGCGAGGACGACATGGCGAGCTTGAAGAACGCGCAATATCTGCAGGCGCACCTGGGCGGGCTGGTCGATACGCTGGTCTTGGATGACAGCTACCACATCGTCACCTTGGATCAGCAGCGGCATCTCGTGGCCGAGCGCGCCGAGCACTTCGTGGGCTGGATCGGCACACGTTACGCGTCGCTGCTGAGCAACGCCGGTCATGCGGCGAAGGGTGCGGCGGCTGAATGAGCGCGAGCGCGGGGCGGCTGAGTTCAGGAGGCGCGGGCGTCCTTAGTGCATCGATCGAGGACGGACGTTGCACGCTGCCAGGTGAAGGTTTCGCCGAGCAGCTTGATGCCGAGATAACCGGTGACGATGAGCTTGTCGGGGTTGGCAAGCTTCAGCGCTGCGCTGAACTTCTCCTCGTCCTCGGGATTGTAGATCCAGCCGGACTCCCAGGCGTCGGCGCTCATCTGTCGCAGTTCTCCAAGAACCTGCGTTCCGCAGATGAGTTTCCCCGACTTCGACCGGTGCGCGGGGTCCCTGAGCCAAACGACGCGGCCGCAAACCTTGTCGCCGCATGGCGTAATTTCGACGGCGCCTTGTCCGGTGTGGTCGATCCAAACGCCGTTAACGCTTTTGACAGTGCTCTGAGCGTTGCCGGGCTCCGGCAGCAGGGCCAGGACCACAATTGCGATCGCGCAAGCAGCAAAATTTCGCGTATATTCTGTGGGATGCATGAGGAAGCGACCTCCGTTTCGGAGCTTCGATCAGGCTTGGCGCCTCATGCAACCGATATGCGGACAAAATGCGGCACTGGCGGTTTTCGCATTGTGACCACATTTACAGCCCTGATGGGCTCGGCTGCGCGCGGCGCCGACGGCAAACTTGAGATCAAAGCTTTCCAATGACCCTTACGTTGGCCTTCCGCAATTTGTTCCACGATCGCGTGCGTCTTGCCGTGACGCTGATCGGCATCCTTTTCTCGATCGTGCTCGTTGCCGTACAGCTGGGTTTGTACCTCGGCGCCCGCAGCATGATCATCGCTACCATCGATCGGGCCGACGGCGATCTGTGGGTCATGGCCTACGGCACGAAGAACTTCGAAGAAGCCCAGCCGATCCGGGCGCGTGACAGGTACGTCGCGCTTTCCACGCCGGGTGTCGAGCGCGCCATCCCGCTGGTCACGGCTTTCACTGACTGGCGCAAGCCCACTGGCGGCTCGACGCTGATCGTTGTCGTCGGAGCCGATCCGGAGAACGGCGGTCTTGCACCTTGGAACATGGTGGAGGGCGATGTCAGCGGCCTCGGTGTGCGCGATGCCGTCATCGTCGACAAGACGTATCTGGCGGAACTCGGCATCAAGCAGGTCGGGGATACCGCGCAAGTTGGCGCCTCGCGCATTCGGGTTACCGGGCTGACGGAGGGTATTCGTTCGTTCACGGTCACGCCGTTTGTTTTCACGACGCTCAACCGTGCGCGCCAGCTGATCGATATGCCGGCCGACAACATCACATATGTCCTCGTCAAGCTGAGCCCGGGTGCAGACATCGAGAAAGTGCGCACCGACCTCAGGTCGCGATTGTCGGCCGACTCGGAAGTGCTGACGCGCGCTGAGTTTCGTCAGCGCAGTCTGAACCACTGGCTGTTCGCGACGGGTGCGGGTGTCGCGTTATTGGGTGGTGCCGCGCTCGGCTTGATTGTCGGTACGGTTATTGTGGCGCAAACGCTGTACTCCAGCACCAAGGACCACTTGCCCGAGTTCGCCACCCTGCGCGCGCTTGGCTCGTCGTCCGGCTACATCAACAAGGTGATCCTCGCGCAGGCCGGCTTGAGCGCGCTGCTCGGCTATGCGCTGGGCATGGCCATTGCGCTCACGATCGTGTACTTGAGTGAGCACACGGCGCTCCCCATCATAATGTCACCTGGCCTTGCGGCCCTGCTTCTAGGCCTGACTGTGGCCATGTGCTCGATCTCCGCGCTTGCGGCGATCAACAAGGTGATGCGCATCGATCCAGCGATGGTGTTTAGCAAATGACAGCTGCAGTTGCAGAAGCCGAGCACGAGGTCGACCAGGCGTCTCCGGCGCCGGTCTTTCTCGAGGCACGGGATATCGTCAAGGAGCTGGGCCACGGCGCCGGCAAAGTTCGTGCGCTCAAGGGCGTAAGCCTGACGCTCAATCCCGGCGAACTTACGCTTCTGATGGGCCCTTCCGGAAGCGGCAAGACCACTTTGCTGTCGATCATGGGCTGCATCCTGTCGCCTACGTCCGGCAGCCTTTCGATTGCGGGCGACTCCACCGAGGGGTTGTCCCCGGAGCAGCTGGCGGCGCTGCGGCGGCGGCACGTCGGCTTCATCTTCCAGTCCTACAACCTGTTTCCGACGCTCTCTGCCGAGGAAAACGTGCGTCTTGCACTCGATGTGCGCGGCGGCCGCGGATCACAGGCCGTCGTTGATGCGCAGCGCGCCCTCTATCAGGTTGGCCTCCGCCATCGTCTCAAGTCATATCCGGGAAATCTCTCGGGTGGTGAGCAGCAGCGTGTCGCCGTCGCGCGCGCGCTTGCGGGATCGCCGTCCGTCATCCTGGCAGACGAGCCGACGGCGGCGCTGGATAGCGAGAACGGCTTGGCCGTGATGGGGCTTCTCTCCCAGATCGCCAAGGACAAGAGCAGAGCGGTGCTGGCCGTGACGCACGATCCGCGCACGGTCCCGTTTGCCGACCGCATCCTCCGCATCGAGGACGGTCTCATCGTCGGCGAGGAACGCCGTACAGAAGGTGTCGAAACCGTGCATGAACTTTCACGCAACCGGAAGAGGAAGGCCAATGCCTAAAGCCGATTCCTCCATCAACATGCTGATCGTCGCGGCCGTTGTCGCGCTCGGCATCGGCTATTTCGTGCCGCAGACCTTCAGCCAGAAGGTGGCGCAGGCGACCGGCAGCGATGCCAAGCCCGAAGCTTCTACACAGCCTGTGACGGCGCCCCCGGCACAATCCCAATCAGGATCCTGGGCGGCCTCCGCGCCGGGCCGGGTGGAGCCCATGGGCGGCGAGACCCGCATCTCGGGGCAGATGCCCGGCCGGATCACGGATGTGCTCGTGAGCGTCAACGACAGGGTGATGACGGGCGATCTTCTTCTCAAGCTTGCCGATGACGAACTGATTGCTCGTGTCCTCGCGGCACGCGCCGAAGTTGCCGTGCGCAAGCGCGATCGTGATAACGAGAACGTAAACCGGTCGGCACAGGATCGACGGACTGCAGAGGACAACTTTGCAAACGCCGAACGGCAGCTTGTTGCGGCGCGTAGCGATCTCGACCGCCTGCTGCGAGACAAGCGGAGCGGCGTGGCCCCTGCCGGCGCCGACGTGGACAAGGCGCGCGAGGCTGCCAGGACTTCGGTCGATCGCCTCGAGCAGAACCGTGCGGCTCTGCAGAAGGCTCTCGCCAGCGACACGTCCGTACCCACCAGGCTGGAAGCTGGTCTGACGGCGGCTCGCGCGGAGCTCGCGTTGGCGGAGGCCGCCTATGAGCGTGCGCGCATTCGGGCTCCGGCGGACGGCAACGTTCTGCAGGTCAATGCCAAGGTCGGCGAGATCGTAGCGCCGTCGCCCGAGAACGTTCTGGTTGTCGTGGGCGATACCAGCTCATTGCGCGTCAGGGCCGAATTCGAGGAGCGCGATATCGGCAAGGTGCGCCTGGGGCAGGCAGCCGTCGTTCGTTCGGATGCCTTCCCGGGCAAGGACTTTGTCGGCAGAGTTTCGTCGCTGGCCCAGGCGCTCGGTCCGACCAAGCTCGGACAGCGAGGCCCCCGACGGCCGACAGATGTCGACGTGCTGGAGGTGATCATCGATTTGAACGGTCAGCCCCCGCTGCTGCCGGGCATGCGCGTCGACGTGTTTCTGAAGGCGGAGTTGGCCACGCAGCCGGCCGCCACGGCGACACAGGCAGGGCCGCAGACCAAGGCCAACTAGCCAGATTCGGCCACGATGTGCGTTATGGCGCCGCCGGTTGGCGGCGCTGTCTTTTGAGCTACTCAGCTCTGCCGATCAGGCTCTCGACAATCTTGAAGAAGTTGTCCGGCGCCCAATAGCCGGCGATCCGGTCAACCTCGCGCCCGTCCTTCATCAAGACGCTCGTGGGCACCATGGTTATGGGCCCGTTCAACGCAATGTTCTGATTGCCGGAGACGGCTATGTTCACGAAGCGCAGCGGCGCGTCCGCAGCGAACTCCGATCTCTGGTAGCGCGGGACGACCCGCGCACGAAAAACCTGGCAGTGCGTGCAATCCGGATGCTCGTACACGACGAGCTCCATCGCCGCGGACTTGAGCGTCGCGGTATCCACCGCGGCGCGACCCGGAGCGTGAAAGCCGATTGCGAGGGCGAGGCTGGCAGCCAGTACCAGAACATAAGCGCGCATCTAAGCATTCCTGCAGGCGATGAAAATGGATCGCCGCCAAGCTATGCGCGGAGGTCGAGAGACCCGAAGCAAAGTCTCTACAATGGGTAAATCAACGTCCTAAATCTGGCCAGCGCAAGGAGCGGTTAACCAGGCTAGAGCGCCTGGATATTGCTAAGCGAGCCGACAAAGAACAGGGCTCCAAGGATCAGCACGAGACTGGCGCCGCCTAGTCCAGCAGCAATCTGTACGCGATCGGCCCACTTGGATGAGCCCGTTCCGGCCAGCCGCTTTGCGAGCTCCCGTGAGCCGACCGCAAGGGCAGCGAGCGCCGAAACCGTAATCGCCGTGCCGAGCGCCATCGCAAAGGTAGAGAATACACCGGCCCACCAGAGGCCCTGCCCGATTGCAAATATCAGGACGAGGATCGCGCCTGTGCACGGGCGAATACCAACGGCAAACGCGATTGCCAGTGCACGGCGCCAGGACCAATCGCCCTGCAGTTCCGAGGCCGCGGGCAGGTGCGCGCAGGCCTCGCACGAATCACCGTGATGGTGCTGGTGATTGTGAGCAGCCGAGCCGTGACTATGATGGTGATCGTGTGTGCCGTGCGGGTGAGGACCTCCTGGGGAGAACGCGCCCCGGAGCTGATAGTAGACGAGCCATGCGCCAACTGCTGCGACAAGCCCCCAGCTGATCGTTTCCAGCCACGCTTCCATCACGCGGATCTGCATGCCTGTCGATTTCAGCACGAGCACGAGGACTGCGACCAGAACGAGCGCCGACAGGGCTTGTATTCCGGCGGCCAGGAAAGAGAGGAGTACGCCGCGCCGCATCGTTCGGCCATCTGCGAGCACGTACGACGTGATGACTGCCTTGCCGTGGCCAGGCC
>CADEEC010000030.1:12071-28730 GCA_902826255.1 uncultured Hyphomicrobiales bacterium | reverse complement strand
CTAGAGCCCCGACCAGATCAGCCCGCAGCCCGAAACGAGCAGAACCCCCAGTACGATCCGATCGAAGCGCATGTCGTCCAGCCGGCGATAGAGCATCACCCCCACCCAGTTGCCGGCAAGCGTGCCCGGCAGGGCCAGCGCCAGCGCGACCATCGAGGTTCGTTCGATCATCCCCTGTACGGCGCTTGCCACCAGCATGGCGGTCAGGATCGTCATGTTGAAGGCCTGGAATACGGCCCGCCGTTCCGCCTTCGACCAGCCCTTGAGGGCGGCCCAGACCGTCGGAAGCACCCCTGACAGCGCGGCGACGCCGCCCATGATGCCGCCGCCAAAGCCGATCAGCGTTTCGGCAACGCCGCCGCCGGCCTGAAGCTTCACCCGCCCTGCGGCAGCGAGCATGAAGGTGCAATAGCTGACAAGGATAACCCCTACCGACAGCTTGAACGTCGGCAGGCTGATCAAGGGGATCAGCATCGTGCCGATGGGCACCCCAACCAAGCCGGCCAGCAGCATGGGCGTCAGCCGCCGCCAATCCGCCTCGCGGAACACCTCTTTGATGGTTGCGATGTGCCCGACCACCGAGCATGCGGAGGCAAGCTGGGCGGCGACGCGGGGCTCCAGCGCCTGCAGCCACAGCGGCAGCCCCGTCAAAGCGGTCCCAAAGCCAGTCAGCCCGTTGACGAAGCCGCCAACAAAAGCCCCGCTCAGAATGAGCGCGAGCGTCGACCAACCGCCAACGAGGTCAACCATTTGGCGAAGCACCTGTTCCAGGGCATTTCTTGAAGTTGCACAGTGGATCACCATATTCTGTTGCGTAACGCAACCGGCGCCGTCGAACGGGCCAGGCGAGCGGAGGGCCTTGGGGCGCCGCAAACCGCAAGGTTGCCGACAGAGCCTTTTCGGAGGGCGTCGCAATGCCGCGCATGTCTCTGCTGTCCAGCCCGCTGCTTCTCGGGTTCGAGGAGGTTGAGCGGCTCGTTGACCGGGTCGGCAAGGGCAGCGACGGCTATCCCCCCTACAACATCGAGCGCATCGGTGCCCGCAATGGGCCGAACGGCGCAAGTGCGCCCGAGATGCTGCGCATCACCCTTGCGGTGGCCGGCTTCAAGCGTAGCCAACTTGAAATCACCGTCGAGGACAACCAGCTCGTAATCAGAGGCCGGCAGGAGGAAGACAAGTCGCGCGAATACATCTACCGCGGGATCGCGGCGCGACAGTTCGTCAAAACGTTCGTTCTCGCCGACGGCATCGAAGTGAAGGCGGCGGAGCTCAGTGACGGGATGCTGCGCATCGATCTCGTCAAGCGCGAGCCGGAGCGTGCCGTCCGCAAAGTGGAGATCAAGTCGGATTTGTGAGCCATATGCGCAACAGTTTCCAGCCGCGAATCGTTGATGATAGCGCTGGAAGCCTGCGGCGAGCCGTCAGGCTCCGCCGCGACCAGGGGACACCTACCCGATCCCCGACCGAGAAGGAGTGAGCGTCGTGGAAAAGAACAGCAGAAGCGCGACTAGGCGTAAGAAGCCGGTGCCCGTTCCGCCCATGAGCATGGGTGATCTCGCCAAGCTTGGCGGCGGCAAGGTTGCCTACATCAGGATCATGACCCACGACGAGGCCAAGGAGATGTTTCCGGCGGTCGAGGGTCTGCCACAGGGTATCGATCTGTTCGCACTGCATGCCGCGGATGGCACGCCTCTCGTTCTCACCGACAGCCGCCAGGCGGCCATCGGTCACGCCATGGGTGACGAGCTGGAGATCGCGAGCATCCACTGACCCGCTGAGCCGTGCTTGACAGCGCAGGCGAGCCGAGATTTGTCACGCCCCGGTCGCAAGACCGGGGCGTTTGCTTTGCGGCCATTGGCGCCTTGCCCCGTAGCCACTATGGTCGGCTGCGTCAGAAACGGGGCTCGTGGCATGGATCAGGAAACGCAGGACAGGCTCGCCATCCGCACGCTGGTCGAGAACTGGGTGGTGTGGCGCGACGCCGGCGATTGGGAGCGTTTCCGGACCGTCTGGCACGACGACGGACGCATGATGGCCACCTGGTTTCAGGGCACGGCCGACGAGTTCATCGCCGTCAGCAAGTCGGGCTTCGAGAAGGGCGTCAGCATCCTGCACTTCCTCGGCGGCCATTCCGCCGATCTCGCCGGCAACCGCTCCATCGCCCAGACCAAAATGACCATCTCCCAGCGCGCACTCGTGCACGATGTGCCGGTCGACGTCGTCTGCACGGGCCGCTTCTACGATTTCCTGGAGAAGCGCGATGGCAGCTGGGGCGTCGTCCTGCGCCAGCCCATCTACGAGAAGGACCGCATGGACGCCGTCGACCCCGCCGCCAAGCTGTCTCTCGACAAGGCCCTGCTGGAGCGCTTCCCCGAGGGTTACCGCCACCTCGCCTATCTCCAGACCCAGATCGGCTTCAAGGTGAAGCCCGACATGCCCGGCCTCAAGGGCCCCGAGGTGCAGGCTCTTTACGCGCGGGGTAATGGCTGGCTGGCTGGCAAGCCGCTATAGAACAGCGTCATCCCGGGCCTTGTGCCCGGGATCCATTTCTCAGCTTACTCCGGCGTTCGCTGACGGCTGGATCCCGGCAACCCTCGGAAACTAGTCCGAGGGCCGGCAAGTGCCGGGATGACAGATTGCACTCTTGGGTACTGCCAATGCGCCTCCCCTTCTTCTATGGCTGGGTGATTGTCGCCGTCGTGTTCGTGTCGATGGCAATCGGCGTGAATGCACGCACGGGCTTCTCGCTGCTGTTCCCACCGATCCTGGAAGAATTCCGCTGGGATCGCGGCGTCACGGCCGGAGCCTTCTCCTTCGGCTTCCTCCTCTCGGCCATCATGAGCCCGCTGCTCGGCCGCCTCATGGATCGCGCCGGCCCGCGCGTCGTGATGGAACTGGGCGTGTTCCTGCTTGCCGCCGGACTGCTGCTCGCCCCGCTGACGACCGAGGTGTGGCACCTCTACGCAACGCTCGGCGTCCTGCTCGGCGGCGGCAGCGTGTGCCTCGGCTACTCCGGCCAGTCGCTGTTTCTGCCCAATTGGTTCGTGCGCAAGCGCGGGCTTGCAACAGGCCTTGCCTTCGCCGGCGTTGGCATCGGGTCAATTATCATGTTCCCGGCGATGCAGTGGGCCATCGAAACCTACGGCTGGCGCACGGCCTGCTGGACGCTCGGCTTGCTCGCGCTGGTCGTGCTCGCGCCCATCAATCTCCTCTTGCGCAAGCGCCCCGAGGACATCGGCCTGCAACCCGATGGCGACGCCGCACCCGAAGCATCGGCCACGCCCAAACCCTCCAACGTAGTCGACCCCGCCTGGGCCTCGATCGACTGGACGCTTGGCCGCGCCATGCGCACCACCCGCTTCTGGTGGATCGCCATCGGCTACTTCTTCGCTCTCTACGCCTGGTACGCCGTCCAGGTGCACCAGACCAAGTACCTCATCGACATCGGCTTTAGCCCGACGCTTGCCGCCTGGGCGCTGGGCTTCGTCAGCCTCGTCGGCATTCCCGGCCAGGTCGCACTCGGCCACATATCCGACCGCATCGGCCGCGAGTGGGTATGGACCGCAAGCACGCTGGGGTTCGCCGCCTGCTACCTCCTGCTGCTGGCCCTGCAGGTTGTCCCGAGCCCCGTGCTCCTCTATCTGATGGTGATCGCGCAAGGCCTGCTCGGCTACGGCCTGACCTCGGTCTTTGCCGCAATCGTCGCCGAGATCTTCCAGGGCAAGCATTACGGCACCATATTCGGCACCGTGATGCTGTTCGCGATCATCGGTGGCGCCGCGGGCCCCTGGCTCACCGGCCTTCTGTTCGACATCTACGGCGACTACACGCTCGCTTTCTGGATCGGCGTCGCCGCCAGTCTCGCAGCGACGCTCACCATCTGGCTGGCCGCGCCGCGCAAAGTGCGCGTAGTAGCTGGCCAAATGCATAGGGTCCCGGTTGCCGGTTGAAGGCAACGTCCTGCAGGAGCACGCGATGCGCGACAAGATTCAGGAAGGTTTCGAAGTATTCCTGTCCGACCACGACAAGGCCTTCGGTGCCGTGCGCCAGGTCGCGCCGCAGGGGAGGCAGGAGATCGTCGTCTACGTGGAGAATGCTGGCGACTTCTACATATCCATGGATGCCGTCGAGGGCGTTCACGCGCAGAAAGTGATCCTCACCCGCGCCAAGCTCGACAAGAAGCTGCGCCAGGCCATCGCCCACGCCCATGACGCGGAAGACCCGGACGTTTAGCGACTCTAGCGGCCCCTGAATCGCGGCTTGCGACGCTGCAGGAACGCGTCGACGCCTTCCTTATGGTCTTCGGTCAGGTTCGTCAGCGCGAACTGATCGGTGTCCATGTGCGCGGCAAGATCATCGAGCGCACCGGCCAGCCGGTTGACGCTCGTCTTCACCATCGACACCGGTATCGGCGGCAGCGCCGCGATGCGCTCCGCAACCGCCATAGCCTCGGCAAGCGCCTGACCGTCCGGCACCACCTTCTCCACCAGCCCCCACTCCTTCGCGTCGGCCGATGAAATCCGATCCTCCGCCAGGATCACCGCTTGCTTCGTGCGCGCCGGTCCCATCAGCGCCAGCAGCCGCGGCAGCGATCCCCAGCTCATGTTCATGCCGAGCGCCACCTCCGGCACGCGGAAATGCGCACTCGTCCCGCAGAAGCGGAAATCGAGCGATGCCGCCAGCGCCACGCCGCCGCCGATGCACGGCCCTTCGATGGCAGCGATGGTGACCTGCTCCATCTCCCACCACGCTCCGCACATGCGCGGTCCCACCTTCAGCGCGGCGCGCCGCTCGCCGAGACCCATGGCGTTGCGTGTCTTGCCTTCGCCGTCCTTGAGATCGAAGCCTGCCGAGAACACATGCGCGTTGCCGGTCAGGACAACGACGGAGGTTGCTGGATCGTCTTCAAACGACTGCGCTGCCGCGCGCAGCCCACGCATCACCGCCGGTGACAGCGCATTGATCCTGTCGTTGCGGTCGAGCCGCACGACTGCGATGCGACCCTCGGGGCCGAGCCCCTTCTCGATGCTAACGGGAGCTTGCGCCATGTCTTGTTGAGTAGACTGTGAAACTCCGACGTCATCCCGGCACTTGTTGCCGGGATGAAGCGCCCCGGGAGAGCAAGCTGATGAAGGCATCCCGGGGACAAGCCCCGGGATGACACGGCTGCCTGACTAGTTCTTCCAGACCTCTTTCGAGATATCGACGATCATCTTCAGCTTGGCCCACTGCTGGTCTTCGGTGAGGATGTTGCCTTCCTCGGTCGAGGCGAAGCCACACTGCGGCGACAGGCAGAGCTGGTCGATGGGCGCGTACTTGCCGGCCTCGTCCAGGCGCCGCTTGATGTCGTCCTTCTTCTCCAGGTCGCCGGTCTTGGAGGTCACGAGACCGACCACCACGCGCTTCTTGCCCTTGGGCAGGAACCGCAGCGGCTCCAGGCCTCCCGAGCGATCGTTGTCGTACTCGAGGAAGTAGCCGTCGTAGTTGACGCCGCCGAGCAGCGTCTCAGCTACCGGCTCGTATCCGCCTTCCGAGATCCACGTGGAGCGGAAGTTGCCGCGGCAGACGTGCGTCGTGATCGTCATATCTGCCGGCTTGGATTTCAATGCCGCGTTGATGACACCGGCGTAGATGCCGGCCAGCTTGGTGGGGTCCACATCCATGCGGTCCCGCGCCTGTGCCAGTTCCTTCTCCGAGCACAGGTAGGCCCATACGGTGTCGTCGAGCTGCAGATAGCGGCAACCGGCGTCATAGAACGCCTTGATGGCCTTGCCGTACAGCTTGCCGAGATCATCGAAGTAGGCGTCAGTATTGGGATAGACGTCCTTGGAGATGGCTGCGCGGCCGCCGCGGAAGTGCATCACCGACGGCGAGGGAATCGTCATCTTCGGCTCAACCTTGGTGTTGGCCTTGAGGAACTTGAAGTGCTCGATCATCGGATGGTTGGCGGGGAAGTCGAGCTTGCCCGTCACCTTCAGGCTTTCGGCCTTGGTCTGCACGCCGTGGAACTGGATGCCCTGGTTGGTCGACACGCGTTCGCAGCCGGTGAGGTGCCAGAAGAAATCGAAATGCCACCAGGAGCGGCGGAACTCGCCGTCGGTTGCCAGTTGCAGGCCGACGTCCTCCTGCTTCTTGATGATCTTCTTGATCTCCTCGTCCTCGACGGCTTTCAGCTGTGCCGGCGTGATCTCGCCCTTCTCGCGTTTGGCGCGGGCCTCCTTCAGGGGCGTGGTGCGCAGCAAGCTGCCGACCTCGTCGGCGCGGTACGGGGCCCTGTCAGTGGACATAGCGTTGCTCCTCTCAACTCTCTTGGATGCGTGTTCGTTGGTGCGCCAATCTAGTTGGCAACAGCGCCGTTGGCTATGCGCCAGCACGGCGCGGGCCGTTGGGCGGCGTCCCATCAGCCTCGCTTGAAGGCCTCGATGATCTCGGCTGGCATGGTGCCGGACCGCAGGCGCTTGGGGTCGTCGGGATCGCGCACGGTCCATAGCCGTGTCTCGTATCCCGTTAAGCCGAGCGCGCCGCCGGACTTGGTCACGGTGTGACGTACGAAGAAGGATGAGCGGCGGAACTCGGTGATCTCGGTCTCGATCTCGATGTCGTCGCCGTAGGCCGAGGCCACCTTGAACTCCGCGCGCGCTTCCAGCAGCGCAAGGCCGGCGCCGCTGTACTTCTCCAGCATCTTGATCTTTGTGAGCCCGGTCGCTTTCTCGAACAGCAGGATCGTGCTCGCATCGAACATCTCGAAATAACGCGGATAGAACACGATACCCGCTGGGTCGCAGTCGCCCCACTGTACGCGGACAAGTCTTTTATTGGTGAGCATCAGATCAGCGCGTGTCCATGTTCTCGACCAGGACGGCGACACCCTGTCCGCCGCCGGCGCAGGCCGTGGCGATGCCGTAGCGGCCGCCTGATCGCTTCAACTCGCGCGCCACCGTCAGCGTGCAGCGAACGCCGGTGGCGCCGAGCGGATGGCCGATGGCGATCGCCCCGCCGTTGACGTTGACCTTGTCGCGGTCGAGCCCGAGCTCCCGCTCCACCGCAATGTACTGGGCACCGAAGGCTTCATTGATCTCGAAGCGATCGACATCGGACAGTTTGAGACCCGCCTTGTCCAGCACCGCACGGATCGCCGGCGCCGGCCCGATCCCCATGATCTCCGGCGGCACGCCCACTGCCGCACCGGCGACGATGCGCGCCAGCGGTTTGCCATTGCCCTTCATGTCGCCATTGGCAACGACGACAGCCGCCGCGCCATCCACGATGGCCGAGCTGTTGCCGCCGGTCTGCACGCCCTTGAAGGCAGCCTTCAGCGCCTTGAGCTGCTCCAGCGAGGTCAGCCGCGGATGCTCATCCGCCTCCACTGCCTTCACGCCGCGCGGCAACCTGATCTCGCGCGTCTGGTAGCCCGCGCGCTCGAACTGCTCGGCCACCACCGGGACAACCTCGCCCGTGAAATACCCGGCCTCCCTGGCTTTCATCGCGCGATTGAAGCTTGTGGCCGCAAATGCGTCCGTGTCCTCGCGCGTGATCTGGTAGCGCTTGGCCAGTTCTTCCGCCGTATCGCCCATGCGCGACTTGGGCGCGGTGTCCATGGTGGCTTCCCACAGGAAGTCCTTGAACTCCACCTGGCCCATCTTGAAGCCGCCGCGATGCGAGTAGGAGGCGATGGGGTTGCGCGACATGGATTCCGTTCCGACGCACAGCACAGCCTCGGATTTGCCGAGCGCGATCTGATCCGCCGCCTGCAGGATGGCCTCGAAGCCGGAGGTGCACAGCCGCTGCACCAGGAGCGCCGGGACGCCGACCGGTAGGTCTGCATAGAGGCCGATGTGGCGCGAGATGAAGAACGCGTCGAAGCTCGTTTGCGCCACGGAGGATGTTACGACTGCATTGATCTTGTCCGGCGCAACCTTGGTGGCCTTGAGTGCCTCGCGCGCGGCCTTGATGCCGAGATCGGTCGCGGATACATCGCGCAGCGTGCCGTTGAAGTCGGCGAACGGCGTGCGCGCGCCGCCGACGAGCCATGTGTCTTTGTAAGTGAGGGCCTGCGCGTGCGTCAGTTCGTTCTCGCTCATGGGAAGCTCGCGATGTTTCGTTATCCGATCACAACAACGTCGTCATGCGCCGGCTCGGCGTGTAGCCTCTCGACCAGCGCCGCACGTTTGATCAGCACAGCACGCTGATTAAGGTAGCCCTTGTCGGTAATTTCGTTGGCGTCGATGGAAGGCGGCTCGGTCAGGATCAGGCAGCGCGCGATGCGCATAGAGCTGCCATGCGCCTGCGCATTGTGCTTCGCCAGTCCCTCGCTCAGTGCAGCCTTGACGGCAGGATGCCGTGCCATGTCCTCAAGTTTCGCATCGGAGCCGAGATCGGTGCACAACGATTTCAAGCCAGCCAGGCTTGGAAAAATCAGAAGCCCAATCTCATCACTGTCGTGACCCGTTACGACGGCATCCTCGATCACAGGTGCCCCCGCTGCGATCACGACGGGCCGCAGCATGCCAACATTCACCCAAGTGCCGGTGGTGAGTTTGAAGTTCTCCGCCACGCGCCCGTCGAACAGCAGGCCGGCAGCCGGGTTGCCTTCCTCGGCGAAGCGCACGGCATCGCCGGTCTTCAACCAACCCTCATCATCGAAGGCCTTGGCCGTCAGCTCGGGGTCCTTGTAGTAGCCGGGTGTAACATTCGGCCCCCTCACGCGGATCTCGAGCTTGTCCTCGACGGGCACCAGCTTCACTTCCGTGCCCGGCGCCGGCACGCCGATGTTGCCGGGGCGCGGCATATGGAAGTGAACCATAGTGACGGCGGGTGCGGTCTCCGTCAGCCCCCACGACGAGAAGAAGGGCACCGGACGTCCGCGCGCCTTCGTTCCCAGACGCTCCAGCCGGTCCCAAAGGCTCTGCGGCAGGGCCGCGGCGGCATAGAACAGAAGGTCGAGCCGCTCGAAGAACTTCTGCTGTAGCGTCTCGTTCTTCTCCAGGTGATCGAGCAGCGCCGCATACCCCCGTGGCACATTGAAGTACACGGTAGGCGAAACGTCATGCAGGTTGGCGACCGTCTTGCCGATCAGCGCCGGCACCGGCTTGCCCTCGTCTATGTAAAGTGTGCCGCCGTTGCGCAGCATCATATTGAAGTTGTGGTTGGCGCCGAAGGTGTGGTTCCAGGGCAGCCAGTCGACAATCACCGGCGGACGCTCCTCCAGAAAGCGCCACGCCGCAGCTGCGCTCTCCTGGTTTGCGCACATCATGCCCTGTGTGTTGATGACACCTTTGGGCAGGCCGGTGGAGCCCGACGTAAAGAGAATCTTGGCCACTGTATCCGGCCCGACCTTGGCAAAGGCTGCATCCACGGCCGGTGTCGGCCTCACGTCCGTCAGGGTCGCAAACGGCGTGACGCGCCCCCCACTGAGACTGCCGCGGCTGGCGACGACCTCGATGCTCGTTGCGCCGATCGTTTCCAGCGCCTTGGCGTAGCGGTCGGCCTCGTCGACGTAGACCATGCCCGGCCTGATCAACTCGAAGATGTAGCGCAGCTTGCCGTAGTCCTGGCTGAGGCGCGCATAGGGGGTCGATACCGGCACGACCGGAACGCCGACATGCATGGCACCGAGTACCATCAGAGCGTGATCGATGCCGTTCTCGGACAGGATCAGCAGCGGCCGGTGCGGCCCCAATCCGCGATCCAGCAGGGATTGCGCAATGGCGTTGGTGGCGCGGGCGGCCTCCTCGTAGGTGATCCTCCGCCAGGCGCCGGTTGCATCCCGTTCCGCAAGCAGGACGCGTGACGGGGCGTTCGCGGCCCACCGTTCCAGTAACGTGCCAAGTGACCGTGGCACCTGGCCCAGGCCGCGCGATGAGCGAACGATGGTGGAACCGTCTGGCCTTCGCTCGTGCACAATCTCGGGCCTGGCGAACAGCCGGTCCATGTCCGATTGAGCCCGATCCGGCGTGGCGACGCTCACTTGCATCCTCCCAGGAAACCGAAAGTGCTGCATTTGCACCTGCAGCGGCTTCACATTTGTTTGATCGGTTGATAGCCAAACCAATAGCAAATGACAACGCGCCGCTTTGCGGGCATCGCGCCGCTCGCCCTTAGCTTGACGGGTCAACCAGCCCGCTGCACACTGCCTATTGTAGTGGCGGGGCTGCGACGGCGGCTCGAGAGCGCAACTACGGATGACGCGTTGACCTCGTACGATCGCTCACGTTCCCGGAGAACGCTGATGAAAGCATGGCACAAGCCAGAAGTGACTGAGCAGGAGGTAGGGCTGGAAGTGACGACCTACCTGCCAGCCGAGCTCGATCAGGACTGATCAGCACACCGTATCGTTGGATTGATGCGCGGCGGTCGAGTGTATCGGCCGCCGCTGCTTTATCTGGAGTTCCGCCGAGCGGTTCGCTGCCATGTTGATCAAAATTCTTGGCTCGGCAGCAGGGGGCGGTCTGCCCCAGGTCAACTGCACCTGCTGCAACTGCGCGGCCGTGCGCAGAGGCGACCCTGGGATTGCGGCGCGCACGCAGTCATCGCTAGCCGTGAGCGCGGATGGAAAAGTCTGGACGCTGCTGAATGCCTCGCCGGATATTCGCCAGCAGCTCGCGGCGATGCATGAGTTCGCGCCCGATCCGGACAAAGGACCGCGCTCCTCCCCTGTCGAGGCGGTCGTCCTGACCAACGGGGATCTCGACCATGTTGCCGGCCTCTTGAGCCTGCGCGAAGGCATCCGGTTCACCCTTTACGCGTCACGCGAAGTTCTCGCGGCACTCGATGTGAACACGGTGTTTGATGTTCTCGACCGTGCCGTCGTTCATCGATCCGCGCTGACCGCGGGCAAATCCGCTAAACTGTGCAACGGCGACCGTGAACTCGGTCTGGAAGTGGAGTCCTTTACGGTGCCGGGAAAGGTCGCGCTTTACCTTGAGAATGCCGCCGCAGGTCCGGGGTTAGGCACGCGCGAAGGCGATACTCTCGGTCTGAGGATCACCGATCCGAGATCAGGCGCCGCGTTCTTCTACATACCCGGCTGCGCCACCGTGGATGCAGCGCTCGCTTCGCGCCTGCGAGGCGCTTCGCTCGTTCTTTTCGACGGCACGCTGTTCACGGACGACGAGATGATCGCGCTAGGGCTCTCCAGCAAAACCGGCCGACGCATGGGCCATATCAGCATGTCCGGCGAGGAAGGCTCGCTCGCGGCCTTCGCAAGCCTCGGTGTTGCGCGCAAAGTCTACACGCACATCAACAACTCCAATCCCGCGCTTCGTGAGGGCAGCCCGGAGCGGCGCACGGCCGAAGCAGCAGGTTGGGAGATCGCCTACGACGGAATGGAGATTCGCCTGTGAGCGCGCTCCTGAGCCCAGACCAGTTGGAAGCCGCCATCCGCCAGGTCGGCGCTGAGCGCTATCACGACAAGCACCCATTCCATGCCCTGCTCCACGGTGGCAGGCTCAACAAGGGTCAGGTGCAGGCCTGGGCGCTCAACCGCTATTGCTATCAAGCCGGCGTGCCGCGCAAGGATGCAGCCCTCATGAGCCGCGTGACCGATCGCGAGCTGCGGCGCGAGTGGGTGCATCGCATCCTGGATCACGACGGCGCGTCAGGAGAGGAAGGCGGGATCGAGCGCTGGCTCGTTCTTACGGATGCAATCGGCTTGCAGCGCGACTACGTCATCTCCATGGAAGGCGCCTTGCCGGCGACCCGGTTTGCCGTCGAGGCTTACGTGAACTTCGTGCGTGAGCGCCCGCTGCTGGAGGCGGTAGCGTCATCCCTCACCGAGCTGTTCGCTCCGTCGATTCACAAGCAGCGCATTGCCGGCATGCTCGAGAACTATGACTTTATCGGCGAGCGGGCGATGCAGTACTTTCGCCGCCGCCTCGATCAGGCCAATCGCGATGCCGACTTCGCGCTCGACTACGTGAAGCGCAACGCATTGACGCCCGAAACTCAGGGTGCCGCGGTTGCAGCGGTGCGCTTCAAGTGCAACGTGCTGTGGGCGCAACTCGACGCCCTGCATCACGCGTACGTGTCGCCGGGGCTCATACCGCCGGGCGCATTCCGCCCATGAGGCCTCATGACTGAAGCACCCAAATCGGCACGCCTTGTGATAACGGCCGGCTCCGTGCCGTACCTGCCGCGCCACATCAAGCTCAAGCAGGACGCTGCACGGGGTGGCTGGACCTTACTCGCGCCCGAGCGTGTCTTTACGCCGGACGAGATCGCGGTGGACGTGCTCAAGCTCTGCGATGGACGACGTACTGTGGATGTTATCGCGCGGGAGCTGTCGGTCGCCTACAATGCGCCGGCGGAGGAGATCCGCGGCGACATCACTGCCATGCTCCAGGACCTCGCTGACAAAGGCGTCGTGACAGCTTGACCGCCGTCGCAAACAGCAGCGGACCGCAGGCCGGCGCCTTGCACATTCCGGCGCCCGTGGGTCTGCTCGCCGAGCTGACCCATCGCTGCCCGCTGCAATGCCCCTACTGCTCCAACCCGCTGGCGCTGGAGCGCGTTGCCAATGAGCTCCCCGCAGACGTGTGGGTGGACGTCTTGAAGCAGGCGGCTGATCTAGGAGTTCTGCAACTCCACGTTTCGGGCGGCGAGCCCACCGTCCGGCGCGACCTCGAGGAGATCGTCGCAGGTGCCGCAAAAGCCGGGCTTTATACCAACCTCATCACCGCGGCGGTGCTGCTCACCCGCGACCGTCTCGAAAAGCTGGCGCAAGCTGGGGTTGATCACGTCCAGATCTCCTTCCAGGATACCGAGCTCACAAACGCCGACCGCATCGCGCACTACGAGCGCGGGCATGCGAAGAAACTGGAAGCTGCCGGCTGGGTGCGTGCGCTTGGCCTGCCGCTGACCGTGAATGCGCCGATCCATCGCCAGAACATCGAAAGCGTGCCGGCTTTCATCGAGCTTGCCGAGCGTCTCGGCGCCCAACGGCTCGAGGTGGCGCACGTCCAGTATTACGGCTGGGCCCTGAAGAACCGGCAGGCGCTGATGCCGACGCGCGCGCAGGTACTGAGAAGCGCAGAAATCGTCGCCAAGGCGCGGGAACGCCTCAAGGGTATTCTCGTCATCGATTTTGTCGTGCCCGACTACTATGCGCGCCGTCCGAAACCGTGCATGGGCGGCTGGGGCCGGGGCATCATCAACGTGACGCCGGCCGGCAAGGTGCTTCCTTGCCATGCCGCCGAGTCCCTGCCCGGGCTTGTGTTCGAGAACGTCCGGGATCGCAGCTTGCGGGACATCTGGCTCAGTTCGGATGCCTTCCAGAAATTTCGCCATACCGAATGGATGCAGGAACCCTGCCGCTCCTGTGAGTTCAAGGAGGTGGATTGGGGCGGATGCCGCTGCCAGGCTTTTGCTTTTGTAGGCGATATGCGTGCCACTGATCCGGCATGCAGCAAGTCCTCGCTTCATGCTGCGTTTGCCGACACCGCGCACGGCGAAGCAGCAGGCGCGCCGGGCCCGTTCGTCTTCCGCAGTCTGCGCGCAAGTGCGTAATAGCCCGCTGGTGCACCGTATACGTCTCACGTAATGTGCGCGCGCTAACAACAGCGCAGGTTTGACGACCTCAAAAAATCTGGGAGACGCCCTTCATGACGTACGTCGGATTTGCCGCGAGGCTGGCAGCAGGTACCGGTCTTGCTGCTGTGCTCGTCGCCGCAACTGCTCTCACCGCCTCAGCGCAGCAGCCGCCGCCAGCATGGAAGCAGGGTCAGCCCGCTTCCATGAAGGAATCTAAGCTTGCACCGCACGCTTCGCCGCTGACGGTGACGCCGCCGGAGAAAATTCCCTACTCCAACCTGAAGGCGCCGGCCGGCTTCAAGGTCGAGCTGTGGGCGCACGGCATGCCCGGAGCCCGCATGATGACGCGCGGCGACAAGGGTACGATCTTCGTCGGCACCCGGGTGATCGGCAAGGTCTACGCCATTACGGACAAGAGCGGGCAGCGCACCAGCAAGGTGATCGTCGAAGGCCAGCAGCAGCCGAACGGCATCGCCTTCAAGAACGGCACGCTCTACGTCATTACCGTCGACAAGGCGCTGCGTCTGGACAACATCGAGGACAAGCTCGACAGCCCGCAAGTTACCGACGCCAGCGATGTCTACAAGATGCCGGCGTCCACGCATCACAACTGGAAGTTTGCGGCAATCGGGCCCGACAACAAGCTCTATACGGCGATCGGCTCGCCGTGCAACGTGTGCGAAATCAATACCGGCGTGCATGGCCTGATCCGGCGTCAGAACCTCGATGGCTCCAACATCGAGATCGTGGCGCGCGGCGTTCGCAACTCGGTCGGCTTCGATTGGCACCCGCAGACCAAGGAGCTTTGGTTCACCGACAACGGTCGCGACTGGGCGGGCGACAACGGCTTCGAGGAGGAGCTCAACCGCCTACCCAAGAACGAGACCGGGGCTTTCTTCGGCTTCCCCTACTGCCACGCCAACGGCCAGCCTGACCCCGATATCAAGCGTCCTAACCCGTGTTTGGGCGTGACCCTTCCGGCGGCTACGCTGGGGCCGCATGCGGCTGCACTCGGCATGCGATTCTATACGGGCAACATGTTCCCGGCCGCCTACAAGAACACTGCGTTCATTGCGCGCCGCGGCTCGTGGAACCGGACCAAGAAGCTCGGCTACGACGTGGTGCAGGCCAAGATCAATGGCGGCAAAGCCACGATCACGCCATTCCTGACCGGTTTCCTCGACACGAAGACCGACGCCTTCTGGGGCCGTCCGGTCGACGTACTGCAGATGCCTGACGGTGCGCTTCTCGTCTCCGACGAGCAGAACGGCGCGATTTATCGGGTGAGCTACGGAAAGAGATAGTTGGGCGTCATTCTCGCACAACTGAAAAGACTGACGCGGTCGCGAACCCTAGGGTTCGCGACCGTTGCCGTGCTTGGGACAACTCTCACTGCACCTCAAACGGCGGCGCAAAGCCTGCAGGAGCGCCTCGAGCTGTGCGGCACCTGTCATGGCGAGAGCGGCAACTCCAAGATGGAGAATACGCCGTCGCTTGCAGGCCAGCCCGCTCTGTTCCTGACCAATCAGCTCATTCTCATGCGCGAGAACTTGCGCAAATCGGAGGTCATGGCGCCGTTCGTTAAGGGGCTCAAGGACGATCAGATCGTCGCCCTGGCGGAGCACTACGCGAAGCTGAAGCCGGTGCCTTCTGACGAACCCATCGATCAAGCGCTCGTTGCACGCGGGAAAGTGCTCGCTGAGCAGATGCACTGTGGGTCGTGCCATCTGACGGGCTACGAAGGGCGCGAGCAGATGCCGCGTCTGGCGCAGCAGCGCATCGACTATCTGATCCTGACCCTCACCGCCTATCGCGAAGGGACGCGGTCGGGCATCGACACCAGCATGAACGGTGTCATGGTCGGTGTGTCGGACCAGGATATCCGAGCGCTTGCCCACCACGCTGCCAGCATCCGCTGAGGCAGTCAGTTGCGTCGGGCGTGTGGGGCGCTTGCATGCCGGCGAGGGCGCGAGGCGGCCCGATTTGCGCGCGCCGCCGCGTAGGCCTTACGCGCGTTGCGTCCAGCAACGCGCCGCGACCGGTTGCGGGACGCCGCCCTTCGCAGCTTGCCGGCTTTCCGCGCAACCTGCTTGGCTACCGTCAATGGCGGGCTGACGCGACTTTCATTTTCCATGCAGCCGTCCGGCAGCACCGCGCCGGGTTCGGTCACGACATACTGTTTCTCGCAGACGGACACCTGTGGCGGCTGCCGGGTGCGCTCAAAATAGTCGTAGCCGGTCTTCAGACTCGCCCAGAAGTCATGCCAGGGCCGCTCGGCGTGCGCTTTCAGGTTCTGCGGCGTCATGCGGAAGGGGAACACGTGAACCGGAATACGCTCTTGTCCCCCCTGGAGCGCAGCTTCGCTGAGGGCGTAGATCTGTTCCATGAGCGCGTTCGTCATGGCGTAGCAACCGGTCGTGGTGCAGCCGCCATGCACGAGGATGTAGGACCCCGTGCGCTCCTGCATCCGGTCGAAGGTATTGGGGTAACCGATGTCGAGCGAGCGCGGCCAACGTCCCTTCTTGTGAAGCTGCCCGGCACCGACCGAGTAGAAGCCTTCGGGGCTCTGCTTGTCGCCTTCGCTGATCTTCGGTCCGAGCGATCCGGACCAATTGCAGATGTCATAGATGGCAAGCAGCTCGAAGCGCTCGCTCTTACGCATCCAAACTTCGAGTTCCGACTCCGCCTTGAAGATGCGGATCATGACCGGCTGACCCGCCAGCATGCCCTTGGCCGCAAGACGCAGGTCGAGCGCGCCGGGCTCCGGCGTTTCAACGGTCTTTTGGTAGTTGCCGGTTGCGCCGGCAGCGATGGAAGACAGCAGGCAGGCGACAACCGCCGTCGTGGCCCGCAGCCACGACCGGCCGGTGGCCTTTAAAGTCACGGGCTGAGCCCGGGAAGGATGCGCGACAGCTGCGAGCGCCACCAGGAGATGGGCTGCGCGGGCGCCTTGGTCAGGCCCGAGCGCGGCGTCTCGGGCGCGAAGGCTTCCGCCGTCCGCATCTTCGGGCCCGGCGCGACAACCGGCGTCGCGATCTGCTCGCCCGGACGCGGCGTGAAGGGGCTCGGCGCCGGCCGGTGGAAGACCGGGCGGGCGCCTGCCGGATCAAGCTTCGCCGGCAAGATGCCGTT
>CADEEC010000030.1:0-12061 GCA_902826255.1 uncultured Hyphomicrobiales bacterium | reverse complement strand
GATGCCGTTCGGCAGGGTGACGTTGACCACATAGCGGCGATTGCAGATTGCGACCTCGGGAACCTGCCGCGTTAGCTCGAAGTGGTCGTAGCCTTCCTTCAGGTTGCGCCAAAACGGGTACCATTCGCTCTTGGCGTGCCGCGCCATGTTGGCGTCCGTCATGCGGAACGGGAAGGCGTGCACGGGGATTGCGTCCTGGCCACCGATGAAGGCTTCGCGCGCGAGGGCGTAAATCTCCTCCATCAAGGCATCGGTCATCGCGTAGCAGCCGGCCGAGGCGCACTTGCCGTGCACCATCAGCGCGTCGCCGGTGCGCCGGTGCGCCTTGTCGAACGGGTTGGGGTAGCCAAGGTTGAAGGCGAGATGAAACTTGGAGTCCGGTTTCATCTGCTCGCGCTTGATTTGATAGAAGCCTTCAGGGGATTGCCGATCACCCTGCTTCAGCTTCGGGCCCACATCGCCCGACCAGTTGCAGATCGGATAGGTCTTGAAGTGGTAGTAGCGGCCGTCGTCGCGCAGCTTCCAGACCTCGAGCTCCGACTCTTCCTTGTAGATGCGGATGAAGACCGGAGCCTGGGTGTTCATGCCCTTCTTGCCGAGGAGCATCATGGCATCCTTCGGCAGGGGGCGCAGGTGTGCGGGTACGTCGATGCTGGCGCACGCCGCGAGCGCGGATGCCAAGCCGACGACTGCCGCCAATCGTGCGATTGGTGTCAAGACGGTTCCCGGGATGATTCGACTCATACGCTTTGCCCCCCAGGCGCGTTGTCGATCACCAATGATTCGTAAACGTTAATATGGAGTTAATTATGTACCCGATGGCGGCGGGATCAGCAACCCGTCGGCGTGGTGGCAGTGCCACACCCGCGGTCAAAGATTGCGGCCGATGGCGAGGAATTTCTCTTGTCGCTGCCGGCGGATAGCGTCAGCGCTCATGCCCGAGAACTCGGCCAGCCCCTTGGCAATCGTATCGCCTGCGCGCTTCAGTACGAGGGCGGGATCGCGATGCGCACCGCCGACCGGCTCGGGAATGATGGTGTCGATGATGCCCAGTGCTTTCAGATCCTGGGCCGTAATTTTCATGCTGGTCGCCGCGTCGATCGCGCGCTGAGAGTCGTGCCACAGGATCGAAGCCGCGGCTTCAGGTGAGGCGACCGTGTAGATCGCGTGCTCGAGCATCAGGATACGGTTGGCCGTGGCGATGGCGACCGCACCGCCGGAGCCGCCCTCGCCGATGACGACGGCGATCAGGGGGACACCAAGCGATAAGCAGCGGTCGGTGGACCGGGCGATGGCCTCTGCCTGTCCCCGCTCCTCCGCACCGATGCCAGGGTAGGCGCCAGCGGTGTCCACCAGCGTCAGCACCGGCAGGTCGAACTTCTCGGCGAGGTCCATCAGCCGGACGGCCTTGCGATAGCCTTCGGGCCGGGCCATGCCGAAGTTGTGCTTGATGCGGCCTTCCGTGTCGGAACCCTTCTCGTGCCCGATCACCACCACAGAACGGCCACGAAACTTGCCAAGGCCGCCCATGATAGCGGCGTCTTCCGAAAAATAGCGATCACCGGCGAGCGGCGTGAAGTCCTCGATCAGGGCTTTGACATAGTCGAGGCAGTGCGGGCGGTCGGGATGGCGGGCAACCTGCGTTTTCTGCCAGGGGGTGAGCTTGGCGTAGGTGTCGATGAGGGCCTGGTGCGCCTTCTGCTGAAGGCGGGTGACCTCGTCGGTGATCGAGACCGCATCTTCGTCGCTGTCGATCGCCTTCAGTTCGGCAACCTTGCTCTCAAGCTCCGCGACGGGCTTTTCGAAGTCGAGGTAGGTCCGGACGGTAACTGCGCGATCCATCAGCTCGTTTCGATCTGGGCGGTGGAAATGGGTGCGCATGCTGCGCTTGCTGCCCCATTTGCTGCAGGGCCGGCCTGCAAGTCAAGCAAACTGGGTTAACACCAGCAAATTCAGACGCTTGCCCTTAGTTGCGGTCACCTCTGACAGCGAGAGGGTGGCGCTCGAAGACCACCTGCTTGAGCCGTTCCTCGAGCACATGCGTGTAGATCTGCGTGGTCGAAATATCCGCGTGCCCGAGCAACTGCTGGACGGAGCGGAGATCGGCTCCCCGATCCAGCAGGTGACTGGCAAAGGCATGTCGGAGCACATGGGGAGATACTCGCTGGGGATCGAGCCCTGCGTCCTCCGCCAGCTGCTTGAGTTCTTGGGCGAGGCGCTGCCGCGTCAGATGTCCCTCGGCGCCGCGCGAGGCGAACAGGTACTTCGTCCTGAGCATGCGGGCAACGCCGTCCTCGTAGCCAACATCAAGATAGCGGGTCAGGGCCTCGCGCGCGGCACGGTTGAGTGGAACCAGTCGCTCGCGCCCGCCCTTGCCCTTGATGGTCAACACGCGTCCGTCGCCGGCAAGCACGGAGCGTGGCAGCGTCACGAGCTCGCTGACGCGCATGCCGGTCGCGTACAGCATTTCCAGCAACGCGTAGAGCCGCAGCGCCCGGACCCTGTCGCGGCCGTTGGCTCCCTCGATGCGGGCCCGGGCGGTTTCGATCAGTCTATCCACCTCCGCGACCGACAAGGTCTTCGGTAGCGAGCGGCCTTTCCTGGGCCCGGCGTAACCGTAGGTGGGGTCCTCGGTGACCACGCCTTCGGACAGCAGAAATTTGTAGAGCTGGCGGACGGCAGAAAGCCTGCGAGCCCGGGATGCAGGCGCGAGTCCAGCGTCGCCCAGCCCGCGCATGTAGGCAACCACGTTCGCCGGCGAAGCGTTGGTGAAGTGGCGGTCCGATCTGGCCAGGAAGGCTGCAAAATCGTCGAGGTCGCGCCGGTAGGCCTGCAGCGTGTTCTCGGTCGCTCGCCGTTCTGCCGCCAGCATGTCGAGGAACTGGCGGAGGAGTGTCTGGGTCACCGGCGGACCTTCAGCCCATGCACCGAGGTCGACAGCTCGCTTTGGTCCGGCTCCAGAAGCATGCCCGCGAGGAAGAGTCCGCCGAATACGACGGCAGCCAATACGCTCGCGACCATGAGAAACCGGAACAGGCTAGGCATTTGGCGAACGGCTCCCTGACGGGGTATGTCTTATTCGAGAATTGTGGCCGATCATTCCGCCCGTTCCCCATGCAGAGGCCGCCTGGGCGGCTCCTTCCATGCTGGTGCAACCCGATAGATGCGACGGCCATCGCCGTTCTGAGGCGCCTAGATAACGGCACAGCGGAAGTGGAAAAATGATGATGCGATTCGCCGCCGGAGGCAAAAGCGACCCACCGGAGGCCAGCGTAGAGCGCCGTATTCGCGACGGTCTGGGCGACCGATCCATCGTGCTGGTCGGCATGCCCGGTTGTGGGAAATCGGCCATCGGGCGACGACTTGCGCCGCGCCTCAACCTGCCGTTCGTCGACGCCGACGACGAGATCGAGCGTGCGGCCGGCAAGACCATCCGTGAGATCTTCGAGGACCACGGGGAGCCGTATTTTCGCGCCGGCGAGGTGAGGGTCATCGCCCGTCTGCTCAACGCCGGGCCGCAGGTTGTTGCCACCGGCGGCGGCTCGTTCATGTCTGAGGACACACGCAACAATATCCGCAATTCGGGCATCTCCATCTGGGTCAACGCGGAGTTGCCGGTGCTGGTACGCCGGGTGTCCAAGCGCAGCACGCGCCCGCTATTCGAGGGCCGCGATGTGACTGCCGTCATGAAGGAACTGATGGAGATCCGGTACCCGGTGTTCGCCACTGCTGACATCATTGTTGAGAGCCGCGACGTACCCCACGAGGTGATGGTGGAGGAGATCATCAAGGTTCTGAGTGCCTACCCCTTTCCAGCGCAGCCTGCGGTGTAGTACCTCGACCCTATGAACTCTCCGACCGCCATCGCCGCGCGACCTGCCGTCGTCAACGTCCATGCCGGCGTGCATACCTATGACGTGCTGATCGGGCCTGGCCTGATGGCGCAGGCGGCCGACCACATCGAAGCCCGCGTCGGGTCGGCCAAATGCGCCATCGTCACCGACACCAACGTTGCCCAACGGCATCTCGCACCGCTGGAGGCGGAGCTCAAGACGCGCAATCGGCATGTGGGAACCAAGATCGTGGCCCCCGGCGAGGCGACCAAGAGCTTCCCGGCGCTGGCCGAATTGTGCGAGAGCCTTCTCCACATGGGCCTGGAGCGCGGGGGCCTCGTCATCGCCCTTGGCGGCGGCGTGATTGGCGACTTGACCGGGCTTGCCGCTAGCCTTGTGCGGCGTGGCGTGCGTCTGGTGCAGATCCCAACCACGCTGTTATCGCAGGTCGACTCATCGATTGGCGGCAAAACGGGGATCAATACGCCTCAGGGCAAGAACCTTGTCGGCACCTTCCACCAGCCAAGCCTGGTGATCGCGGACACGGTGCTGCTGAAAACTCTTCCGGCGCGGGAGTTCAGGTCGGGCTATGTGGAGGCGGCCAAGTTCGGCCTCTTGGGCGATGCGGAGTTCTTTGCCTGGCTGGAGAACAACTGGCGCAGCGTGTTCGTGTTCGACGACAAGGCGCTCGTGAGAGCAGTCGAAGTCAGTGTGCGCGGCAAGGCCGGCGTGGTCGCGCGCGACGAAACGGAAACCGGCGAGCGGATGCTGCTCAACCTCGGGCATACGTTCGGGCATGCGCTGGAGGCGTGGGCCGGCTATTCCCAGCGGCTTTTGCATGGAGAGGCGGTGGCCATCGGCATTTGCCAAGCCTACCAGCTGTCGCGGGACCTGGGGCTCATCGACGACGCCGTTGTGCAAAGGGTGACGGCGCATCTGGCCGCTGTGGGTTTGCCGACCCGAGTGGCGGACATACCCGGCGACAGTAAGCCGGATGCCGCCACGCTGGTGAAGATCATGGGCCAGGACAAGAAGGTGCGCGATGGGCGCCTCACTCTGATCCTCGCGCGCGAGATCGGCACCGCGTTCGTATCCCGCGACGTGACTGCAGAGGCCGTGCAGGCCTTCCTCACGCGCAGCCTTGCCGACGAGGCCGGGCGCGCCCACATCTAGGGCGGTACTTTCGTCAGGTGACGGCTTCTCCGGGCGCATAGGCCTTGATGGCCAACGCATGGACCTTGCCCTTTAGCTCCGCGGCTAGCGTCTCGTTGACAAGGCGGTGGCGATCTACGCGCGATCTGCCGGCGAACATCGACGACACGACCAGGACACGAAAATGACTTTCCCCCGTGCCAGGAGAGCTGCGATGGCCGGCGTGCAGATGCGACTCGTTGATGACGTCGAGACGCGTCGGCTGCAACGCGTCGATCAGCTTTGCACGGATGGCCGCCTCTAGGGACATTAACGGACCTCTCACTTCAAACCTGTCAAGCTCGTTTCAACTATAGCAGCCCGACGCCAAACGCGCAGTTGCCGACCCGCGTCTTGTGCGGTGAACCCTCACGGCTCATACTTGCAAAGCGATGAAACTCGACTCGAAATATTTTGACTCTATCCGGTCGAAGCGGGCTGCTGAGCCGGAGGTCCGCGCGACGGGGCCCCTGTGTCAGTGGCGCGGTTGTGCCGCCGCCGGCTCGCATCGTGCGCCGATGGGGCGCGGCCGTGAGGGCAAGTATTTCATGCTGTGTCTGGATCACGTGCGCCAGTTCAATGCTTCCTACAATTATTTCCAGGGCTGGAGCACCGCGGAGGTGGAAGCATTCCAGAAGGACGCGGCCATAGGTCATCGCCCTACCTGGACGACCGCAAATGGCGAGAGAATGCGGGCCGGGGCAGGCAACAATGGTGTGTTTGGCCACCAGGCCTCCGACCCCCATGGTGTCTTTCCTTGGCGCGACCGAACCGAGGAAGCCGGAGAGCGCCGGCGCCGATTGAGGCCGTTGGAGCTCAAGTCGCTGGAAGCCTTGGATTTGACCGAAAAGGATGCGGACAAGGTCACCGTAAAGGCCCGATTCAAGGTACTGGTAAAGCGCCACCACCCGGACGCCAACGGGGGCGACAAGAGGTCCGAGAACAGGTTGCGTGAAATCATCCAAGCTTATAACTATCTGAAGCAGGCTGGCCTCGCCTGAGACGGCCTGCAGACGAAAGCATATTCGGCCCACCCGGCTTGGCCTCTGCCAGCCAGCAACAATCATCCGGACCTAGAAGTTAGATGCCCGCTCAAGCTCAAGCCGGGGTACCCGGCATGCCGGACATGAAGGTGTCCGTTCGCCAGCTTTTTGGAATCGACTCCGACTTGGAAGCGCCTGCCTACTCCAAGGCCAGCGACCATGTGCCGGAGGTCGACAACGACTACGTCTTCAACCGGGATGTCACGCTCGCGATCCTGGCCGGCTTCAAATACAACCGGCGCGTGATGGTACAGGGCTACCACGGCACGGGTAAGTCCACGCACATCGAGCAGGTGGCGGCGCGCCTCAATTGGCCCTGCATCCGCATCAATCTCGACAGCCATGTCAGCCGTATCGACCTCGTCGGCAAGGATGCGATCGTGCTGAAGGACGGCAAGCAGGTGACCGAGTTCCGCGAGGGCATGCTGCCCTACTGCCTGCAGAACAACATTGCCCTGTGCTTCGACGAGTACGACGCGGGGCGGCCCGACGTGATGTTCGTGATCCAGCGCGTGCTCGAGCAGTCGGGCCGGTTGACCCTGCTGGACCAGTCCAAGGTGATCCGCCCGCATGCCGCCTTCCGGCTGTTCTCCACGACCAACACCATCGGTCTTGGCGATACTTCGGGCCTATACCACGGCACGCAGCAGCTCAACCAAGGCCAGATGGACCGCTGGTCGATCGTGGCGACGCTGAATTATTTGCCGCACGATGAGGAAACACGCATCGTTCTTGCCAAAGCCAAGAGCTTCAACAAGAGCGAGGCCAAGCGCAAAGTCGTGTCCAACATGGTACGCGTGGCCGACCTCACCCGTTCGGCGTTCATCAACGGCGATCTGTCGACCGTGATGAGCCCGCGCACGGTGCTGACGTGGGCGGAAAACGCGGAAATTTTCAACGACGTCGGCTTTGCCTTCCGGCTCACGTTCGTCAACAAGTGTGACGAGCTGGAGCGGCCGCTGGTCGCGGAGTTCTATCAGCGCTGCTTCGGCGAGGAGCTTCCGGAGAGCGCGGCGAACGTAGCCCTCAACTGAGAACAGCATGGCGGCAGGGTCGAACCGCAAGGAATCGCCCGCCGAGCCCTTCAAGCGGGTGCTCGGCCTGGCCGTGCGCGCCATTGCGGGCGACGGCGAGGTGCAGGTTTCCTACGCGCCGGGCAAGCCGGAGATCGACGGCAAGCAGGTGCAATTGCCCGAGCCCTCGCGCGTGCCCTCGCCGCGCGAGATCGCCGTCATTCGCGGATGGGCCGATAGCCTGGCGCTGACGGCGGCGTGCCATGACGTGAAGCTGCACGCGAAGCTCGCACCCAAGTCTGGCCCGGCAAGGTCTGTGTTCGAAGCGATGGAGCGTGCTCGTGTGGAGGCGTTCGGCGCCAATCGCATGCCGGGCATGGCGGCCAACCTCACCGCGCGCGTTGAGGATCAATACGCCCATGGGCGCTTTGCGGACGTTACGGAACGCACGGACGCACCGCTTGAGGATGCGCTTGCTTTGCTGGTGCGCGAGAAGTTGACGGGCGCTGCGCCGCCGGCCTCAGCGAAGGCGATGGTGGACCTTTGGCGTCCCTGGGTCGAGGATCGTGCCGGCAAGACGCTGGCTCGCCTCAACAAGGTCGCCGATGACCAGGCGCTGTTCGGACGCGAGCTGCGCGACATGTTGAAGACGCTCGATCTCGCCGAGGAGCTGGCGGAGGGCGAGCAGGAGGAGAGCGACGAGCAGCAGGAGCAATCCGAGGAGAGCGGCGAACAGGGACAGGACGACCAGCAGGGCGACGACAGCCAGGAGCAGGCCGCCGAGGACGAGCGCGGCGAGGGTGAGGAAGGCGAGCCCACCGATTCCGCGCAGGATGCCGACGCGCAGGAGTTCGATGCCGATTCCGACAGCGAGGAGATGGCGGAGTCGCGCGAGCCGTGGCGGCCCAACACCAATGTCCTGAATGACCCGGAATCTTTCGGCTACAAGGTTTTTAGCCGCCAGCATGACGAAGAGATTTCTGCCGAGGATCTGTCCACGCCCGACGAGCTGGAGCGTCTGCGCGCGTTCCTCGACAAGGAGCTGCGCAACCTGCAAAGCGTTGTGGGGCGCCTGGCCAACAAGTTGCAGCGCAAGCTGATGGCGCAGCAGAACCGCGCGTGGGATTTCGACCTCGAGGAAGGCATTCTCGATACGGCGCGTTTGACGCGGGTGGTGATCGATCCGCTGCACGCCCTGACATTCAAGCACGAGCGCGATGCAGATTTCCGCGACACCGTCGTCACGCTGCTGTTGGATAATTCCGGCAGCATGCGCGGCCGCCCGATCATGGTGGCGGCCTGCTGTGCAGATATCCTTGCGCGTACGCTGGAACGCTGTGGCGTGAAGGTGGAGATTCTCGGGTTTACGACCAAGGCGTGGAAGGGCGGACAGGCTCGCGAGGCGTGGCTTGCGGCCGGCAAGCCGGTCAACCCCGGTCGTCTCAATGACCTGCGCCACATCGTCTACAAGTCGGCCGATGCGCCGTGGCGACGCGCCAAGCGCTCGCTCGCCTTGATGATGCGCGAGGGGCTGCTCAAGGAAAACATCGACGGCGAGGCCCTTGCGTGGGCGCACAAGCGTCTGCTCGGACGGCCCGAGCGGCGCCGGATCCTGATGATGATCTCGGACGGTGCACCGGTCGACGACTCAACATTGTCCGTCAACACCGGCAACTACTTGGAGCAGCATTTGCGCCAGGTGATCGAGGAGATCGAGACGCGGTCGTCGGTCGAGCTGATTGCCATCGGTATCGGCCATGACGTAACGCGCTATTATCGCCGTGCCGTCACGATTACCGATCCCGCCGAGTTGGCTGGTGCCATGACAGACAAGCTGGTCGAGCTATTCGAAGAGGATGGGCCGACCGAGCCCAAACGGCCCACCGTTTCTTTACGCCGCAAGATGCACTGAGTATCCCGAACATGCGTGCCCCAACGCGCCAGCGCTTGATTGTGATCCTGCTGGCCGCCGTCGGGCTCGTGACGGCCTCCGGCGCGCATGCGCAGCGCGGCGCGACCGACAGGGAACATATGGCGTCGCGGCCGGTGGAAATCACCGCGCGGCAAATCGCACACTTCGACAGGTCCCGGCCCAATGTCGCGCGCTTCGGCCCGCTGGAATTCCGCGGGGGGCTGGTGCTGTCTTCGTCGGATAGCGATTTCGGCGGCTGGTCCGGATTGCTCGTGGGCGGAAACGGCGGCGAGCTGTTCTCCGTTTCCGACGCCGGGAGCTGGCTGTCTGCCGACATCACCTACGACGGTGGCCGACCGACGGGCTTGATAAAGGCGCGCATGGGCACGCTGGCTGCCTTGGGCGGACGTGAACTGGAGCAGAAGCGCGAGCAGGACGCGGAGTCCCTTACCCTTCTCGACGGCACGCTTGGCCGCGGCACATTAGCCATTGGTTTCGAGCGCCTGCACCGGATCGGGCGGTTCCAGATCACCGATCGCGAGCCGCGCGCGCCCTCGGGCTACTTCAAGCTTCCGCCCGAAGCGCGGCGTATGCAGGGCAATCAGGGGTTAGAGGCCCTCGCCGTGATCCAGACCGGGCCGCTGCGCGGATCGCTGGTGGCATTCGCCGAGCGGTTCACGCGCGGCAGTGGCTACCATAGCGGCTGGATCTGGGTGCGGGGCGAGCCGCGACCGATCCATCTCCGCGACGACGATGGCTTCAATATCACCGATGCGGCAGGACTGCCGGACGGGGGATTGCTGGTGCTCGAGCGGTACTTTCGCTGGACGAGCGGGGTAAAGATGCGGCTACGCAGGCTCTCAATGTCGGAGATTGTCCCGGGGGCAAAACTGGTCGGCCGCACGCTGGTCGAAGCGGACTCCGGATTCGAGATCGACAACATGGAAGGTATCGCGGTGCATCGCGGCGCCGGCGGCGAGACCGTGGTGACGCTGATCTCCGACGACAACTTCAACCGCCTCCTTCAGCGGACGATCCTCCTGCAGTTCGTGTTGCACGAAGATTAGCCGTAGCGTGTGATGCCATGACCCAAGCCGCATCAGGTACCGTCACAATCCGCCACGAGTTGAAACCCGGCGATCTCGGCATGATCGTCCACCTGCACGGCGTGCTCTACGCGCGCGAGTACGGGCTCGACACGACATTCGAGCCCTACGTGGCGAAGCCGTTGTCCGATTTCGTGCTGTCCGGGTCCGGCCGCCTGTGGATCGCTGAGGAGGGGGAGCGCACCCTAGGGTCGATCGCGGTGGTCGATGCAGAAGAGGGTGTCGGCCAGCTCAGGTGGTTCCTGCTGTCGCCGGACGCCCGTGGCAAGGGTGTCGGTCGGCGTCTACTTGAGACGGCTCTCGACTATTGTCGCGCGCGTGGATTTCGCAGCGTTTTCCTGTGGAGCTTTTCCGACCTCGACGCCGCTTTGAAGCTCTACGAGGGTGCCGGTTTCGCCGTCACGGAAAGCAAAAGGCTCCCCATGTGGGGAGCCGACCGCACCGAAGTCCGCATGGAACTCATGCTGGAGATGGCTTAGGCCGCAGCCTTTTCGGCGTTGGCCTTCTTGATGTCGCGCTTCAAGCGCTGGCAGCGATCCGACAGCTCGGTGTCCTTGGCCTTGACCAGGAACGCATCGAGGCCCCCCGTACGCTCGACGGACTTCAGGGCATGCGCGCTGACCCTCAGCCGCACCTTGCGCTGGAGGGCATCGCTGATCAGCGTGACGTCCACAAGATTGGGCCGGAAAACGCGCTTGGTCTTGTTTTCAGCATGACTCCGCAGGTTCCCGGACATCGGGCCCTTGCCGGTCAGCTCGCATCGCCGGGACATCAGTCGAATTCCTCTAGGGATAGGAAAAGCGGCCTTGCCGCGCGGCCGTTCTATACAAAGGGCGGGGGACGTCAAGGGGCTGCGGGCCGCTATGTGCCGCGGCGGGCCAGCCGTTTGCAACTTTTTTACTGTGAGCGCGTAGCCTATCCGAGACACACAAAAGTCGCAAAACGGGCTAAGCCTGAAACGAGAAGGCGGGGTTTCGCGTTGCGTTTTGTCGGGGCGTTGTGAGGGTGCGTCATGAAGCGCGTGCTGGCGGTTGTTCTGTGCGTTGTTGCGTTGAGTGTCTCGGGCCCGCAGGCCCGCGCTGAGGAGTGGCCAAGCGTCCGGGCCCTGTTCGACGTGAACTTCAATGGGTTCAACGTCGGCACCTTTGAATTCCAATCGCAGTCCGAGGAAGAGAGCTATTCGCTGGTCGGCAACGCCCAGCTGAGCCTGCTGCTCGGCGCCATCACCTGGGTCGGCGAGACGCGCACATTCGGCCTGATTGCCGACCGCATGCCGAAGCCGGCGGCCTTTACCTTCGACTTCAAAAGCTCCTCCAAGACCGGCTCGACCAAGCTCGGCTTCGATGACGGCACGGTGACGAGCATCGCCCATGTCCCGCCGGCGCCGCCCAAGACCGACATCGTTCCCCTGCGCCAGCAGCACCTCAAGGGCGTGATCGATCCGCTCAGCGCCATCATGGTGGTGGCGCGCAGCCCGTCGACCAGCCCCTGCAACCGCAGGCTTCAGATCTTCGACGGCAAGGAACGCTTCGATCTCGTGCTGACGTACAAGGGTCAGGCGAAGGTGAGTGAGCAGCAGCCGAGCGGCCAGCCCGGCATGGCTTATGTCTGCCGCGTGAAGTATCAGCCCGTCGCCGGTCACAAGGTGGATGCGGAGAACTCGCATCTGGCAACGACGGATGGCATCGAGGTCATCCTGCGTCCGATCCCGAGCGCCAACGTGCTGGTGCCCTATCAGGTGACGATCCCGACGATCCTGGGCTACGCGACACTCAACTCGAAGCGCATCGAGATAGGCGCACCGGGCAAGCCGCAGATAGCTCTGCTGCACTAGTGTCCCAGTTCCGAAGTTCGCCATACCTTGCAGCCAGCATCCCGCGCGAACTTCGGAATCATAAGGGACACTAGAAACTTGCTAGTGTGATTCAGATCGAGAAATTCGCTCCGAACCGCGCAGCACGTG
>CADEEC010000029.1:22831-28830 GCA_902826255.1 uncultured Hyphomicrobiales bacterium | reverse complement strand
TGCGCAGCCGCCGTCCACCATCGCTTCAACCAGTCACTCCCACGCAAAGTCGGAGACCAGGCGCGGTGCTGCCTGAGAGCACCCTGTCGGTACGTTGATTTGGATCCCCACCTGCGCGGGAATGACGTTTGGGGCGGGTGCCGGCGTCCCCAACGCACGTCATCCTCGAAGCCAGCGGCGCAAGGCTATCGGGGGTCCACCCCCGCATGGCCCTCTGACGCTCGGAGCTGGATTCCCGCTTGCGCGGGAATGACGTCTTGGGGTGAGGGTCTGCGGCTCGGAAAGGACGTCATCCCCGCTTGTCCCGAGCATCTATTTGTCAGCAGGCTCGGGAGCAGCTGGGAGGATCACCGGTTTCTCGCCACAAGGGCGAGGATGACGGCGGAGCGCAGGATAGCGGTCAACTCACACGACGATCGTTCCACGTGCTCGGAGGCAACCTGTGGCGCGCCAGCTACGCAAGGTGCAGCGCACGCAATCGTCCGCGTTGCGCTTTTATTTTGCCAGAATCCTCGCGTAGCACGCGCGCCGCTTGATGAGCGCTTCGTGACCGGGTTGCTTTCTCAATACCGGCTGGCGCGCGCCGCTCTGCGGTGGCGTGTTCCGCGCTTAAAGAGCTCACAGAGGCCGTAGCTCAGTGGCAGAGCACCCGGGATGTCCGGGAGGGCGGAGGTTCGATTCCTTCAGGCTTCACCATACGACTAGCTCAATTGGATAGAGCATCTGGCCTTTAACCAGAGGGTAGTGGGTTCAAATCCCACGTCGCAAACCATGTTCGCTAAACACGAACATTCCATATCGGGAAGCTGGCTGCTTCCCCGCTGATCTTTCCGTTCATCGAGGCCCCGGCCGAGATGGCGGCCGGATTGGCAAGCGCCTCGGCGCTCTGTGCCCGCGCGGATACCGCAGGGGCGGCAAAGCCTGCGGCCTGGCACCGGCGCACCGGTCTTCGGATCGGTGCGGACGCAGCCAGGCCTCACGGCGGCGCTGCCTTTGCTCAAGCGCAGGCCCGTGGCCGTGGCGTGGGACGCAGCCAGCGACCTTGCTCAACGAGATTTCCTTTCCCCTTGCAAGGAGGGGAAGACTGCCCGCCTTCGCAAGAAGGCGGGGAAACTGAAGGAGACTGTGTCGTGATTTTCAAGTTCCAGACCATCGTCAAGGATGACGAGCGTGCATTCCTCACGCGGGACGGCAAGTTCGAGCGTTTGCTCGGCCCGGGCCGGTTCACGGCCTTCGACTACGGCCGCCGGCTGGCGGCGGAGGTCGTGAAGGTCGGCCGTGTCGAGCTTGCGTCCGACCGGGCGCTGCGCATCGCGCACACGCACCCGCAGGTCGCGGCCGACAACTTCGAGATCGTGCAGCTCGGCGCCAACGAGGTGGCCATCGTCTCCCTCGACGGCGAGCCCAAGCACATGGTCATGCCGAACACGACGCGCGCGTTCTGGAAGGCGGTCACGCGCGTCGAGGTCGAGCGCATCGATGCGGACGCGGAGATGCGGGTTGCCAAGCGGTACCTCGACAAGCTCGACCTGGCGCGCATGCCGATCGTCGTGCATGCCGTGGTGGAGGCGCACGAGGCGGGCTTGCTGTTCGTCGACGGCAAGCTCACCGAGCGGCTGCCGGCGGGCCGGCACGCGTTCTGGGCGGTGGGCCGGACGGTGAAGATCACCAAGGTCGACACCCGTCCGACGCCGCTCGAGGTGACGGCGCAGGAGATCCTGACCAAGGATCGCGTCGGCATCCGCGTGACGCTGACGGCGTTCACGCGCGTGGTCGATCCGGAGAAGGCGGCGCTCGCGTCCGGCGACGTGGCGAACACGATCTACCGGCTGGTGCAGTTCGCCATCCGTGAGGCCGTGGCGACGCGCACGCTGGACGAGATCCTCGCCGCGCGCGACACGATCGACCGGGAGATCCGGGCGTTCGTGGCGGCGCGGGCGGGCGACCTCGGCGTCGAGATCGGCGAGATCGGCGTCAAGGATGTCATCCTGCCGGGTGACATTCGTGAGCTGTTGAACAAGGTCGTGGAGGCGGAGCGGACGGCGAAGGCCAACTTGATCCGCCGCCAGGAGGAGACGGCGGCGACCCGCTCTCTGCTCAACACGGCCCGTTTGATGGAGGACAACCCGCTCCTGCTCCGCCTGAAGGAGCTGGAGGCGCTGGAGAAGCTGGTCGAGAAGGTCGGCCGCATCGACCTGCACACGGGCGGTGCGACCGGCGGCTTCGATGCGCTGCTGCAGAACCTCTACCGCCTGCGCGGTGAGGCTGACGGCAAGACGGGTTAACGAAGGCCGCACGACGGAGGGGCTGCCCGCAAGGGTGGCCCCTTTTGTTTGGGCGGCGACCACTCTCGTTTCTCAGATCAATTCGGTGCGTTCAGAGGTTGTCATCCCGGGGGCTTGTCCCCGGGATCCATCTATCCGCTTGCTCTGACGCTTGTTGCGCGCTGGATCCCGGCAACACGTGCCGGGATGACAGACATCACTCGGGGTTCGCTACGGAAACAGCCGGTTGGCGGCGAGCGCGGCGAAGAAGGCAAGGATCGCGCAGCACGGGAAGGTCAGGGCCCAGGCGGCCACGATGCGGCGCATCACGCCCCAGCGGATGTCGTAGGTGCGCTTGGCGGCGCTGGCACCAACGATGCCTGTGGTGATGGTGTGCGTGGTGCTGAGCGGGATGCCGAAGTGCGAGGCGCCGAAGATCGTGAACGAGGCCGACGTCTGCGCGGCGAAGCCCTGCCAGGAGGTGATGCGCGCCATCTTCATGCCGACGGTCTCGATGATGCGCCAGCCGCCGAAGCTGGTGCCGATGCCCATGGTCAGCGCGCAGATGAGAATAACCCAGAAGGGAATCTCGAACACGTTCGTGGCGCCGCCGGCCAGCATGGTGAGCGCGAACACACCCATGAACTTCTGCCCGTCGTTGAGGCCGTGGTTGTAGGCCATGAAGGCCGCCGACATCAGTTGCAGCCGGTTGAAGTTGCGCTTGGCAGGCGTCGGCCGCGAGCTGCCCGCGAAGCGGATCACGAGCTTGCCGATGATGAGGGCGCCGAGGAAGCCGAGGCCCAGCGAGCACACGAGGCCGATGCCGACCTTTTGCCAGCCGGTCCACAACAGCGCGTCCCAGCCGCCGCCGGCGAGGCCCGCGCCGGCCAGGCCCGCCAGCAGGGCGTGCGACTTGCTGACGGGGATGCCGAGCTTCGCAGCCATCGACCCCCAGGCGATGATGCTGAGCATGCTGGCGGTGATGGCCGGCAGCGTCATGGCCGAAGGCACCACGATGCCGGAGCCCACGGTCGCCGCCACCGCGGTGCCGCCCATGGCACCAAGGATGTTGAAGATCACGGCCATGGCAATCGCCGGCCGCGGGCTGAGCACGCCGGTCGAGACGATGGTGGCGATGACGTTGGGCGCGTCGGTCCAGCCGTTGACGAACTCCGCGGCCAGCACGGTGAAAAGTGCCACCAGCAGCGCGATGGTGAAAAGCTCCATCACGCCTCCTTGCGGGCGAGCGACAGAATGAGCTTGGCGCAGTGGTTGGCCTCGTCCGTCATCTGCTCCAGCAGGGCGTAGAGCTTCTCCCAGGCGATGAACTCAAGGCGGTTTGCATTGGGCGCAATGTATTCGGCGACCAGCGTACGCTCGGCGACGGCGACCACGTTGTCGGCCTCCGTCTCCGCGTCGTCGATCGGGCGGGCCCGCTCGCGCACGCGGGCGAGCGAGAGCTTGGACTCCGAGAGCATGGCGACCAGCTCGCGCACGCCCAGCATCATGCGCTCGCCGATGGCGAACAGCTCCAGCGCGTCGGGCCTGAGCGGCACCAGCACGGAACGGTAGATGTCGATGTGGATGGCGACCTTGCGCATGCCGTCGATGACGTTGTCGAGGTCGTCGACCAGGCGCATGCAGTCGGCGATGTCGAAGCGCAGGATGAAGGCGTTGTCGAGCAGCTCGTGGATGTCGTCGACGATGGCGTCGCCCTTGTGCTCGAAGTCGATGATGCCGGGAAGGTCCTGGCCGCCGGTCTGCCGGAAGTGCGAGGCAGACGCCACCGCAGTCTCCGCAAGCTGCATGAGGAGCTCGGCGAAGCGCTCGTTATGCGACGAGCCGAAGAACCGCCCGACGGCTTCCCAGATGGTGTTTTTCATGCGCCCCTCCCCCGGCCCGTCTGCATGGCACTTTTGTGACAGCCAGGCGATGCGGCCTTAGAGGATGCCGCGCGTGCCAGCAAGAGCGGCCGGTGCCGCGGCCGGGTGATTGTGGTGACACGGCCTGTGGATAGCGGTGAGGCGGACGGCAGCGTTAGCGCCTTTCCGACGTGGTTAGACCCAGGGTCCGCAACCGCCGACCTCCGGCCCTCGGACTAGTCCCGGGGGTGGAACCGCCGCATTTGCCATGCGCGCGCTGTCCTTCGACAGGCTCAGGACGAGGCGGCTTTCCCAGCTCGGTGATTCCAACAGGGACAGAAGTCCTCTAGGGTTGGGCTGAATTCCCTCCCGCCGCCCCGAGTCCCCCCGACATGACCCAGCCGCTGCTGTTCACGCCCATCGCGCTGCGCGATGTCACCCTCAAGAATCGGGTGGTGATCGCGCCGATGGCCATGTACTCGGCCGTGGACGGCATCGCCCAGGACTTCCATTTCGCGCACTGGGGCCGCTTCGTGCTGGGCGGCGCCGGCCTTGTGTTCATCGAGGCGACGGCGGTGACGGACCAGGGCCGCATCACCAACGGCGACCTGGGGCTGTGGTCGTCCGCGCACATGCCGCCGCTCAAGCGCTTCGCTGCGTTTGCAAAATCGCAGGGCGTGGTGCCGGCGATCCAGTTGGCCCACGCCGGGCGCAAGGGCTCCATGCAGCGGCCGTGGTTCGGCAACGGCCCGCTCACGGCCGATGACCTCGCGCGCGGCGAGAAGACCTGGGAGATCGTGGCGCCGACGACGGAGCCGATGGCCGAGGGCTACATCGTGCCGCGTGCGCTTTCGGTGAGCGACCTCGCCACCCTCAAAACCCAGTGGGTGGATGCCGCCAAGCGTGCCATCGACTGCGGGTTCGAGGTGCTGGAGATCCACAACGCGCACGGCTACCTGGTGCACGAGTTCCTGTCGCCGCTCAGCAATACGCGCAACGACGGCTACGGCGGCGACTTCGCCGGCCGCACCCGCTTTCCGCTGGAGCTGGCCGAGGCCCTGCGCGCCGTGTGGCCCAAGGACAAGCCGGTATTCCTGCGCGTCTCGGCTGTCGACGGCGTGGATGGCGGCTGGAGCATGGACGACACGGTGGCCTACGCGAAGGAGCTGAAAGCGCGCGGCATCGACGTGATCGACTGCTCGTCGGGCGGCCTGTTCGGCTCGGCGACGGCGGCGCGCATCAAGCGCACTTGGGGATTCCAGGTGCCCTATGCGGAGCGCGTGCGGCGCGAGGCCGGCATCAAGTCGATGGCGGTCGGGCTGATCGTCGATCCCGCCTATGCCGAGGAGGTCTTGCAGAAGGGCCAGGCCGACCTCATCGCCATCGCCCGCGAGGCCCTCGTCAACCCGAGCTGGCCGCAGATGGCGGAAATCGCGCTGGGCCGCACAGCCAGCGACGCCATGGACGACTGGCCGGTGCAGTACGGCTGGTGGCTGAAGCACCGCGAGCGCTCCATCGCGCAAATCCGCGCCGACGAGGCGGCGGGAAACGCCTAGGCTCCTTCATTGTCATCCCGGAATTGCGCGTCAGCGCAATATCCGGGACCCAGGGGCTACGGGTGGAGTCAGAGCTTGTTGCCCTGGGTCCCGGCTCTCGCTCTGCTCGGCCGGGATGACAAGGGCTGCAGCGTTCCGATGCAGGCAGGACTGGAATAGCTCAAGATTCCTTGCGATCGCATCGCTCGACATCTGGCTGCACCAACCGAGCCCCTGGCCGGACCACTGCCGCCGGTGATATCCGTGGCCTCCGGAGGATCGGCAGGTGGCAGACAACACGCACACGCCTGCACGGCGGCCGTCGCGCTACGCGGGGG
>CADEEC010000029.1:0-22731 GCA_902826255.1 uncultured Hyphomicrobiales bacterium | reverse complement strand
CGAGCACCACACCACCAGCCTCGTCTTCAACGATCCGCCGCTGCACACGCGCGTGCGCCGCATCATCGCCGGTGCCTTCACGCCCCGCTCCATCAGCGACATGGAGCAGCCGGTGACCGCGCTGGTCGACGGGTTGCTCGACCGCATCGAGGCCAAGGGCGCCGCCGACCTGATCGGCGATCTTGCCGCCGCCGTGCCGATCGAGGTGATCGGCAACCTGCTGGCCGTGCCGCGCGAGGAGCGCGAGCCCTTGCGCGACTGGTCGCTCGCCATCCTCGGTGCGCTGGAGCCGGTGCTGACGCCGGCGCAGCAGGCCCATGGCGAAACCGCAGTGAAGGACTTCCTCGCCTATCTGGAAACGCTGGTGGCGCGCCGCCGCGACAAGCCTGGCGATCCGGAGCGGGATGTGCTGACGCGGCTCATCCGCGGCGAGGAGAACGGCGAGCGGCTGTCGGAGCGGGAGCTGCTGCACAACATCATCTTCATCCTCAACGCCGGCCATGAGACCACCACCAACCTCGTCGGCAACGGGCTCTATGCGCTGCTGGAGTGGCCGGAGGAGAAGGCGCGCCTGCTGAAGCAGCCGCAGCTGATCCGCAGCGCGGTGGAGGAATTTCTGCGCTTCGAAAGCCCCAACCAGCTCGGCAATCGGCTGGCCATTGCGCCGGTGCGCATCGCCGGCGTCGACATCGCTGCCGGCACCTACCTCACCATCGGCATCGGCGCCGCCAACCGCGATGCGGCCGAGTTTCCCGATCCCGACCGGCTCGACATCGGGCGCGAGCCGAACCGGCATCTCGCCTTCGGCTCCGGTCCGCACGTGTGCATCGGCCTCAACGTTGCGCGACTGGAGGGCCGCATCGCCATCGGCCGGTTCCTGGCGCGCTTTCCGCAGTATCGCCTTGCCGGCGACCCGGTGCGCGGCGGCCGCGCGCGCTTCCGCGGGTTCCTGTCGATTCCGGTTGCACTCTAGCGGCGTGCCCCGCCCCAGCTTTTGCACTACAGCGAAGGTGCACCCTCTAGCCGGGCCGCACCTGGCCTGTGCCGCGCACCACGTATTTGAAGGTGGTGAGCTGCTCGACGCCGACGGGCCCGCGGGCATGCATGCGGCCGGTGGCGATGCCGATCTCGGCGCCCATGCCGAACTCGCCGCCGTCGGCGAACTGGGTGGAGGCGTTGTGCAGCACGATGGCGCTGTCGAGCTCGGCGAGGAAGCGGTCGGCCGTCGCCTGATCCTGCGCGATGATGGCGTCGGTGTGCTGCGAGCCGTAGTTGCGGATATGGGCCATTGCGCCGTCGACGCCCGTCACCTCCTTCACGGAGATGATGGCGTCGAGGTACTCGGTCGACCAGTCCTGCTCGCTGGCTGCCTTCACGCGCGCGTCGACCTTCTGCGCGGCCGCGTCACCGCGCACCTCGCAGCCGGCGTCGGCAAGCGCCGCGATCAGCGCGCCGAGCGTGCCGGCGGGCGCGCTCCTGTCCACCAGCAGCGTCTCCGTCGAGCCGCACACGCCGGTGCGCCGCATCTTGGCATTGACGACGATGCGCTTGGCCATCTCCAGGTCGGCGCTCCGGTCGACGTAGGTGTGGCAAAGCCCTTCCAGGTGCGCGAACACGGGCACGCGCGCCTCCTCCTGCACGCGGGCGACGAGGCTCTTGCCGCCGCGCGGCACGATCACGTCGATGGCGCCGTCGAGGCCCTTGAGCATCAGGCCGACGGCGTCGCGGTCGGTGGTGGGCACGAGTTGGATCGCGCTTTCCGGCAATCCTGCTTCGCGCAGGCCGCGCGCGAGGCACACCTGGACGGCGCGGCTGGAGTGATGGCTGTCGGAGCCGCCGCGCAGGATCGCGGCGTTGCCGGCCTTGAGGCACAGCGCGCCGGCGTCGGCCGTCACGTTGGGGCGGCTCTCGTAGATGATGCCGATGACGCCGAGCGGCACGCGCACGCGCTCGATTCTGAGGCCGTTGGGCCGCGTCCACGCCGCGAGCACGCTGCCGGCCGGATCGGCGAGCGCGGCAACGTCCTCCAGGCCCTTTGCCATGCCCTCGATGCGCTTGGGGTCGAGCATCAGCCGGTCGAGATAGGACGCAGGCCGGTTCGCCTCCGTGGCGGCGGCAAGGTCGAGCTTGTTGGCCTCGATGATGGCGGCGGTGCGCGCGCGCAGCTCCTTGGCCGCGGTCAGCAACGCCAGGTTCTTGGCCTTCGTCGACGCGTGGGCCAGCGTGCCGGCCGCCGCACGCGCCTGCACGCCAACGGCGCGCATGGCATCGGCCACGTTCTCCAGAGTCTCGGGCTTTTTCGTCTGCACGGTCATGGTCAGCCCTTGCTCAGCACCATGTCGTCGCGGTGCACCAGCTCGGTGCGGCCGGCGTGGCCGAGGATGGCGGCGATCTCGCCGCTCTTGCGGCCGATGATACGCTGGGCATCCTCGCGTGCATAGGCAATGAGGCCGCGGCCGAGCTCGCGCCCGTCGGCGGCGCGGATGACGACGGCATCGCCGCGCTCGAACGTGCCCATCACCTTGCGCACGCCCGCGGGCAGCAGGCTTTTGCCGGAGAGCAGGGCCTTTTCGGCACCCTCGTCGATCTCGACGCTGCCCTTGGGCTCGAGCTGTCCGGCGATCCAGCGCTTGCGCGCCGTGACCGGATCGGACGGCGCCAGGAACCACGTACAGGGCGCGCCTTCCGAAAGCGCGCGCAGCGGATGTGTGATCTTGCCCGAGCTGATCACCATGTTGCTGCCGGACGAGAGCGCGATGCGCCCGGCCTCGATCTTGGTGACCATGCCGCCGCGTGACAGCTCCGTGCCGGCGCTGCCGGCCATGGCCTCGATCTCGGGTGTGATCTGGCGCACGACGTCGAGCCGCTTGGCGTCCGTGCCGCGGCCGGGCGGCGCCGTGTAGAGGCCGTCGATGTCGGACAGCAGCACGAGGCAGTCGGCACTCATCATGCTGGCGACGCGCGCGGACAGGCGGTCGTTGTCGCCGTAGCGAATTTCCGACGTGGCAACCGTGTCGTTCTCGTTGACGACGGGCACCGCGCCCTGGCCGAGCAGGGTGGCGATGGTCTGGCGCGCGTTGAGGTAGCGGCGGCGCTCTTCAGTATCGCCCAGCGTGAGCAGGATCTGCGCGGCGGTGAGCCCGTGCGATTTCAGGATCGCCTGGTAGGCGCTCGCCAACGAAATCTGCCCGACGGCGGCCGCCGCCTGCGACTGCTCCAAGGGCAGGACACCACGCGGCAGGCCCAGCACGTGCCGCCCGAGCGCAATGGCGCCCGATGACACCACGATCATCTGCTTGCCGGCCTTCTTGAGCGCCGCCATGTCGGCCGCGAGCGACTCCAGCCAGGCGGCGTTGAGCGCCCCCTTGGCGTGATCGACCAGCAGGCTCGAGCCGATTTTCACGACGATGCGGCGCGCCTTCGCCCACTCGGGACGAGCGCTCTTGGCCGGACTGGAGGTGGCGGTGGCAGACATGATCGATCTGGGGTTCGCGGCGCGCTTCTGTAGCAGGAAATATGGCGCACGTCAGACGGCGAAATCCTTAACGGGCCGTGCCGGACCCCGGTTTGGCGCGGATTGCCGGGACTTGGTTTCCACGCCCGTAGTTCTTGCCAGTGGCATGTTGCCCTATCGGGAACACGGCAGCGCCGCCCCAGTTGTGCTGGAGGTTCGAAAGTCGACCGCAGACAAGGAGAAAGAGCCGCATGATTCGCATTGTCGCCCCCGTCCTCGCATTGGCCGTCGGACTTGCCAGCGGCGCCGCGCTGGCCGATCGCCCCGTGACCGACCAGGAGCGCACGCAACTGGTCGCGGCCGTGCAGGCTCAAGGCTGCACAGGCGGCAGCATGGAGTTCGACGACGGCAAGTTCGAGGTCGACGACGCGCGCTGCGCCGACGGCAAGAAGTACGACCTCGAGTTCGACGCCGCCTTCAAGCTGATCAAGAAAGACGTCGACGACTAGCCGCGCCGCACCATCGGGGCGGGCACGCGCTCTCTCATCACGTTGATGCAGGCGGGCCTACCGCTGGCGATGGCCCGCTCGATGGCGTCGGGAAGGTCGGCGGCGCGCGTGACGCGCGCGCCGTGGCCGCCGAGCGCATCCACCACCGATCGTAGCGCGCGGGCAGCAGGTCGCGCCCGTGCGTGTGCTCTGGCCACTGCGGGCCTACGATCAGGCTGACGTGCGGCGGAGCGCGCCGAGCACGAGCGCACGCATGGCACGGTCACTCAGAGATTGCGGAGCATCGAGCGCCATGCGCTGCAGGGCGTCGCGGTGCTGTGCGCTGACGTTGGCGCCGAGACCCGCGAGGGCGGAGCGGGCGAGCTCGACGTATCCGGCGCTCTTCAGCCGCGACAGCGCGCCCGCCAGCCGCTCCTCCGTCTCGGTCATGTCCGAGCCGAGGGGATAGGGCGGCAGCAGGCCGGCACGCCGCGGGGCATCCAGCATTTCGGACAGCCGTTGCGGCGTATTGCGCCTCGCCTCGCCGGGCAGCTCGAACGACTTGGCGAGCTTGCCGGCGGTCTGTGCGTCACCTTGCAGGGGTTGCTGAAAGCGGCCGTCGGCGACGGCCAGCAAGCTCGCGACGCAGGCGCTGTCGGACTTGCCGCGCAGATCGGCGATGCCGTACTCGGTCACCACGACGTCGCGCAGGTGGCGCGGCACCGTCGCGTTGCCGTAGCGCCAGACGATGTTGCTGGTGGCGACGCCGGCCTGCTGGCGCGTGCTGCGCACGGCGATGATGGAGCGCGCGCCCTCCAGCGCCTGTGCCAGGGTGACGAGATCGTGCTGGCCGCCGGCGCCGCTGACGACGCGGCCGTCCTCCAGCATGTCGGACGAGGCGGCGCCCAGCAGCGTGACGATCATCGCCGTGTTGACAAAACGCGCATCGCGCCGCTGCTCGCGCTTCAGAGCTTCGTCGCCGTCGAGCGTGTTGGTGAACGAGATCGACGTCATGGCGATGTCGGCGCGTTGCTCCTCCGGCATCTCGCGCAGCTCGCGGTAGAAGGCCTGGTTGCCGACGAAGAAGCCGGCGTGCAGCGCCGCCGCCTTGCCTTCCCTGTCTGTGACGCGGCGCTTGAGGATGCCGGCCCGCTTCAGCGCAAGGAAGGCGTCGACCAGCATCTCGGTGCAGCCGTAGAGGCCGGTCCGGAACGGCTCCAGCTCCGCATCGGACGCGGGCTTGCCGAGCCGCCCGACGAGGTCGCGGAACTCGGCATTGCGCGTGTGGCGCAGGATCAGCGCGTGTGCGAGCGCATCCGCGAACGAGCCGATGCCGAGCTGCAGCGTGCCGCCGTCCTTGATCAGGGTCGCCACATGCAGCGCCATGGCGTAGTCGGCGAGCGACACGGGCTCCTTGGGCGGTGCGAACAGGTCGTAGTTGGGTGCGGAGGGTTCGAGCAGGATGTCGAAAGCGTCGCGGGCCATCTCGGCTTCGCCCGGCATGTAGGGCAGGTTCGCATTGATCTCGCCCGCGAACACGATGGGCTTGCCCTCGCGCCGGCGGCGCGCGACGTACGCCATGAGGTCGAGCGTCACGTCCGTGTTGGCGCTGAGGCTGACCCGGGCGCCGCCGTGCGGCTCGGGCGCCACCAGCTGGCCCATCACGTTGGTGCCGATGCGCTCGAGATGCGCGGCCACGCGGGAATAGTTGAGGCTGGTATAGTGCTGCTGCACGTGCGCGTTGCCGAGCCAGGCGCCGGCCTGCAGGAAGAACTCCGTCACCTCGATATTGGGCGGCAGCGTGCCGGCCTGCAGGGCCTTGGTGTAGACGAGATCGGGATAGCTGCCGAACAGCCGGTCGAGCAGCGGCTTGGCGAAGCGCTCCTCCAGGCTCGTACGGTAGCGCGGCCGCGCCAGCGACAGGCCCGTGAAGATGTGCAGCTTGATGCTGCGGTCCGTCTCCGCGAGCTTGCAAAGCGCGTTGACCAGCAGCACCGGCTTGCCGATCCCGATCGGCACCGCCAGCCGGATTTCCCGCCCGACGCGGTCGACAATGGCCTCGGCGCAGCGGGCGGGATCGTTGGCGTGCTGGGTCACTTCATCGTCGGGATCACGAACTCGGCGCCTTCCTTCATGCCGGACGGCCAGCGCGAGGTGACGGTCTTGGTCTTGGTGTAGAAGCGCACGCTGTCCGGGCCGTGCTGGTTGAGGTCGCCGAAGCCGGAGCGCTTCCAGCCGCCGAAGGTGTAGTAGGCGAGCGGCACCGGGATCGGCACGTTCACGCCCACCATGCCCACCTGCACTTTGGCCGCGAAGTCGCGGGCCGCATCGCCGTCGCGCGTGAAGATGGCGACGCCGTTGCCGTACTCGTGGTCGTTGGCGAGCTTCAGCCCTTCCTCGTAGGTCTTGGCGCGCACGACGGAGAGGACGGGCCCGAAGATCTCCTCCTTGTAGATGCGCATGTCGCGCGTCACGTCGTCGAACAGGCAACCGCCCATGTAGAAGCCGTTCTCGTAGCCCTGCATCTTGAAGTTGCGGCCGTCGACCTTCAGCTTCGCGCCTTCCTTGATGCCGATGTCGACATAGTCCTTCACCTTCTTCAGGTGCGCGGCGGTGACCAGCGGGCCGAAGTCGGCGTCGGCGGAGGTGGAGGGGCCGATCTTGAGGCTCTCCACGCGCGGGATCAGCTTCTCGACCAGGATGTCGGCCGTCTTCTGTCCCACCGGCACGGCCACGGACACCGCCATGCAACGCTCGCCGGCCGAGCCGTAGCCCGCGCCGATCAGCGCATCGACGGCCTGATCCATGTCGGCGTCGGGCATGATGATCATGTGGTTCTTGGCGCCGCCGAAGCACTGCACCCGCTTACCCGCGGAACAGCCCTTGCCGTAAATGTACTCCGCGATTGGCGTGGAGCCGACGAAGCCGACGGCCTGGATGTCGGGATGCTCCAGGATGGCGTCGACCGCTTCCTTGTCGCCATTGACGACGTTGAGCACGCCGGCCGGCAGGCCGGCTTCCATGAACAGCTCGGCCAGCATCATCGGCACGCCGGGATCGCGCTCGGACGGCTTGAGGATGAAAGCATTACCGCAGGCGATGGCGGGCGCGCACTTCCACAGCGGAATCATGGCCGGGAAGTTGAAGGGCGTGATGCCCGCCACCACGCCGAGGGCTTGCCGCATGGAATAGAGGTCGATGCCGGGGCCGGCGCCTTCCGTGTATTCGCCCTTGAGTAGATGCGGGATGCCGATGGAGAACTCGACCACTTCCAGGCCGCGCTGCAGGTCGCCCTTGGCGTCGGCGACGGTCTTGCCGTGCTCGCGGGCCAGCACCTCGGCGAGCTTGTCGTAGTCGCGGTTGGCGAGCTCGAGGAACTTCATCATCACGCGCGCGCGGCGCTGCGGGTTGGTCGCGGCCCACGCCGGCTGCGCGGCCTTGGCATTCTCCACCGCTGCGGCCACTTCGGCCTTGGACGCAAAGGCGACCTTGGCGCGCACCTCGCCCGTCATGGGCTGGAACACATCGCCGGCGCGGCCACTCGCCCCCTTCACGTGCTTGCCGCCGATGAAATGGCCGTAGTCGAGCATGTCATACTCCTGAGCGAGAGATTTTATAAATTTTGCGTTGGCCTATCACCCCACGCGAGGCACTGCAAGTCGAGCCAACGCCCATCCGGCATGCTGCTTTGCGCACCGCGGCCGGTTTCTACGTCGCGCCGTCAACGTGCTGCGCGACGTGCGCGCCGACCTCGCGGGCATGGGTGGCGATCGCAAAGTGCGCGGCACCTTCGACGATGTGGAACTTAGCGCCATCGATGCAGGCGGCGACAAGTTGATTGGCGCGTCGTGCCGCGGGATGACTTTCCGACCCGGTCAGCACAAGTGTCGGCAGCGAGAGTTTCGCGAGCGCCTCGGGTGACAGCGGGTAGCCCATCGCGCTTGCCCAATCGAGCACGTTGACGTGCGTCGTTTGCACGGCATAGGCGCGCACGCGTTCAGGCCAGGAGGCCCAGGTGCCGGCACCGCCGTAGAAATCGATCATGGCGGCGATCGCGTCCGTCTGGCCGGCCTTGAAGGCGGCGAAATAACCCTCCGTCATATGGCGGAAGCCGCTGTAGTGGGCCTCTTCACCCATCGCGCGCAGCAGTTCGAGCGCCGGCGCCTCCAGAATGCTGAGGCTTGCCAGCGGGGCCTTGCCACGCAGCGCGACCACGAGCGACACCAGCCCGCCATACGAATGGCCGACCAGATGCACGGGCCCGCCGGCCCGCGCGATCACCGCTTCCAGGATGTCCGCCTCGTGGGCGATCGAGGGATCGCGCTCTGTCCGCCGCTCGGCGGTGGTGCCGTAGCCGAGCAGGCTGGTGGTGACGCAGCGATACTTGCCCTCCCACGTTGCCATGATCGGCCGCCACGCCGCGCCCGTGCTGCACGAGCCCGGCACGAGTACGACGGTCGGCCCGGAGCCGGCCTCGTCGTAGTCGATCTGTCCGCGCGCATCTTCGATCATGGTGCGTCGTCTCGCTGGCGGCTGCGTGGTCGGCGTGGGCTAGGCATCCGGCATGAACAGGCTGCGCGCCTTCTGAACTTCCTCGGCGATGAAGTCGCTGGTGACGCGGATGCGCAGCATGGGCGCCAGGTCGGCGTGCGTGATCAGCCAGAACGTGCGCACGATGCGGACGTCGCGCGGCAGCACCGGCACAAGGTCGGGAATGCCTGCGGTCACGAAGTGCGGCAGCACGCACACCCCGGCCCCGGCGCGGGTGGCGTTCAACTGCGCGATGAGATTGGTGGAGGCGAAGTTGGCTTTCAGGTCCTTCTCGATCAGCGGGAGATAATCGAGCTCGGGCGTGAAAATCAGGTCGTCGATGTAGCCGATCAGCCGGTGCTGCTTGAGATCGGCCGACTCGTTGATCGCAGGCCGCCGCGCGAGGTACTCAGGCGAGGCGAACAGGCCGAGCACGTAGTCGGTAAGTTTGCGGGCCTTCAGCCGCCCCGCAGCCGGCCGTGCCAGCACGATCGCCATGTCCGCCTCGCGCTTGGAGAGCGAGAACTGGCGCGGCATCGCCACAAGGTCTACGTCGAGGCCGGGATGCTGCCGGCACAGTTCCCAGAGCCGCGGCGCGAGGAATATCGATCCGAAACCATCCGGGGCGCCGATGCGTATCGCTCCTGAGAGGTCGAGGTCGGCGTCGCTGATCTCGCTCGACGCCTGGTGCGCGGCGGCTTCCATGACCTCGGCGTGCCGCATCAGACGTTCGCCCGCCTGGGTAAGCTTGTATCCCTGCGGGCTGCGTTCGAAGAGCGTCGCCTTGAGGTTGTCCTCCAGCGCCCCGATTCGCCGTGACACAGTGGTATGGTCAACGTCGAGCTGCCGGGCGGCGGACGTGAGCTTGCCGGTCCGGGCGATGGTCAGAAAGAACCTGAGGTCATTCCAGTCGAAGCCGCGCATTAAGGCAGGGTCAAATTGGCATTTGCGCACACAAACCTAGCGTATAGTTTCATGGCGGTGCATAAATCGCAATGCTATGTTATCGGAATTGCATGGCAGAGATGAAGAGCTGCAGGGTGGTCCAGAGCTGCCCCGGGCTACTTTCCTTCTCCGCGCGATTGGCCCCTCAGGGGTCACGTCTGCCAGAGCTATGAGCTAATGGGGCGATAGCAGCCTGCTATACGCCGCTAAGACTGCCGTACAGGCAGCTAGGACTGGGAGGACCGGGACTGTGAGCGCGACAAACGCTTTGGCTGCCGACACGCACGACACCGTGCCCAAGCTGCTGCTGCGCAACGCATCGCTGTATGGGAGCCGTCCCGCGATGCGCCACAAAGACTTCGGAATCTGGCAGACGTGGACGTGGTCGCGCGTGCGCGACGAGGTCCGCAGTTTCGCCGTCGGCCTCAGGAAGCTCGGCTTGGAGCGTGGCGAGGCCGTTGCCATCATCGGCGACAACCGTCCTCGCCTGTATGCCGCTTTTGCCGCTGTGCAAAGTGTGGGCGGCATTGCCGTGCCGTCCTATCAGGACTCGGTTGCTGAAGAGATGGCTTACGTCCTCGACCATGCCGAGGTGAAGTTCGCCATCGTCCAGAACCAGGAGCAGGTCGACAAGCTGATCTCGGTCGCCGATCGCCTGCCGCACCTGCGCATGGTGATCTACGAGGAGGAGCGCGGCCTCGTCTCCTACGATCACACCAGGCTGCAGTCGTTCGAGACAGTGCAGAAACTCGGCCGCGAGGAGATGCGCAAGAACGCCGGCGCGACGGGCTGGTGGCAGGACGAGATTGCCAAGGGCAAAGGCTCCGACGTTTCGGTGATGCTGTACACGTCTGGCACCACCGGCCGGCCCAAGGGGGTCATCCTTACCCACGACAACATCGTCATCTCGGCGCGCAACGGCAACAAGTTCGACCATTTCACCGCCGACGATACGCTGCTCGCCTATCTGCCCATGGCCTGGGTCGGCGATCATCTGTTCTCCTACGGTCAGACGTTCGCCTCGGGCATGTCGCTGGCCTGCCCCGAGAGCCCCGAGACGATCATCGAGGATCGCCGCGAGATCGCGCCGACCTACTTCTTCGCGCCGCCGCGCGTGTTCGAGAATCTCCTGACGCAGATCATGGTGCGCATGGAGGATGCCGGCCGCCTGAAGAAAGGCATGTTCGATTACTTCCTGAAGGTGGCGCGCCGCTCTGGCGAACTGATCCTCGACGGCGCCCCCGTCGGCGGAAAGGAGCGCTTTCTCTATTGGCTCGGCGACAAGCTCGTCTACGGCCCGCTCAAGAACCGCATGGGCTTCTCCAACATCCGGGTGGCCTACACGGCGGGCGAGGCAATCGGGCCCGAGCTGTTCCGCTTCTACCGTTCGCTCGGCATCAATCTGAAGCAGCTGTACGGCCAGACCGAAGCGACGGTTTACATCACGCTGCAGCCCGACGGCGAGGTGTTCGCCGATACCGTCGGCAAGCCCGGCCCCGACATCGAGATCAAAATTGCCGACAGCGGCGAGGTGCTCTATCGCAGCCCCGGCGTCTTCACCGGCTACTACAAGAACGACGACGCCACCCGGGAAACCAAGACCAGCGACGGCTGGGTGCACACGGGCGATGCCGGCTTCTTCGATGCACGTGGCCACCTCAAGATCATCGACCGCGCCAAGGACGTCGGCCGGCTGAGCAACGGTGCGCTGTTCGCCCCGAAGTATTTGGAGAACCGCATCAAGTTCTATCCCGAGATCCGCGAGGCGGTCGCGTTCGGCCAGGGCCGCGACTACGTGACGATGTTCATCAACATCGACCTCACGTCGGTCGGCAACTGGGCCGAGCGCAACAACATCGCCTACGCCAGCTACCAGGAACTGGCCGCGCATCCGAAGGTGTACGAGATCGTCGCCAGCCGCATCGGGGAGATGAACGAGGCGCTGGCGGGCGAGCCGCAGATGGCCGAATCGCAGGTCGCCCGCTTCCTGATCCTGCATAAGGAGCTCGACGCCGACGACGGCGAGATGACGCGTACGCAGAAGGTGCGCCGCTCCGCCATCCAGGACCGCTACGGCAAGCTGATCGCCGCGCTCTACGACGGCTCGACCGAGTGCCACATCGCCACCGAGGTGACGTTCGAGGACGGCCGCAAGGGCATGGTGGAGGGCAACCTGGCGATCGCTGACGTGAAGAGGTTCCAGCCGCGGGCCTCTGCCGAGCCGGTGCGGGAGGCTGCTGAATGAAGGCGGATGTGGACCCGAAGGCGACCATGACCGGCGACGTCGAGCCGGGTCAGGTGATGCTCTCCGTGGAGAACGTCTCGCTGTCGTTCGGCGGGGTCAAGGCCATCCGCGGCGTGTCGTTCGACATCCGCAAGGGCGAGATTCGCGCCATCATCGGCCCCAACGGCGCCGGCAAGACGTCCATGCTGAACGTCATCAACGGCTTCTATCACCCGCAGGAGGGCGTGATCACGTTCAAGGGGCGGCGGCGCAGCGCCATGCGCCCCTACATCGCCGCCAGCCAGGGCATCGCGCGCACCTTCCAGAACGTCGCCCTGTTCAAGGGCATGTCGACGCTCGACAACATCATGACGGGCCGCACGCTCAAGATGAAGCGCGGCCTGCTCTCCCACGCGCTCCACTTCGGGCCGGCCAAGAGCGAGGAAATCCGTCACCGCGAGGCGGTCGAGCACATCATCGACTTTCTTGAGATCGCGCATATCCGCAAGGCCCCTGTCGGCAAGCTGCCGTACGGCCTGCAGAAGCGCGTCGAGCTCGGCCGCGCGCTTGCCATGGAGCCGGAGCTGCTGCTGCTTGACGAGCCGATGGCCGGCATGAACCTCGAGGAGAAGCAGGACATGTCCCGCTTCATCCTCACCGTGAAGGACACCTTCAACACCACCATCGTCATCATCGAGCACGACATGGGCGTGGTCATGGATCTTTCCGACCGCGTGGTGGTGCTGGACTACGGACAGAAGATTGCCGACGGCACACCGGCCGAGGTGCAGAGCAATCAGGCCGTGATCGACGCCTACCTTGGCGTGGCACACTAGGGGGCGGCAGCGTGGTAGCGTTCGGTCAATTTGCGGAAGTCCTCATCGGTGGCCTGCTTGCGGGCGTGCTCTATTCGCTGGTGGCGCTCGGCTTCGTCCTCATCTTCAAGGCGTCGGGCGTGTTCAACTTCGCCCAGGGCGCCATGGTGCTGCTGGCCGGCCTCGCCCTGGTGCGCCCGCTCGACTACATGGTTGCGCAGGGCTTCCCGGTATGGGCGGCGATCGTGCTGGGGCTCGCCTTCGCCGCCGTCGTGATGGCGGCTTCCGCCTGGCTGATCGAGCGCTTTGTGCTCGGGCCGCTCGTCAACCAGGACGGTTTGACCTTGTTCATGTCGACCATCGGCGCGACCTTCATCATCGAGGGCGGCGCGCAGATGATCTTCGGCTCCGACGTCTATCCGCTGCGCCTGTTCCCGACCGACGCCTGGTTCCTGTTCGAGAACCAGTTCCCGGGCGGAATCCTGGTCAACAAGCTCGACGTCTGGGGTGGGCTCATCGCCGGCATTCTGGTGGCGGGTCTCGCCGTATTCTTCCAGAAGACCAAGACCGGGCGCGCGCTGCGCGCGGTGGCCGATGACCACGCCGCCGCGCAGTCGGTCGGCATCCCGATCAGCTGGATCTGGTTCGTGGTGTGGCTCGTTGCCGGCCTCGTCGCCCTGGTGGCGGCGACCGTGTGGGGCACCAAGCTCGGCGTACAGTTCTCCATCACCTTCCTGGCGCTGAAGGCCCTGCCGGTGCTCATCATCGGCGGCTTCACCTCGGTGCCGGGCGCCATCGTCGGCGGCCTCATCGTCGGCGCCGGCGAGAAGGTGGCGGAAGTCTACCTCGGGCCGCTGATCGGCGGCGGCATCGAGTACTGGTTCGCCTATGTGCTGGCCTTGATCGTGCTGCTCGGACGCCCGCAAGGGCTGTTCGGCGAGCGCATCATCGAGCGGATCTGAGGGGCCCCATGCTTTATCGCGAGGCCGGACAGTTCAAGTCCTCCTACTCCGCCGACATGGCCATGTTTCCGATCCGCCAGGACCGGATCGCGCTTGCGCTGCTGCTGGTGGTTGCGTTCTTCATCGTGCCGTTCGTCGCCAGCGACTATTTCCTGCGCGCCATCCTGGTGCCGTTCCTGATCCTGTCGCTCGGCGCCATCGGGCTCAACATTCTCGTCGGCTATTGCGGGCAGATCTCGCTCGGTGCCGGCGCGTTCATGGCGATCGGCGCCTACAGCACCTACAAGTTTACGACCGGCGTGCACCTGCCGCTCGACTGGTTCGGCACTGAGATCAGTATTCCTCCGCTGGCGGTGCTGCCCTCGATCCTGCTGGGCGGGTTCATGGCGGCCATCGTCGGCATCCTGTTCGGCATCCCCAGTCTGCGCATCAAGGGCCTGTATCTGGCGGTGGCCACGCTGGCGGCGCAGTTCTTCTTCGACTGGGTGTTCATCCGCGTGAAGTGGTTCTCCAACTACACGCCGTCAGGCTCGGTCGCGGCGCCGGAACTCAACTTCTTCGGGCTTGTCGTGCACAGCTCGATCGAGCGCTATCTGCTGTGCCTGGCTTTTGTGACGGTCTTCGCCTTCATCGCCAAGAACCTCGTGCGCGGCAGCCTGGGCCGGCAATGGATGGCGATCCGCGATATGGACATCGCCGCCGAGCTGATGGGAATCCGCCCCTTCTACGCCAAGCTGACGGCCTTTGCCGTGTCATCCTTCATGATCGGTATCTCCGGGGCGCTGTGGGCCTTCGTCTACCTCGGCGCCTGGGAGCCGCTGGCATTCGACATCAACCGGTCGTTCCAGCTTCTGTTCATGGTGATCATCGGCGGCTTGGGTTCGATCCTCGGCTCGTTCCTGGGCGCGGCGTTCATTCTTATCCTGCCCATATTCCTCGATCAGGTTCCCCACGCACTAGGGATCCCGATCTCGGTGGAAACCATCTCCCACCTCGTGTTCATCATTCAGGGCTCGCTGATCTGCTACCTGCTGATCGTCGAGCCGCATGGGTTCGCAAGGCTTTGGGCGATTGCGAAGGAGAAACTCAGGCTCTGGCCCTATCCCTACTAGGGCCGGGATTGCGGGTGCGACTGGCAATGCGGAGCGGCCGGTCTTCCTTGGTGCAAATAAGGCTCGCGTGAGTACGGCCTCGCGCCGTGAAAAGGAGGAAATGAAATGCTTGGAAGATCCCTTGCTTTGGGCGCGGCCTTGCTGGGCTTGGCAGCACTCGAGGAGCCGGCATTGGCCCAGGGTGCAGGCGAACAGTTCCTGCCGAGGCTGGTCTACCGGACCGGCGCGTACGCTCCGAACGGCATTCCGTTCGCGAACGGCGCTGCCGACTACTACACCATGCTCAACGAGCGCGACGGCGGCATCGGCGGCGTCAAGGTCGTGATGGAAGAGTGCGAGACCGGCTACGCCACCGACAAGGGCGTGGAGTGCTACGAGCGCCTCAAGAGCAAGGGCGCCACGGGTGCTGCGTACGTCTCGCCGCTCTCAACCGGCATCACCTTCGCCCTGACCGAGAAGGTCTTCAGCGACAAGATCCCGCTGCTCACCCTCGGCTACGGCCGCTCTGAGAGCCGCAATGGCGCGGTGTTCCCCTGGAACTTCATCGCGCTGGGCAGCTACTGGACCGCGGCTGACGTTGCCATCCAGCACATCGCCAAGGAGCTTGGCGGCATGGACAAGCTGAAGGGCAAGAAGATCAGCCTCGTCTATCACGACAGCCCCTACGGCAAGGAGCCGATCCCGGCTCTGCAGCTGCGTGCGCAGAAGAACGGCTTCGAGTTCACGGCCATCCCGGTCACGCATCCGGGCGTGGAGCAGAAGTCGCAGTGGCTCGCCATCCGCCAGAACCGGCCCGACTACGTGCTGCTCTGGGGCTGGGGCGTCATGAACAGCGTGGCGATCCAGGAAGCAGCCGCCGTGGCCTACCCGCGCGACAAGATGATCGGCGTGTGGTGGTCGGGCGCAGAGCCTGACGTGACCCCCGCCGGCGACAAGGCGACGGGTTACAAGGCGCTGCTGCTGCAGCATCCCGCCGGCAAGTTCGCCGTGCACGCGGACATCGAAAAGCACGTCTATGCCAAGGGCCAGGGCGTCGGCAAGGACACCCTCGGTCAGGTGCTCTTCAACCGCGGCCTGATCGACTCGATGATCGGGTCCGAGGCGATCCGCACGGCGCAAGGCAAGTTCGGCAAGAAGCCGCTCACCGGCGAGCAAGTGCGCTGGGGCTTCGAGAACCTCAATATCGACGCCGCCCGCATCAAGGCGCTCGGCTTCGAGGGCATGCTTGCGCCCTTCAAGTTCTCCTGTGCCGACCATCAGGGCGCGGACATGGCCCGCGTCCATCAGTGGGACGGCAAGGCCTGGAAGGTGATCTCCGACTTCTACACCGCAGATCGCAGCCTGCTCGACCCGCTGGTGGCGGATGCGGCAGCCAAGTATGCGGCCGAGAAGAAGATCACGCCGGAGTGCGCCAAGTCCTGATTGCGGCGCACGCAACAATTAGGGGAGGCAGCAAATGCTGCCTCCTCTGCCTTCTCAAGTGACTGACAGGGAGCTGACAGCGTGTCGCCTGCACAACCAGCCGGAAAGCCCGAGGCGGCGACTGCCATCCTGGCGGTCAAGAACATCGAGGTGATCTACGATCACGTCATTCTGGTGCTGAAGGGCGTGTCCCTGGATGTCCAGAAGGGCGGCATCGTGGCCCTGCTCGGCGCCAACGGCGCCGGCAAATCGACGACATTGAAAGCCATCTCCAACCTCATCAAGTCCGAGCGCGGCGACGTCACCAAGGGCTCCATCGAGTTCAACGGCGAGCGCGTCGACGGCCTGACACCCAACGATCTCGTGCGCCGCGGCTGCATCCAGGTGATGGAGGGCCGGCACTGCTTCGGTCATCTCACCGTCGAGGAGAATCTGCTGACCGGCGCCTTCACGCGCAAGGACGGCCGTGCCGCCGTCGCGCGCGACCTGGAGATGGTCTACGGCTACTTCCCGCGCCTCAAGGAGCGGCGCAGCTCGCTCGCCGGCTACATCTCGGGCGGCGAGCAGCAGATGACGGCGATCGGACGCGCGCTGATGTCCGCACCCAGCACCGTGCTGCTCGACGAGCCGTCGATGGGACTGGCGCCGCAGCTGGTGGAGGAGATCTTCGAGATCGTGAAGCGGCTGAACGCCGAGCAGGGCCTGTCCGTGCTGCTCGCCGAGCAGAACACCAACATGGCCCTCAAGTATGCCACCTACGGCTACATCCTCGAGAACGGCCGCGTGGTCATGGACGGCGAGGCGCAATCCCTGCGCGAGAACGAGGACGTGCGCGAGTTCTACCTCGGCATCGGCGGCGCCGACCGCAGGAGCTTCCGCGACGTGAAGTCCTACAAGCGGCGCAAGCGCTGGTTGGCCTAGCCCGGTTAACTCTGCTCGATCCTTGATCGTGTTGCAGTTGGGCGCCGCCCAGGTGGCGTGCCTGCCATGGCGGTTGACGGTGAAGCCACCTATCGGCCAGAACGATCGATAGTGTCATACCTAGGATGCCGTTGGAGAACGTCGATGGCGGATGCGCCGCACTACGACCAGCTGGAAACCCGCGATCCCGAACAGCGGGAGCTGGCGCAGTTCAACCTGCTGCCGGATCTCATCCGCAAGGCGATCGCCGGGGCGCCGGGCTGGGCGGAGCACCTCAAGGGGATCGATGCCGCGGCGGTGGCCTCGCGCGAGGAACTGGCCAAACTGCCGGTTCTGCGCAAGACAACTCTGCACGAGCTGCAGGCGCAGCGCCCGCCGTTCGCAGGCTTCGCCACGTCGGCGCCGAACGCCGTGGGGCGCATCTTCATGTCGCCCGGTCCGATCTTCGAGCCCGAGGGCTACGGCGAGGACTGGTGGCGCGCGGCGCGCGCGCTCTATGCCGCCGGTATCCGCAAGGGCGATATCGTGCACAACACGTTCGCCTATCACCTCACGCCGGGCGGCTGGATTCTCGATTCCGGCGCGCGGGCGCTGGGCTGCGCCGTGATCGCGGCCGGCCCCGGCAACACCGAGCAGCAGCTCGAAGCCATCCGCGTCTTGAAGCCCACGGTCTATATCGGCGTTCCCGACTACCTCAAGATCCTGCTCGACAAGGGCAAGGAGCTCGGCAAGGACGTGAGCTCGATCAGGAAGGCGTCAGTGGGCGGCGGTGCGCTGTTCCCATCGCTGCGTGCCGAATACAAGCAGCGCGGGGTTTCGACCTTCCAGACCTACGCCACGGCAGACCTCGGCATCATCGCCTACGAGAGCGAGGCGCTCGAAGGCATGACCGTCGATGAAGGTGTGATCGTGGAGATCGTGCGTCCCGGCACTGGCGATCCGGTTGCCGCCGGCGAGGTGGGCGAAGTGGTGGTGACCGCGTTCAACCGCGACTACCCCATGATCCGCTTCGCCACCGGCGACCTGTCCGCCGTGCTGCCCGGCATCAGCCCGTGCGGCCGCACCAACATGCGCATCAAGGGCTGGCTCGGCCGCGCCGACCAGACCACCAAGATCAAGGGCATGTTCGTGCATCCCGAGCAGGTGGCCGAGGTGGCCAAGCGCCACCCTGGCCTCGGCCGCGTGCGCCTTGTCGTCGGCCGCGCCGGAGAGCAGGATACGATGACGCTGAAGGCGGAAGCGGAGGGCGCCGATGCCGGGCTGCAGGCCAAGATCGCCAGCTCGCTGCAGGATGTCACCAAGCTCAAGGGCGAGGTGGAGATCGTTGCGCCCGGCTCCCTTCCCAACGACGGTAAGGTCATTGCGGACGAGCGCACCTATACCTGACGGGCGTTGCTCGCGGCCCATCGGCCGGCACGGAGACGCGCGGTGATCCCGATTTTGCTGTTCCTGGCGGTCGTGCTCGGGCTCGCCATGCTGCCGCAGTTCTGGGTGCGCAACGTCATCGCCCGCCATTCGGCCGATCGGCCCGACATCGCCGGCACCGGCGGGCAGTTCGCCCGGCATCTGCTGGACGAGATGAAGCTCCACCACGTCAAGGTGGAGGAGACCGACCTCGGCGACCACTACGATCCCGACGCCAAGGCCATCCGCCTGTCGCCGCCGAACATGCACGGACGTTCGCTCGCCGCCGTGGTGATTGCCGCGCACGAGACCGGCCACGCCATGCAGGACGCGACCGGCTATGGCCCGCTACAGGCGCGCACGCGGCTCGCCCGGCAGGCGATCCGGATCGAGAAGGTCGGCGCCATCGTCATGCTGGCCGCGCCGATCATGCTGGTGCTGGCGCGCACGCCGCAGGTGCTGCTGCTGGAGATTGCCGCGGGCGTCGTCATCCTCGGCATGTCGCTCGCCATGCACGCCTTCACGCTGCCGGTGGAGTTCGATGCCAGCTTCCGGCGCGCACTGCCGGTGCTGAAGGCCGGGCGCTATATTCCGGATGCCGACATGCCGGCCGCGCGCAAAATATTGAAGGCGGCCGCCTTCACGTACGTGGCTGCGGCCGCCATGAGTCTGCTCGACGTGGCACGCTGGATTCGCGTGCTCAGGATGTAGCTCAGCCTTCCGTCCCGTCTTTCATCATGCCCGCGCAAGCGGGAATCCAGACTCAGCGCGGGCGGCAGACGCGATTGGATCCCCGATAGCCTCGCTGTGCTCGGCTTCGGGGATGACGAGGGTTCCTAGTTCGACCACAGCTGGAGCTGGGAGACGCCGGCGGCGATGTTGAGGCCCTGCTGCGCCTGCACGCTCAGCGGCTGCAGGACGATGGAACGGTCCGAGCCGCCGACCAGCGCATTGGCGCCGATGCCGACGCCAACGGTCGCTTCCGCGCTCACGCCGGCATAGGTGCCCGACAGGGCGCGGCTGGGAATGGTGTTGGTCGGCGCAAGCACGGCCCAGGAGATGGTCGCGGCCTTGGTGGCGCCGATGTCGAGGCCGAATTTGTTGATGCTGCCGCGGTAGCTTTCGTCACGGCCGGGACGGTTGAAGCGGCAGCGCAGCTCGCGCGTCGAGCCAATGATGTAGCCTTGCGAGCCGCTGGCGCTGCAGGTGAGCACGCCGACTTCGACGCGCGTTTTCTGGGCGGTGGCATCGCCGCCGAGGGCGGCCAGGGCGGCAACGGACGCAACCGCTGCAAAGATCGGGGCACGCTTCATGGGGGTCCTCCGGAAAAGGTCAACGAAGCGAGGTTAGAGCAACCTCGCGGCGGGACTGAGACTATGCTGTTTGCAGGGTGAACAACGCTGAAGCCCCCGTTTCGGATCCATACATTGCCTGTACAGCCGCCGGGCGCTAAAAGCCGCGCCATGCCAACGGCCAAGACTGTCCCATACAACCGCAAGACGCGTGCGGCGCGTGCACCTGCGAAAGCGGCGCCGCGCGTCGGCCTCGTGTCGCTCGGCTGCCCCAAGGCGCTGGTCGACAGCGAACGCATCGTCACCAAGCTGCGCTCGGAAGGCTACGAGCTGTCGGCCGACTATGCGGGCGCCGACGTGGTGCTGGTCAACACCTGCGGTTTCCTCGACTCGGCCAAGAGGGAAAGCCTCGACGCCATCGGCGAGGCGATGGCTGAGAACGGGCGCGTGGTGGTGACGGGCTGCCTCGGGGTGGAGAAGGATCGCATCCTGGCCGAGCATCCGGGCGTGCTGGCCGTCACGGGGCCGCATCAGTACGAGCAGGTGGTTGCCGCGGTGCACGAGGCGGTGCCGCCGCTGCACGACCCGTTCGTCGACCTGGTGCCGCCGGAGGGCCTGCGCCTGACGCCGCGGCACTACGCGTATCTGAAGATTTCCGAGGGCTGCAACAACCGCTGCTCGTTCTGCATCATCCCGCAGTTGCGCGGCAAGCTCGCGAGCCGGCCGGCCAACCAGGTGATGGCGGAGGCGGAGCGCTTGGTGCGCGCGGGCGTGAAGGAGCTGCTCGTCATCAGCCAGGACACGTCCGCCTATGGGCTCGACATCAAGTATGCGGAGAGCGCCTACAAGGGCCGCATGCTCAAGGCGCGGTTTCTCGAGTTATGCCAAGAACTGGGATCGTTGGGCGCGTGGGTGCGGCTGCACTACGTCTATCCTTATCCGCACGTGGACGAGGTTCTGCCGCTGATGGCGGAGGGGAAAGTCCTTCCCTATCTCGACATCCCTTTCCAGCATGCGTCGCCCGGCGTGCTGAAGGCCATGCGCAGGCCCGGGCACCAAGGGCGCACGTTGCAGCGGATCGCCAAATGGCGCGAGGTGTGCCCCGAACTTGCCATCCGCTCTACCTTCATCGTCGGCTTTCCCGGCGAGACGGAAGAGGACTTCCAGATCCTGCTCGACTGGATCGGAGAGGCGAAGATCGCGCGCGCCGGCTGCTTCAAGTACGAGCCGGTGGAGGGCGCGACGGCGAATGCGATCGACGGTGCCGTTCCTGACGAGGTGAAGGAGGAACGCTGGCACCGCTTCATGGCGGCGCAGCAGCAGGTGAGTGCGGGCATCGCGGCGGCGCGCGTCGGCAGGACCATCGACGTCCTCATCGACGAGGTGGACGATGAAGGTGCCGTCGGCCGCTCGAAATGGGATGCGCCGGAAATCGACGGCTCCGTGTTCCTCAACGGCGCGACGGCCGTGAAGCCAGGCGACATCGTGCAGGCGCACGTTACCAACGCGGACGAGTATGATCTTTGGGGTGAGGCTGTCTCTATTCCCACTCCCCGCCCTTCCGCGGGGAGAGGGTTAGGGTGAGGGGCGGCAGCAAACGCCAAGGCCGGTGGGGATCTCTGCCCCTCACCCCGGCCCTCTCCCCGTAAGGACGGGGAGAGGGGGAAGAGGGCGTGCCGTCTCCTTGTTGCGCGCCAGCACCTGCTCCAGCGCGTGCGCTACTTCCAGCACGCGCGCGTCGGCGCCGGGCGGGCCGATGACCTGGATGCCGAACGGCATGCCGGCGTGGTCGAGGCCGCAGGGAACGGCTGCCGCGCAGGCGAGCGCCATGGTGGGCGCGTAGGTGATGGCGAGCCAGCGCATGTAGGTCGGCATCTTCTCGCCGTTGATCTCCTCCACGAACAACTGGCTGTGCGGGAACGGCGATACCGACGCCGCCGGGCAGATCAGCACGTCGACCTCATTGAAGAAGGCGATGAAGCGGCGCATGAGCTTGGATTGCTCGACCTGCGCGCGGGCAACGTCGCCGAGCGAATAGGCAAGGCCGCGCTCGGTATTGTCGACCACGTTGCGGTCCAGCAGGTCGCGCGATTTCTCCAGCCGCTCGCGATGGGCGGCGACGAAATGCACGCCGCGCAGCACCTCGAACACCTCGTGCACGCCGCTGAAGTCGGGCGCACGCTCCTGCACCTCCTTGAAGGCGGAGCGGAAGGTCGAGACGCGGGCTTGGAAGGTGGCGGCGATGTTGCGGTCGACCGGGGCGCAGCCGAGATCGGTTGAAATCGCGGCGCGTACCTGGCCGAGATCGAGGGCGCCGAGCTCGGCCGGGATGCGGTTGATGTCGTCGGACGAGAACGGGTCGCGCTTGTCGACGCCGAGCTGGGCGCGCAGCAGCAGGTGCGTATCGGCAATCGTGCGGCCCATTGACCCCGTGACGCCGAACGGGCTCAAGCCCGCAGGGCGATCAACCGCCGGCACGAGGCCCGGCGAGGGGCGGAACCCGGCGACGCCACAGAACGAAGCGGGCGTGCGCAGGCTGCCGCCGTAGTCGGAGCCGGTCGCGAGCGGCACCTGGCCCAGCGCCAGCGCGACGGCGGAGCCACCCGACGATCCGGCGCATGTTTTGGCAGGATCGAACGGATTGCCGGTCGGGCCGTAGACGCGGTTGGTGGTGTTGGCGCCGGCGCCGAACTCGGGCGTGTTGGTTTTGCACAAGATGACGCCGCCCGCCTGCCGCACGCGCGCGACGCTCGACTCATCCGCTGCCGGCACGGTGTCTTTGAACAGCAGCGAGCCCCAGGTGGTGCGCAGGCCCTGCGTCGCCTGCAGGTCCTTGACGCCGATGGGGAGGCCGGCAAGCAGTCCCGCGTCCTCACCGCGCGCGAGCGATGCCTCGATGTCTTTTGCGCGCTTGCGTGCCGCGCCGGCATCGATGGCGACGACGGCATTGACCGCGGTGTTGGTCGCCTCGATGCGGCGGATGCAACTCTCCAGCAGCTCAGTCGGCGACAACGCGCCGGAAGCGATCGAACGCCGGGCTGCGACAGCCGGCAGGTCGCACGGTTCGGTCATGTGGATCCCCCCAAATGCCGGAATACTCTAGCAGCTCGGATCGCTGCGCTAGCTTGGCGTTTGGTTGCTCTGCGTCAACACGTCCTCTGC
>CADEEC010000028.1:24866-29626 GCA_902826255.1 uncultured Hyphomicrobiales bacterium | reverse complement strand
GGATGCCCTCCGCCACGACCGTGCACGCATCCAGGTGGGCCGCATCAGCCACTTCGGCCTGTTGGAGATGTCGCGACAGCGGCTCAGAACGGGCGTTGTCGAAGGCTCGACGTCACAGTGCCCGCATTGTCAAGGCACGGGGATCGTGCGCTCGACGGAGTCGATCGCGCTGGCCGTTGTGCGCGCCATCGAAGATCATCTCCTGCGCGACGCGCGCTCCTCGATCCAGGTCACGACGACGTCCGATGTCGCCCTCTACATTCTCAACCACAAGCGCTCCTTCGTGGTGGATATGGAGCACAGGTACGGTGTCGTCATTGCGGTGGAAGCCAGCGCCCGCATGCAAGGCGCAAACTTCGCTATCGAGAAGTCCGCCGCCCAAGCTTCCGTGGCACAGCGCGCCCCGGAGCGTGTGGCAGTGGTGAACATGGAATCGGGATTTGAGGGCGGCGAAGCCGAAGGTCCTGCTGAACCGGAGGACGTGGAGGCAACCGACCGCGACGAGGGCCGCCGGCCGCGGCGCCGGCGCCGGCGCGGACGCCGCGATGATCGCGGCGACCAAGCGCCGTACGAGCGTGCCTCCACCAACGGGGACGCACCCGAATTCAGCGAAGCGGATGCTGCGGAAGACTACGAGGGTGAGCAACCTTCCGCGTCCCACCGTGACGATATCCCTGGGGCGGGCGACCAACCGACCGTGGATGCTGCCGCGGAGGACGATCAGGGCGAGCGGCGCTCCAGGCGGCGCCGGCGCGGCCGGCGTGGTGGACGCCGTGGACGCGACCGCGATGGCACACGCCCCGCCAACGGCACCTACGCCGAACATGACGGCGACCTTCCCTCCGATCAACCGGAACTTGCTCAAGAGGAAGGTCACGAGGAGTACTCGCAGCCCGAAGCGCCTTCGAGCGACGCGTATCGGGAACCAGCCCCGACCGAGCCTGCACGCGCGCAGGCACATCATGGTGCAGCAAGCACGGATACGTTGACGGCCGAGAAGGAGCCCGCGCGTACCTTGGAGATTGCCGAGCCCGCGCCCGCGCCGGTGTCACCGCCGCGCCAGCCGGAGGCGGTCGAGGAAGACGATCCTTCGCGACCTGTGCGCAAGGGCTGGTGGCAGCGACGCTTCTCGGGCGATTAGGAGGCCCCGGCGGACACGCGCCGCTAGCGCTGCAAGCGCTTCCAGGACCGCAGACGGCGCGCGGCTTCGGCGATGTCGCTGGCGCCGCCCGAATAGCAGAAGCGCACATAACTCGCGCCACGCTCGGGATCGAAATCGATCCCGGGCGTGGCCGCGATATCCGTCTCCATCAGCATCTCCCTGGCGAAGGCATGACTGTCGGACGTCAGGTGGCTCACGTCGACGTACAGGTAGAAGGCGCCATCGGCCGGCAGGATGCGCGCAAGGCCCGCCTTCGGCAGCTCATCCAAAAGGAGGCTGCGGTTTGCGGCATAGACGGCTGTGTTGCGCTCCAGCTCTTGCATGCCATCGAAGGAGCCGAGCGCCGCGACCTGGGCCACGGCCGGCGGCGAAATGTAGAGATTCTGCGCCAAACGCTCCAGCGGTCGCACCATGCTGCCCGGCACGACAAGCCAGCCGACACGCCATCCCGTCATGGAGAAGTATTTGGAGAAGCTGTTGACCACGATGGCATCGTCGCTGTGCTGCAGCGCGGTCTCCTCGCGCATGCCGTAGCTGAGGCCATGGTAAATCTCGTCGGAAATGAACCAGACGTCGTTGCGCCGGCATGCGGCGATGAGCTCGGCAAGGCGCGCCGGCTCGAGCATGGTGCCGGTGGGGTTTGAAGGGCTCGCGACGATCAGGCCGGAGATGCGGTGCTCGCGCGCAGCCTTATCGATGTGATCCGCGGTCGGCATCCAGCGGGAAGCTTCATCGGTTACCAATGGCACCGGCACCTGGCCCAGCGCGTTGAGCACATGGCGATAGCAAGGATAGCCGGGTGACGGCAGCGCGACGCGTGCGCCGACATCGAACAGCGTGAGAAAGGCCAAAACGAAACCGGCCGAGGAGCCTGTCGTGACAACGACGCGCTCCGGCTCCACGGTGACGCCGTACTTCTCCAGATAGTATCTGGCAATGCGTTCCCGCAGGGCCGGCATGCCCAGCGCTAGCGTGTAGCCCAAGGTGTCGCGCTCCAGCGCCTGACCGACGCGCGCAAGGGCAGCCCGCGGCGCCGGCGTGCCCGGCTGTCCAACCTCCATATGAATGACCCGACGGCCGATCGCCTCGCGTGCGGCGGCTGCCTGCATGACATCCATGACGATGAAGGAGGGAACGTCGCTGCGCTGCGAAGCCTTGAGCGCAGCATCTCTCAGTTGGGTATTCGACCCCGATTCGCTCAAGTCACCCTCCGGCTGGAGCCCTGAAACCGCCACCGTTGCACCCTATGCGCGCAAGTTGTCCATAAACAACGGGCTTCCAGCCCGGAAACGCGTATGTGAATGGTACAATTGCGACCTGGAGACCTATAGTCGCCCCGGTTTGCAGCATGTGCGATGGGTGTAACCGCACGAGAGGACAGCGTGCAACGTAGCAGAGCACTTCCACACCGCCTGATGCGGGCGGCAATGGCAGTCCTTTATGGACTGACGGTGTGCTTCGCGTCGTCGCCTGCCATGGCGCAGGGCATTCCCCTGATCCGCGACACGGAGGTGGAGAACCTCCTGAAGGACTACTCGCGTCCGATCTTCAAGGCAGCGGGCCTCGGCTCGCACATCTCGATGCGCATCGTCCGGCATGAAAGCTTCAATGCGTTCGTGATCGACGGCCTCAACGTATTCATGAACACGGGCACCATCCTGACGGCCAAGACACCGAACGAGGTGATCGGCGTCATCGCCCACGAGACGGGCCACATCACCGGCGGCCACCTCGCGGCGCTCCGCTCCCGTATCGCGCGCGATCAGACCAAGGCGCTGCTGCTCATGGTGCTCGGCATCGGCCTGATGGTCGGAGGCGCGGCCGCCGGCGGCGATAGCGCCCGCGAGATGAGCGGCGTCGGCACCGGTGTCGCCATGGGCGGCCAGGATGTTTTGATCCGGTCACTGCTGAGCGAACGCCGGTCGCAGGAGTCCGCGGCCGACCAGGCGGCGCTGAAGTACCTCGCCGCCACGAGGCAGTCAGGCCGTGGCATGTTGGAGACTTTCGAGCGGTTTGCGCAGCAGGAGTACGTGTCGGCGACGCATCAAGATCCGTTCGTGCGCAGCCATCCCGTCGCCTCCGATCGCATTGCCCGGCTCCGCGATCTCGTTGCAGCCAGCCCCTATGCCAACGAGAAGGATCCGCCGACCCTGCAACTCCGGCACGACATGGCGCGCGCGAAAATCTCGGGCTACTTGGAACGTCCGGGGACCGTCTCCAACCGGTACCCCGCAAGCGACAACAGCTTGCCCGCGCGGTATGCGCGCGCGATCTCGCGCAACTGCTCGGGGCGGTGCGACTCCAGCATTGCGGAAGTCGACGCCCTTATTCGGGAGAGGGCGGACAACCCGTACTTCTGGGAGCTCAAGGGCAACCTACAGTATTGGAGCGGCAAGCATCGCGAATCGATTCCGCAACTGCGCAAGGCACTGCAGCTTGCGGGCGATGAATCCTCCCTCATCCAGGCGCAGCTGGCGCAAGCCATGCTTGCAACCGAAGACAAAGGTATGCTCGACGAAGCCATTGGCCTCCTGCGACGCTCTATCGCGACCGACAAGGGCCACGGCCCCTCCCATCTGAGCCTCGCCACGGCCTACTATCGCAAAGGAATGCTGCCACAGGCCGACCTCGCTGCAGCCCAAGGGCATTTCGCCGAGGGCAACGTGAAACGGGCCCAGGACTTCGCCAAGCGTGCCATCAGCAAACTGCCTGCCGGGTCTCCGGGATGGCTCCAGGCCGATGATATCGTCAAATACAAACAACCGAGCTGATCTGCGCCGGCTCTGATCAACAGCCGTACACCTAGGAGCCTTGAATGTCGTTCGCTGCCCTCGTCGAGGCCTGCCTGAGCAAGAAGGGCTTGGCCCTGATCGTTCCCGCACTCCTTCTTGTCGGATCGACGCTTGCCATTGGACAAGGCCCCCTGCCGTCCGCCTCTCCTCCATCGCAAGCCGCGGCACCGCAAGTTGAACCGGCATCGACACCAGCACCGGCTGCACAGCCGGCCCAGGCCGAAGCGGCGAAACCTGCCGTCACTCAGGTTGCCAGCGGACTGAGCAGCGGCCAGCGCAAGGAAGTCGAAGCCATCATCAAGGACTACCTGATCAACAATCCAGAGATCATGATCGAGGTGCAGAATGCCCTCGAGGCAAAAATGGAGAAGATCCAATCGGAGCGGGTGGCGGCCGCTATCAAGAGCAACGCGACCGAGATCTTCCGGCCCACGGCGTCACCGATTGTCGGCAACACCAAGGGCGACGTGACCGTCATTGAGTTCTTCGACTACAACTGCGGCTACTGCAAGCGGGCCTTCGAGCCGATGTCCTAGCTCGTCGAGGGCGACAAGCAGATCAAACTCATCATGAAGGAGCTGCCGATCCTCAGCAAAGGCTCCGAAGAAGCCGCAAAAGTCGCCCTGGCTGCCAAGCTGCAAGGCAAGTACTGGGAATTTCACCGCGCGATGATCGAGGCCTCCGGTCAAGCCAGCGAGGCCAGCGCGCTGCGGATCGCGGAGAAGCTGAACCTCGACATGGCGCGGCTGAAGAAGGATATGGCGTCGCCCGCGGTCAAGAAAGAGATCGACGACACGCGCAACCTG
>CADEEC010000028.1:0-24856 GCA_902826255.1 uncultured Hyphomicrobiales bacterium | reverse complement strand
ACTTCTTCGTCGGCGACCGCATAATCCCCGGGGCGCCCGAGAACCTCTACGAGCAGCTCACCAAGCTGGTGGCAGAGGTTCGCAAGGAGGGCTGCCGGGTCTGTTAATCATCCACGACAGGCGAACCTGGACAGGGGCGACAGCCTTTCGTTCCTCGCTGAAAGCTGGTACAGGGCCGTTGCGGCTGTTCGCTACCTGTTCCTCGCCGCCACGCCTCAACAACGCAAGCGCCGGCCCATGCCCAAGCCGATCTATGTCCTGAACGGGCCCAACCTGAACCTGATCGGATTGCGGGAGCCCGCGATCTATGGCGTCGAGACACTCGACGACATCCGGCGCCGGACCGAAAAGCGCGCAGAAACTCTCGGCCTGACGGTGGATTTCAGGCAATCCAACCACGAGGGTGAGCTCGTCGACTGGATCCAGCAGGCGCGCGAGGGCGCGGATGGAATTATCTTGAATGCGGGAGCATATACGCATACGTCCGTGGCCATCCTCGACGCACTCAACGCGGCGAGCAAACCCGTCATCGAGGTGCATCTCTCGAACATCTTCCGGCGCGAGCCCTTCCGGCATACCTCCTACGTGTCGCCTGCGGCGAATGGTATGATCTGCGGCTTCGGACCTAAGGGATACGAGATCGCGATCGAGGCGATGGCGGAACTCATCGCCAAAGCCGGACGCTGAGAGTAGGTGACGAAAAGGGACATGCTCATTTGACGACCAAGGACAGCAAGGGGACTGAGATCGTCGACTCCCGCCTGATCCGGGAGCTTGCCGAGCTGCTGACGGAGACCGGTCTCAGCGAGATCGAGATCGACCGTGGCGGCATGCGCATTCGCGTTGCGCGCGGCGGCGGCCCTCAGATCGCACTTGCGGCAGCGCCCGCCGCCGTGGCGGCAGCAGCGGCGGTTCCGCAGCCAGCTGCAGAGGGTGACCTCAGCAAGCATCCGGGATGCGTGCATTCGCCCATGGTCGGCACAGCCTATCTCGCCCCCGAGCCGGGCGCGGCGGCCTTCATCGATGTCGGGACGCGCGTTTCGCAAGGCCAAACGCTGTTGATCATCGAAGCGATGAAGACGATGAATCATATCCCCGCGCCGAAGGCCGGAACGGTGACCCGCATTCTCGTCGGCAACAGCCAGCCGGTGGAATTCGGCGAGCCGCTTGTCATCATAGAGTAGCGTTGCGCGGAGCTGGCTCGCACCGATGTTCGAAAAGGTGTTGATCGCCAACCGCGGCGAGATCGCTCTGAGAATTTTGCGCGCCTGCCGCGAGATCGGCGTCGCGACCGTGGCGGTGCATTCGACGGCCGACGCGGAAGCCATGCATGTGCGCCTCGCCGACGAGAGCGTCTGCATCGGGCCGCCTCCGGCAGCCGAAAGCTACCTCAACATTCCCCGGCTGATGGCGGCCTGCGAGATCACCGGTGCCGACGCCGTGCATCCGGGCTACGGCTTCCTGTCGGAGAATGCCCGCTTCGCCGAGATCCTGGAAACGCACGACATCACCTTCATCGGCCCGACGTCCGAGCACATCCGGATCATGGGCGACAAGATCGAGGCCAAGGCGACGGCCAAGCGCCTCGGCATCCCGGTCGTGCCCGGCTCCGACGGCGCGGTGACCAACGAGAAGCAGGCCGCCGCCGTCGCCAAGGAGATGGGCTATCCCGTGCTCATCAAGGCCGCCGCGGGCGGCGGCGGACGCGGCATGAAGGTGGCGCACCGTCCGGAGGATTTGGACATCGCCCTCAAAACGGCGCGTGCCGAAGCCAAGGCCGCCTTCGGCGATGACAGCGTCTACATCGAGAAATACCTCGCCAAGCCGCGCCATATCGAGGTGCAGGTGTTCGGCGACGGCAAGGGCAACGCCATCCATCTGGGCGAGCGCGACTGCTCACTGCAGCGCCGCCACCAGAAGGTCTGGGAGGAGGCGCCTTCGCCAGGCCTCAATGTGGAAGAGCGCAAGCGCATCGGCGCCGTGGTCGCGGATGCGATGCGTAAACTCAAGTATCGCGGCGCGGGCACCGTCGAGTTCCTTTATGAGGACGGTCAGTTCTTCTTCATCGAGATGAACACGCGCCTGCAGGTGGAGCATCCCGTGACGGAAATGATCACGGGACTGGACCTCGTGATCGAACAGATCCGCATTGCGGCGGGCGCCTCCCTGAGCCTGAAGCAGGAGGACGTCACTTTCGCCGGCCATGCCATCGAGTGCCGCATCAACGCCGAACACCCGCGCACATTCCGGCCGTCTCCCGGAATGATCACTTACTGGCATCCGCCGGGCGGACTGGGCGTTCGCGTCGACAGCGGTGCCTATCAGGGCTATCGAATCCCGCCGAACTACGACAGCCTGATCGGCAAGTTGATCGTGCACGGGAAGAATCGGAACGAGGCCTTGATGCGTCTGCGGCGCTGCCTGTCCGAGTTCGTCATCGACGGCATCGATACCACCATTCCGCTCTTCAAAGACCTCGTGAAGGAATCCGACATCGCCAACGGCGCCTACGACATTCATTGGTTGGAGAATTATCTGAAAGCATCCGAGCAAAAACCATAGTTGCTTGTAAGGACTGACGCCCTGCGCCGGATGCGGCAAGAGTGACGCATGGCCTCGCGTGACGACATCGTTATCGAGATTACGCCGCAGGTCCTCCTGAAGGCCTACGCGTGCGGCATCTTTCCCATGGCGGAGAGCGCCGAGGACCCCGCCCTTTACTGGATAGAGCCGCAGCATCGCGGCATCCTCCTTCTCGACCAGGTGCATGTGCCGCGCAGGCTGGCGCGCACGGTCCGCGCCGGCGAATTCGAGGTGAGGGTCGACAGCAACTTCGAGGGCGTGATCTCCGGATGCGCAGCTTCGCGGCCCGGCCGGCGAACGACCTGGATCAACGCCAAGATACGCTCGCTGTATCGCGAACTTTTCAAGTCAGGCCATTGCCACACGGTCGAGACGTGGCAGCACGGCAAGCTGGTGGGGGGGCTTTACGGCGTCGCGCTCAACGGCGCGTTCTTCGGGGAAAGCATGTTCTCCACCGCGCGCGACGCCAGCAAGGTGGCGCTGGTTTATTTGTGCGCCCGCCTGATCCACGGAAAATTTTCCCTGCTCGATACGCAATTCGTGACGGAGCACCTGAAGCAGTTCGGCACGGTCGAGATCGATCGCACCGATTTTCACAGCAAGCTGGAGCAGGCGCTGGCCCAGCAAGCCGACTTCCACGCCCTGCCGAAGGACGCGAGCCCGGACGTCATTCTCGGCACCATCGCGGCGGGACGGCCGCTGCCTGCCGCCGGCTGAGGCGGCCAACCGATCTACAGGGTGAAGCCGCCGTCCGGCACGATGGTCGTGCCCGTCATGTACTTGGACTCGTCGGAGGCGAGGTAAACCGCCACGTGCGCCATTTCCTCGGCCGTGCCCAACCGGCCCATCGGCTGGCGCTCTATGAACATCGCGCGCGCCTTGTCCTCGCCGCCGACCTGCTTGCCGAGCGCCTTGATGCGCTCATTGAGCGACGGCGTCTGGATCGTGCCCGGGCAGATGCAATTGCAGCGTATGCCCTTGCCGATGAAGTCAATGGCCACGGCCTTGCTCAGGCCGACGACCGCGGCCTTGGTTGCACCGTAGACATAACGGTTGGGGGCAGCCTTGGAGGCACCGACCGTCGAGGCAATGTTGACGATCGATCCGCCGCCGCGTGCCAGCATCCCCGGCAGGAATGCCTTGATGGTGCGATGCATCGACTTGACGTTGAGGTCGAAGGCAAAGTCCCAATCCTCGTCGGTGCAGTCGAGCACCGAGCCGTGGTGCACGAACCCCGCGGCGTTGAACAGGACGTCGACGCCGCCGAGGCGCTGCGCCTGGGCATCGATGGCGGCAGCATCGCGGGCATCGAGCTGCACGCATTCGGCGACGCCTTCTTTCTTCAGATCGTCGAACGCGCGCCCGTCGACGTCGCTGGCGATGACGCGGGCGCCTTCACGGGCGAAGGCGACGGCCGTTGCCCGACCGATGCCGGCGCCGGAGGCCGTGCAGAATGCGATCTTGCCGTTGAGACGCCCGCTCATGGATGATGTCCTCGCGTTTCCCTGCCGTATGGTGCGGCTTCAAACTTCGGAAGGTCAAGCTTCCAGCACGGGGTCGGGCGGATTGTTGGGCTTGGAGTCTTTGGCGGTCAGATAGACGGCCAGGCCGATGACCAGCGCGATCGCAAGCGTCGCGAAAATCCATTGATATGCGATGGGCGAGTAACCGGGCCCCGCGTGCGGAAAGAGCGCGGGTATGAACCCGGTGATGGCCGGAAGCACAGCGGCGCCGATCAATTGGGCCATGTTGCCGGTTGTGGCGCCGCGGCCCGCCAAATGATCGGGAAAATGACTGCGGATGTGCGTCAGCAGGATTGTGCCATAGGCCGATGCCGCGCTGAGCAGAAGCAGCAGGCCGACGGCAGCCGGAGTTGATATGTCGCGAATGGTGGCGAGCGAAACAAGGGCAATCAGCGCCACGGCGGCATTGGCGACCGCCACCCATTTGCGCGTGTTGAACACGCGGTCGAGCGGGCCGATGACGAGGCCGGCGACCGTCTGAAACAGCGCCATTCCGAACAGGACTTGTCCCCGGCCGATGGCGTCGAGACCATGCACGTCGTTGAGGTAGGGGCCCGCCCAAAGGAGCATGACGGACGCGAACGCCGTGTAGGCTACAAGGAACAACGCCAGCACGCGCAACAGGCCCGGCGTGGCGAGCACCTGGCGCAGGCCGGCCAGCGCACCGACGTGTGCCGTCGCCTCCGGCCGCTTGCCCGGCGGATAGTCGCGCACAAACAGGAAGAACATGATGCCGCTAAGCGCGGCAGCCACCCCCATCCCGGCGAAGGCAACCCGCCAACCGATCCACTCGCTGACGGCTGCAAGCGGCAGTCCGGCCAGGAAGAAGCCCGCCTGGCTCAGTGCGAACACCCAACTGAGAGCCATGGTCCATGAGCGACGCGGGTACCAGCGCGAAATCAGCACGACGGACGACATGAAGCTGCCGGCGCATCCAAGGCCTGTAATGAAGCGCGCGACGATGAGGCCGGTGCCGGACTCGGCCGTCGCGTGCAGGAAGGCGCCGACCACCATCAGGATGGACAGGAAGGAGACGGTAATGCGCGGGCCGATGCGATCGAACAGCACGCCGACCAGGACCTGCGGAATGAGAAGCGCGACGAAGAAGGCAGTGTTGGAGAAGCCGAGCGCCTCGGACGACAGCTGCAAGTCGCGGATCAGCTCGGGGCCGATCACGGACGTCGCTGACCGGAAGAACTGCGACAAAATGGTTGTGGATGCGAGCGCGGCCAGCAGCACGGCAGCCGCTTTCCACGCGAACGGAATTTTCGGATCGCTCTCGTGCGGGCGATCGGGCAGCAGCACGCTCATGTCGCCTTTCAGAAGTTCCCTCGACTCGGCATGCAGGCGCCGCTTCGCGCGCTGGTTAGCAATTCCGACGCGTGCTGACTAGCGTCATGCGGCGATTGTAGGAGACCCGGTGTCCGGGGTCTCCGCAGCAGCCGGGCGGGGCGCCAGAAAATGCCGGGCGAGGTCCACGGTCTCGCGGCGGCCGATATCGTTTCCATGCCGCTCGAGCCATTTTGCCGCTTCGCTGCGGCCGGCGGCGTGCAGATATGTCAGCAGCTGCAGATCCGGGAGCGCCTTGCTTTCCGGCGCCAGCGCGACCGTAAAGCGGCCGGCCTCGATCAGATGAAACCTTTGCCTCGCCAACTGGGCGTCCGCTTTGCCGTGGCGCATGCGGGCGAAGCGCCGGCTCAGCCGGCGCACGGCTTCGATCAGCTCGATATCGCGCAGCATCGGCTGCCCGAAGGTGATCTGGTTGACGCGCGCGGTGATCTCGCGGGCGCTGGTCGGGATGCCATTCTTGTCGAGCGAATTGAGCTTGACGATCAGGGTGTCGGCGACGGGGCTCTCGCGACCAAGCGTCACAAGGTCGGGATTGGACGAGAAGCCGCCGTCCCAATAGGCACGACCTTCGATCGAGACGGCGTGATGGATGGTCGGCAGGCAGGCGGACGCCAGCACCGCCTCGACGGAGATCTCGGAGCGGCGGAAGAGGCGCGCCCGTCCAGTCGCGACATCGGTGGCCGCAATCAGCAGCTCGGGCCCGGCGGTCGTGCGCAGCTTGGTGAAGTCGACGTGCGCTTCGAGAAGCTTGCGCAGCGGATCGAAGCCGAGAGGATTGAAGTCGTAGGGCGAGAACATCGAGGCGACCTGCGCGAAGGTCACCGAGCGGCTGATGCCGGCGAGCCAGGGATTGTTACGCAGGAGATCGGGCACACCCGCCTTCGCCACCGCCTCCCACACGGACTTGAGACGTGCACGCGCCTCATTCGGCCCGCCATCGGCAAGGCCGGCCGCGAGGGCGACAGCATTCACCGCGCCGGCGCTGGTGCCGCTTATCCAGCCGAGCGCGAGGGCGTCGTCCTCGAGAAGACGGTCGAGCACACCCCAGGTGAAGGCACCGTGCGCGCCGCCGCCTTCAAGCGCCAGATTGAGTTGCTTCGTGCGCTGCCCGAAAAGTCGCAAGACATTCGCCCCCACTCGCCGCCATGCGTCCGCACCAAGGCAACGAACAGGGCCGCATCATGGCAGGACGCTGACGGGCAGCACAACCGGGACGCCGTCGATGACGTGGTAACGGGCTTCGATGCCATAGGTTGCCGCAAGATGCGCCGGCGTCAGCACTTCGGCGGGACTTCCCGCCGCAACAACGGCTCCTTTGTGTACAAGCACGATGCTGTGGCAGAACCGCGCAGCCAGCGAGAGGTCGTGCACGGCGACAACCACCGTGCAGCCGTCTGCTGCGATGCGCGTCAGGTGCTGGAACAGCGCCAGCTGTTGCGCCGGATCGAGGCCGGCAGCAGGCTCGTCGGCAAGCAGAATACGCGGCTGCTGTGCCAGCACGCGTGCGAGCAGGACGCGCGCGCGCTCGCCGCCGGACAGCGACGTCACCGGGCGATCCTCAAGTCCGGCAACTTGCATGGAGGACATCGCCGCGTCGATCGCCGCTGTGTCCTCGCGGCTTTCTCCCGCGGCTGACGATCGATGCGGCAGGCGCCCTAGGCCGACGACGATGCGCGCGGAGAGCGGCCAGTGCACAATCCGATCCTGGGGCAGATAACCCAGCACACGGGCAAGGTCGGCGCGGGGCCACTGCGCAAAATCCCGGTCGCCGATGCGGATGGTGCCCGCGTCCGGGGCAAGCAGGCCGGCAATCGTGCGGAGCAGGGTCGATTTGCCTGCACCGTTGGGACCGATGACGGCCGTGAGTTGACCGGGATGGGCCGTGAACGCGAAGCTCTTCAGCACTTCGCGCCCGGCGAGACGCGCGCGGACGCCCTCCGCCTCGATTCTCATGGCGTCAGCTCCCCGCGCGTACGCAGCACGAGCCAGACGAAGAAGGGCGCACCGATCAGCGCGGTGAGAACACCGATGCGCAGCTCGACGGCCGGTTGCGCGAGGCGCAGCCCCACGTCCGCGATCAGGAGAAAGGTCGCGCCGCCGAGCATGCTGACGGGCAACAGCAAGCCGGGACGGTGCCCAACGAGCGGGCGCAGCACATGCGGAACGAGGAGGCCGACAAACCCGATCACGCCCGTCACCGCGGTGGCGGCGCCGACAGCAAGCGTGGTTCCGGCAACGATGGCAAGGCGGGTGCGGCTCAGATCGACGCCGAGGCTTCGCGCCGCATCCTCGCCGAGCGTCAGCGCATCGAGGGCGCGGCCGACGCTGAGCAGGAGCGCCAGCCCCACCAGAATGAGCGGCGCGGCGAGCCACACCTGCGTGAGGCTGCGGTCGGCGAGCGAGCCCATCAGCCAGAATACCATCTCGACCGAGGCGAATGGATTCTGCGACAGATTGAGCGCCAGCGAGATGAGGGCCGTGCAGATGGCCGAGACGGCGAGACCCGCCAGGATGAGCGTGACGGCACCGCCCTGCATCCCGGCCAGAGACACGACCGCGAGCATGGCAGCCGCCGCGCCGGCGAGACCGCCCACGGGCAGTGCAAGAGCGACAGCCTGCGAGAGGCCCAGGTGGATCGCCAGCACCGCACCGAGTGCGGCGCCACCGGACACGCCGATGAGGCCCGGCTCCGCCAGGGGGTTGCGAAGGTAACCCTGCAAGGCCGCACCGGCCAAACCGAGCGCGGCGCCCGCGAGTGCGCCGAGCACGGCACGGGGCAGGCGAATTTCCCAGAAGATCAACGTGCCGGCTTCGCCGGCCGGGCCGAAGCCGAAACCGGACGGGCCGACGAGCAGGGACAGGACGAAGGAGGCGGCCGTTACAGCAGCAAGCACGCCGAGTAGCATCGATGGCGGCATGCGCGTATCGGCGCCGGCAGCGGTCATCGGCTGCGTGCCTCGATTGCGACCCGGGCGGCGGCAAGCACCTCGACGGCGCCAGCAACCTCCGGCGTGCCGCACAGCCAGAGCTGCCACGGCAGCTCGAGTGAGACGCGGCTGCGACGCAAGGCTTGCAACGCCGGATGCCGGAGGTTGTCGGCAAGCGCGGTACGGTACTCGCCGATGCCGCTGGAGAGAACGAGGAGATCGGGCGGCCGTGCGACCAGAGACTCCAGCGGCGCCTGCCCGCCGCGCGTCAGGCGATAGTCCATGGCCATGTTGTGAAAGCCCGCGGCCCTGAGCGTGGCATCCGCCAGGCTGCCGGGGCCCGACACCGTACCGCCGACCTGATAGATGAGCGCGCTGACGGTGCCGGCGCGTGCGGGCTTCGGAACCGCGGCAAGGCGGCGATCGAAGTCGGCAATTACCGCCTCGCCCTTGTCTTTTTCGCCAACCGCGGCGGCGACGGCACGCATGGACGCGCGCACGCCATCAAGATCCGGCGCCTGGGGCACCAGCACCACGTTCTTGTTCAGGCGTTTGAGAAGATCGACCGTCGCCGAGACGCCGAAGGGACCGACGAGGACGAGATCGGGATCGTAACGCAGAACGTCCTCCGCCACGCCGTGCGTGATCGGCAGGCCCTTGGCCCGTTCGGGCGTAGCGGAGACCGCAGAGTCGGCAGCAAGGTGCGTGACGGCGGCAATGCGACGGCGCTCGACCAGGCCGATCAGTATCTGGTCGGTACAGAGATCGAGCGAAACGATGCGCTGGGGCTTTGCGGCGTCTTGGGCGTACGCGACCGTGAGCGCAAGGAAGGTCCCCAGCGCCATCGCCACGATACGTCTATGGACCGCAACGTGTGCCAATCCCGGTTGCCTCGATCGCCGTCCCGGCCGCTGAAGATGAATTGAACGCCGGCAGACGCGGCGACGCCGGGCGCCGCGTTATAACCGAAAACCGGGAAAGAGTGAGCGGGCTAGAGGCAGAAGTAGCGGCCGACCGACTGGATGCCGAGGAGAATGGCCTCACCGCGCGTGCCGATCAGATAGAGCGCGCCGAGCAACAGAACGCCGACGGCGCCGAGCACCGCAAAACGCACGCCCCGCGGCATCCTCTCGGAGGCCGCGCGATGCGCATCCATCTGGCTCTGGCTCGTCATCGCTCCTGCTACGCCGGGTTGGCCGCAAGCCGCGGCACCGGGCGCTCCTGGATCGGCCAATGCACCACGGCCGCAAACAGGCCGAGCGCAATCGATATCCACCACATCATATCATAGGATTTAGTGGCGTCGTACAGCACGCCGGCCAGCCAAAGGCCGGTAAACGACCCAATTTGATGCGAAAGGAACACGATACCGAACAGCATCGACATCCAGCGCGTGCCGAAGAAGGTGGCGACCAGACTGGACGTGAGCGGCACGGTGGACAGCCACAGCAAGCCCAGCACGCCGCTCATGGCAATGATGGAGAACGGCGTGATCGGCAGGAACAGCAGCCCCGCGAACACGAAGCAGCGGCCGAAGTAGATCAGGCTCAGCCCCTGCCGTTTCTCGATGAAACGGCCCGACTGGCCGGCGATGTAGGTGCCGATCAGATTGCCGAGGCCGACCGCCGTCAGGGCCCACACGCCGACGCTGGCGTCGAGCCCCTGGTCGACCACGAACGCCGGCAGATGCACGCCGTAGAAGGCCACGTGGAAGCCGCACACGAAGAAACCGGTGACGAGCAGCAGGTAGCTCGGATGGCTGAAGGCTTCCTTGAACGCCTCGCCGAGCGTCTGGTTGTCCATGAGGCTGCCGGCGGCCGGCTTGCCGCTGAGCGGCCACGCCAGCGGCAGCACCAGCGCCATGGTGACGATCAGGACGAGAAGGCTGCCCTTCCAGCCGAGCACGTCCATCAGCACGTGCGTGTAGGGAAAGGCGACAAAGCCGCCGATGCCGCTGGCCATGCCGAGGGAGGCGATGGCGGCCGTGCGCTGGTCCGGTGGCGCGGCGCGCCCGGCGGCGCCGACCAGCGCGGTGATGCCCGTGCCGCTGACGCCGATGCCGAGCAGGACGCCGCTCAGCATCAGGTCGAAGGAGGACTGCGCGGCGAACATGACGTAGAGGCCGGCCATGGTCGCGAGCGTGCCGCCGATAACCACGCGGCCGGCGCCGTAGCGGTCGGCGACCATGCCGGCGGCAACCGCACCGATGCCCCAGATCAGGTTGGCAACGGCCATGGAGCTGGAGAACGGCTCGCGCCCGATGCCGAGCTCGGTGGTCATCGGCTGCAGATAGAGACCCATCACCTGCCGGAGCCCCATGGCGATGCCGACGATGAGGCCGGCCGACAGGACCACCAGCCACAACGGCTTGACGGAGGGGGCAACCGCGACCTGCTTCTGCATGGGATCGATCTTTCCTGCGAATCTGGAGAGTTTATAGGCGGGCTGACAATCGCGGCCCAAGTCCAATTCGAAGGCTGGCGGGCGAGATTATCTCAGACCACCCATGACCAGGGCTCATAAGTTCCACACGAAGTGCGTAACTGTCATGGCCCGGGTATCGGGCTGCAAGTCCAGGATCTGTACCGGTTTATTCGGCAGACAAGGAGACGGTCTGCCGTTCCAGCTCGACGACCTCGCCGTTGTCTTCGGCCAGGCCGCGCCCGGTAAGCTCGAAGGCGCGCGCGGCGGGATCGATCCGATAGATGTTGTAGCGGGCAGGCGGCTCGGCGCCATGCTGCACGGCCTGCGATGCCGAGGGCGCGCCGATGATGGCCATGCGGCCGGACGCGTGCCGGTGCCACGCGAACATGTTGCGATGGTTGTGGCCGTGGATGACGAGCTCGGCGCCGGCGCGCGCCAGCACCGCTTCCAGGGCCTTTGCGTCGCGCAGCCCGCGCGCCGCGTTCGCCAACCCCGACAGCGGCGGATGATGGATGAGGACGAGGCGGAACAGGCCGGCGTCGCCAAGCCGCCTGAGCACATCATCGAGGCGGTCGAGCTGCCCGGTGCCGACACGCCCGTAGGCCAGAAGCACGGGCGTCGGCACCGACGAGTTGACGCCGATCAGCGCGACCTTACCGGCCAGGCGGACGAACGGAAAATCGTCGCCACTGTCATACTGGCTGCCCTCCGCGTCCGAGGTCATGTAGCGCGCCCAGCGGCGCGTACCGGCATCGCGGCCGATGGTGGAGTAGATGTCGTGGTTGCCGGGGACGACGGTCACCCGGTCCGGCGTGCCCAGACCTTCCAGCCAGGCGAGGGCGCCGGCGTGCTCCTGCGGCAGGCCGATGTTGGCGAGGTCGCCTGTGACCGCGATGTGATCCGGCCGGTGGGCCCGCATATCGGCCACGATGCGGTCGAGCACCTCGCGGCGGTGGCCGTCCCGGCGCGTGCGCACCCAGTTGATGTAGCCGGCCCCGCGCTTCAGGTTCCAGTAGCGCGCATGGAAGCCATCGATCGGCCCAAGATGCACGTCGGTCAGGTGCGCGATGCTGACGACTTGGCTCATGCGCGGCATTGAGTAGCGGCTTCCCGCGGACTTGCCAAATGCGATAAACGGAGCCCGGGAGCAACGCCCGCACGAGACCCGCATGCGCCTGTCTGAAGCCATAAGGATCAAAACCCTGCAGCGCTACTGGCGGCTGCAGCGCGGCCTGACGATCGGGGCTCAGGCGCTTGTACTGGGGCCTGAGAGCCGCGTGCTACTGATCCGGCATGGCTACCAACAGGGCTGGTATTTCCCGGGTGGCGGCGTCGAGAAGGGCGAGACGGTGCAGGAGGCGATGCTGCGTGAATTGCGGGAGGAGACGGGCGTGGCCGCGGCCGGTTCTCCGCCATTGTTCGGGTTGTATGCGAACTTCTCGTCCTTCCCGGGCGACCATATCGCACTCTTTGTCGTGCGCGAGTGGACCCAGCCCCACATACCCGCGGCCAACTGGGAAGTGCGGGAGCAGGGTTTCTTCGCGCCGGATGCGTTGCCGGCGGATACGGTGCGATCGGTGCGCCGGCGTCTCGGCGAGGTCCTGAACAGCATGCCGAGGAGCGAGCATTGGTGAGCGACAATCGGTTCCCGGCCTTCACCATGCGGCCGGTCACACCCGAGGATCTGCCAACCATACGTGCGCTGCATGCGCGCGCGTTTGGGCCGGGCCGGTTTGCGCGCACGGCGTACCGGATACGGGAAGGCACGGACGAGATCTCGCGCCACTGCCGGGTGTGCCTGATCGACGGCAGCATCGCCGCCGCCGTTCGTTTCACGCCGGTCGAGATCGGCGGCCAGGGCGGAGCGCTGCTGCTCGGGCCGCTTGCGGTGGAGCCGGCGTTTGCCAATCGCGGCTATGGTCGCGGGCTGGTCGTGCGTGCCCTCGATGAAGCCGGCAAGGACGGCATCGCGCTCGTGCTACTCGTCGGCGACGAGCCCTACTACGGCAAGCTCGGCTTTCAGCGCGTCCCCCGCGGACGCATGGCGCTGCCGGGCCCCGTCGACTACGACCGGCTGCTTGCTGTCGAATTGAAGCCCGGCGCTCTGGCTGCGACGTCGGGCGACGTGCGCGCGGTGCGGTAAGTGCACGGCTTGCGCGCATCACGCACATCCACCCATTTGCAATTGCTGGACAATTGGTCACGCGTCGCGTCACCTTGTTTCCGCCGCTGTTATCCGCAACGATGCCGCGGGGTGGCCGGTGTGCAGGGTCCGGCCGGTACGACAGGTGCGAGGCAAAGGGAGCGGGTACGCGGCGGGACTTGATTTAATTGCTTGAGTAGTCGGATTGCCATGCCGGTCGGCGGTCTCACACGTTCCGACAGCCTTCTGGGTTTATTGGACTACAGGCGCGCATTCGTGCGGCGCGGCATTGCCGTGCTCGCCGGAGTGCTGGCGCTGGCCATGGATATGAGCGGGCCGCAGCAGGCTCGCGCGCAGGATTTGCGCATCTCGCATCAGTTTCATCCGACGGCGGATGCGCGCGGGCGGGCCGCACGCGTGTTCGCGGAGGAGCTTCTGCTGCGCGCGCCGGAGCTGAAGGTCAGCCTGCATCCGCAGCTCGAGCTCGGCATGAGCCGCGACGAGCAACTGGACATGCTGCAGTCCGGCAAGCTCGACTTCGCCGTGCTGCCGCTCGTGTTCGGGGTGAAGCGGGTGCCGGAATTCTCGCTGGCCCTGTTGCCGGGCCTCGTGCCCAATCTCGCCACCGCCAACGCGCTGAAGTCCTCGGAGGTCTATACGCGGCTGCAGGATGTGGCGGCCAAGAACGGCTTGCGCGTCGTCACCTGGTGGTGGATGCGCGGCGGATTTGCGACGACGCGCGAGGTCAAAGGACCATCCTCCGTCAAGGGCATGCACATGCAAAGCTGCGGCCTCGCGCAACGCGTGCTCGCCAGCGCGGGCGCGGATGTTGCAGACGATCCCTGGGGCGAGATCAGCATGCGGCTCGAGATGGGTGCGCTCGACGGCGTCGCCGTGCCGTACGAGGATTTCATGAACCTCAAGCTCGCCGAGCACACCAAGTTCGGCACCTTCGGCGGCCCGTCGATCCTGACGTGCTTCTCGCCGATGCTGATGTCGAAGCGCGCTTGGGATCGCCTTTCCCTCGATCAGCAGCGCGCCATCGACGAGGCGGCCGCCATCGCCGACGGCTATTTCCAGACCTCGCAGGTGGAAGCCGAGAAGCGCGCCCGCGCGGCGTTCCGGCGTGCCGGCGCCAGCATTCGCAGCCTGACGCACGACGAGTACCTGGAATGGCTGCAACATGCGCAGAAGACGGCGTGGCATGACTATGTGAAGGTCAGCCCGATCGCGCGCGACCTGCTCAACACGGCGATCCGGGTGATTCTCACGGACATCGGCACCAAGGAAGACATGATCAGCACGCTGGCGCCGGAGCCCGAAAAGCTGGTGGAGAGAACGCCACCGAAGGCCCGGGCCGCGCATTGACAGCATCGCGGCCTTGGCCAACCCTGCGGCTGGTCGCGACCGCCAGGGGTTCCCCATGACCACAGCTCATGCCGGCATCGCTTCCGGCGTCTTCAGCGTGACCGCGCACGACCGCGTCGTATTCGGCGTGCCGGCCGGCGAGGCCGTCGTGCACGAGGCGGCACGCTACGACGCAGCGCGGGTGTTCGTCACCTCGACGCGGTCGCTGGCAAAGATGAGCGATGGCCCGCTGCAGCAGCTCGAGCGCGCACTCGGCGCGCGTCATGCCGGCACCTACGCGGCGGTCAGCTCGCACAGCCCGCGCGAGGATGTGGTTGCGGGTGCCAACGCGGCACGCGCGGCGAAGGCTGACCTGCTGGTCGCCGTAGGCGGCGGCTCGGTCATCGACGCGACCAAGGCCATGCAGCTCTGCCTCTGGCTCGGCCTCGATACGGCGGACGCCATGGAACCCTATTGCGTCGGCTTCGAGCGCACCAAGCTGTCGCCGGTCGTGCCGCCGCCGGATGCGGTGCGCATGGTGTCGGTTTCGACGACGCTGTCGGCTTCCGAGTTCACCGAGAACGCCGGCATTACCCAATCCAAGACCAACACCAAGCAATCGTTCAAGCATCGTCTGTTCGCGCCCCGCAGCGTCATCCTCGATCCAGCCGCCACGCTAGACACGCCGGAGTGGCTGCTCTCCTGCACCGGCATCCGCTCGGTCGATCACGCCATGGAGGGTTACTGCAACGCGCAGGCGAGCCTGGCGACAGAGGCGCTGTCGCTGCAGGGTTTGCGGCTGCTTGCGCAGGCGCTGCCCGCCATCAAGCGCGAGCCGGCAGAGCTCAGCCATCGCCTACGGGCGCAGATGGGCATGTGGCAGGCGATCGCGCCGCTGGCGGCCGGCGTGCCGACCGGCGCAAGCCACGGCATCGGCTACGTGCTCGGCGGCACCTTCGGCGTGCCGCACGGACACACCTCGTGCGTGATGCTGCCAGCGGTGCTGCAATGGAATGCGGCCGTCAACGGCGAGCGCCAGAAGGCGCTTGCCGCCGCGATGGGCGCAACCGATCGCCCGGCGCACGCGCTGGCGAAAGAGCTGATTGCCGGCCTCGACCAGCCGACATCGCAGCGCGATGTCGGCATCACGCGTGACAAGCTCGACGAGATCGCCACGCGTGCGCTGAGCTATCACCCGGTGCAGGTGAACCCGCGCCCTATCAAGACGAAGGCGGACGTTCTGGAAATACTCGACATCGCCTGGTAGGCCGACAGAGCGCCTGGCAGCGCACTCGCATCGTGCGTGGCGCGCTTGGCCGGCGGCCGGAGGCGCGGTAGGCTCGTCGCTCCGGAACCAACGGACCCAAGAAGCCATAAGTGCGTTCCGGCTGGGAGGACCCTGTGAGCCAGCGGAGCACCTACACGCCTGCCTCGAATGCCAGCGACAGCAGCTACCGTTCGCTGTCGCGTACGTCCTACAGCGGGATGCCGGGCAGCAACGAGATGCGCGGCACCGACATCATCGCCGAGTACATCCTCAAGGAGAAGGTGCCCTACATCCTCGGCTACGCCGGGCATGGCGCCATCGGGCTTTTGGACGGGATCGTCAAGGTCAAGGACCGGATCAGGCACATCTCCCCGCGGGTGGAGCAGGCCGCGGGGTTCATGGCCGACGTCTACTATCGCCTGACCGGGCAGCCGCTCGTCGTCTACGCCTCGACCGGTCCGGGGCCCATGAACCTGATGATCGCGGTCGCCAACGCCTACTACGACAACTCGGCGTTCTTCGTCATCACCGGCAACGTGCCGACCACGCAGTTGAACTCCGGCGCGCTGCAGGACGACTACCGCTACAACGGATCGATGTCGTCGATCTTCACGCCGGTGACGAAGAAGTCGTTCCGTGTCGACAAGGTCGAGGACCTCGCCAAGGCGCTGCCGGAAGCATTCGCACTGATGCGCAGCGGGCGGCCCGGACCGGTCCACATGGACATGCCGTACAATCTGTACATCGAGACGGCGCCGATCTCGACGCCGGAGCCGCTCGCCAGCGGGCCGCCGTCGAACTGGCGCACGCAGCTGTCCGACTCGACCGTCGAGCGCGCGCTCGATGCGCTGGTGAGATCGAAGAAGCCGTTGATCCTCGCCGGTGGGGGGATTCGCATCGCGCGGGCGTTCGATCAATTGAAGGCGTTCGCCGATCAGATGGGCGTGCCGGTCTACACCTCCTTCATGGGCAAAGGTGCGCTGCCGTCCGACCATCCCGAACACCTCGGCGTCGCGGGAGTATGGGGCGAGTATCCGGCCACCGAAGCTGCGCGCAACGCCGATCTCGTGCTGGCCATCGGCGCGCGCTTCAACGACCTTCACACCGGTTCGTGGATTCCCGGCTACGTCTACAACATCCCGCCAACGCGGCTGATCCAGGTGGACATCGACCGGCAGGAGATCGGCCGCAACTATCCCGTAGAGATGGGGATCGAGGCCGACGCGAAGGAGTTTCTCATCAGGGCGGTCGAGATCGCGCGCAGAAAGGGGCTGCGCGCGAGTATCCCGGAGTGGCGGCAGGAGATCTCGGCCTGGCAAATGGAATGGCGCAATTTCACCAAGCCGTTCGAGACCAGCAACGAGGTTCCGATCGAGCCGCGTCGCATGCTCGCAGACATGAACAGGATCTCGCCGCCGGGCACCGTCATGGTGGACGATGTCGGCAACTGCCAGGTCTGGTCGGAGCAATACTGGATGCCGCGGGTTGCCGGCACGCACATGACGTCGGGCGGGTTCGCCGCCATGGGCTTCGGCGTCTGCGGCGTGCTGGGCGCGCGGCTGGCGCGGCCGGATTCGCCCTGTGTCACGTTGTGCGGCGACGGGGGATTCATGATGACGCCGCACGCCGTGGCAACCGCCGTCGAATACAACCTGCCTGCGGTTTGGGTGCTACAGAACAACTATGCCATTGGCACGATCCGCGACCTCCAGCGCGTCTATCTCGATGGACGCGAACTCGGCACCAGCTTCATCAACGAACGGACCGGGCAGTTGTGGAACCCCGACTTCGTGAAGATGGCGGAAGCGATGGGCGGCCGCGGCATCCGCATCGAGCATCCCGATCAGTTCGGCGACGCCTACGCGGAGGCGATCCGGTCCAACATTCCGACCGTGCTCGACGTCGTGATCAACCGCGACACGGGCATCCCAGTGACAGGAACCTGGCAGATGCCGCCCATCCCGGAAGTACAGCCGACGTTCGGAGCACGAAAAATCAGGCATCGCTGAAGTCGAAAAGCGCGGTCGATTGGCACGACCTCATCGTTCACTGCACACTGCCGCCAATGCCCACGCGCCCTAGTCCATCTTGCAGGTGCGCAGGCACTTCGGCATGCAGCCGGGTCCTTTCTGGCTGCACTTGCGCTCGCACAAGCAACCCCCGCCGCCCTTCTTGCCTTTCATTTTACCCTTCCATTTGCCTTTCTTCTGGATGAGTTCGTAGGCGGTTGTCCCTTCGGCGGGAATGGGCGCAAAGGCGGGCGCCGCCAACAGCGAGAGCGGGATTGCGGCGGTGGCCGCGAGTGCAAGCAAAAGGCGCACGGACGAGAACTCCGGGAACCTACGAGGACGTTCCCGGAATCTTAGTCCGTACAAGCCGCCTGTAAAGCGGCCGCGCTACTTCCTGATGACCACGAGCCGCAATTCCGGCGTCGCATCCGGCTTCATGCGCACGGGCTCCTGGCGGTTCTCCGTCATCTGCAGCACGCGCCGGCGGACGAACAGCGACAGCTCCTCCGTGTCGACAAAGCCCAGCTTGTCGCGGTCGGCGCCGCCTTGCAGGCCCTCGATCATGGCCTTGGTGAACGCGCCGTTCTGCCAGTCGGCATGCTCGTAGGAGAACTGGCGGCCGAGAGCGGAGGCGTAGAGGAACACGCCGAGCGACTTGTCGCCAAGCTCGTTCGCCAGCCGGTTCATGTCGACGCGGCTGCCCGTGGCCTTGGCGGCGCCGGCGGTGTCCGCGGAATGGCAGGCATCCAGCATGACGACCATGGCGCCCTTGCGGTTGCGGATGGTGCGCAAAATCTCGTCGCGCGAGACGCCGGTGGAGCGCGCCCGCTCCGGATCGCCGTCGGCGGCCATGTAGTAGAACTGCTGCTGCTCGTCGGTGATGCCATGGCCGGCGAGGAACAGCAGGTTGATGTCGCCCTCCTCGGAGCTGCGCTCGAGCCACTCCAGCGATTCCAGCACGTCGGCCCGCTTGGCGTTCGGCAGCACGCGCGCTTCGACCTTGCCGTAGGTGCGGCCCTCCTGCGTCTTGAAGAACTTGGCCAGGTCCGTCGCATCCTTGGCGGCGAACCGCAGCGGCGTCAGGTTGGGCGCGGCGTAGTCGTTGACGCCGACGAACAGCGCCCTGAGGCGCGGCAGCACCGCCTGGCCGGGCGTTAGCTTCACGCCGTCCCAGCGCAGCTTGATGGTGGCAGGCTGGCTCGCCCGCGTGCCCTCGCGCGCCACCAGCGTGATCGTCACGTCCTCCTGCGGCAGCACCAGCGGCAGGCGGATGGGATCGTTGGCCCTGGGCGTCATCGGCACGGCCGCGCGTGCGGCCAGCGTCTGGTTGTTGATGCGTACATCGATGTCGGTGATGCGCTGCCCTGTCGGCGAGAAGGCGTAGTACTCGAGCGTGATCTCCGGCGAGCGGAAGGTGGCGCTGTCCTCAGGCTTCTGGATCACGACGATGGGCGGTGCGATGGCGCGCACGTCCTCGACGGTGCGCTTGATGTTGGCCTTCAGGTTGGCTTCCTGGATGGCGCGCCGCTCGTCGCCGGTGGACAGCGCCAGCTTGACGATGTCGGGCCGGTTGAGCTGCTCGCGGAACTGATCGACCGAATAGAACTGCGCCGCCTCACGCAGGCTGCGGTTGACGTGCCAGCCCACCAGCGTCTCGGCGCCGGGCGAGGCCATGTAATAGCCCTTCGGCGTCCAGGCCACCCAGCGGCGATCCTTGGCGTGCACGAACAGCGCCAGGATTTCGGCACCGGTGTCGAGGCTGTGCCAGCGGACGGTGCCGTCGCCGTGCGCGGCCACCACGAATTTTCCGTCGCGCGGAATGTTCACGCCCCACAGCGTGCCGTGCGCTGCCGCCTGCCAGATTTCACGCGCATTGCTGTCGAATCCGCGCAAGGACCAGTCGTTGCCGAGCACGAACGTGCGCCGGTCCGGTGCGACGGCAAGCGCGCGCGCTTTCTCGTACGTCTCAAGCTTGATCGGTGTGCCCGAGAAGCGCGGCGAGTTGTGCAACCAATCGGTGACCGGCATGCTCTTGGTGTCGGCCCCGTACATGTCGTTGGGCAGGTCGGGCGCGTCGGTGAGGCGCTCGTTCATGACATCGAACAGCACCGGGTTGCGCATGCTCGACTCCAGGCCGAAACGCACGCGCCGCCCGTCGGCCGATACCGCCATACCCTGCTCGCCCACCTGCCCGCGCAGATCGGCCTGCACCACCGGCGGCCACAGCTTGACGTCGCCGCGCTCGCTCATGATGCCGAACGCGGGGTCCTGCGCGGCAAAGATGATGTCGCCCTGGCAGGGGACGAGATGCGTGATCGTGTTCTGCGGGCCGGGCAATTCCTGCCTGCGGCCTTCGCCGCCGCGGTCCCAGGTGACGACCGGTGTGACCCTGCCCGACGTGTAGCTGCCGCCCGCAAACAGGCGCGTGCCGTCCGTGGACCAGGTCACGGAAACGAGGTCGCCGCGGCCCATGCCTTGCGTGTCGGCGGAGAACAGGAAGCGCAGGCTCTGCGCATCGAACACGTCGACGGCGGCGAGATCCTCATAGCCGACCGCGAGCCGCTTGCCGGCCGGATCGACGGCAACCGAAAACGGCTTGGCGCCGCGCCGCGTCTCGGCGACCAGCGGGCGGTCGCGATAGCCCGCCTCGTAGCGGCGCAAACGGCCATCGTGGCCGACGGCGAACAGGTTGTTGTTGCGATCGAAGGCGGCGCCATAGGCAGGCTCGCCGCGGAAATCCGAGTCGCGACCGACGATGCGCCAGCTCGACAGGCCCGCGCCGACGCGCTCCCACACCTCGACGCCCTGGCCGAGATGGCGCGTCAGCGCCAGATAGCGACCATCCATGGAGATGGTCAGGTGATTGATGACCTTGCCTTCCGTCTCGCCCACGCGCGCGGCAATCGCGCCGGTGGATGTGTTGAAGATGTAGACGAGGTTGGTCTGCAGCGAGGGGAAGGCCGCGTCCCAGCCGCCGGCCGCCGCCCACGTGCCGTCCGGCGACAGTGCGGTGGCAAACAGCTTGCCTTCGTGGCCCGAGCCGATCGGCGGGCGCAGGGTGCGAATGAGTTTGCCTTCGGGCAGCCGCCAGAGGCGCAGCGTCTTGTCGTCGGACCCGGTGGCGAGCAGCGTGCAGCCGGCATCGACGCCGACACGCTTGGTCATTGCCGTGTGCATGCCGGGATCGATGCGCAGGATCGGATCGAGTTGGGCAGCCGGCTGATCACGCTGCGCCGTCACCGGCGGTGCGAGTGCCGTGCTGGCCAACAAAGAGACGATGAACAGCGTGCGCGTACGCATGGGTGCGCCCCTTGAGAAAATGCAATCGACTGAATTGGCTATCCTTGCATCGGCGCGAAGCGCAGTGCAAGGCCGCGCATAGGGCTCCTGTGTGCAAGGCCGTCAAGAAAATGCCACACGGCCGCGCTTGCAACCGAAGAATACGGCTTGCCGTTTGTCGCCGTACGGCGAGAGGACTATGGTCGGCGCCCGGGTGAAGCACCGCTGGAGAAAGAACGTGCAGGCTGGTGTTGTCGGGCTCTCGCTTCTGCTGGCCGGCGCGTGCGGGACCGCACTGGCGCAAACCCCGCAAGACTTTCGCGTGACCGTGCACAACAGCACGGACGCACCCTTGGAATACTTCTACTTCTCGGCGTGCGGCATCAACAAATGGGGCCAGGATCGCCTCCGCAAGCGCGAAGTCATCCACCCGGGCGGCAAGCGCATCTTCGACATGCGCGACGGCGGCGCGGATTGCTGCCGCGACATGCGCACCACGCTCGCGACGGGCGCCAGCCGCCAGAAGCTCGGCGTCGACATCTGCCGCGAACGGGAATGGATCGTGCGCTAACCGCACGCGGCAACCGCGGACAACGGAGACAACGTCATGATGCCTCGCAACCTGTCGCGCCGCGGCGCAGCCCTGATGTTCGCCGCGTTGGCGGTGTGCGGCATCGCGCACGCACAGGCGCCGCAATACCAGCCGCGCGAATATCAGCCTGGCAAGGACGTGGTTTGGGTGCCGACGGCGCAGACGCTGGTCGACCGGATGCTGGATGCCGCCAAGCTGACGGCCAGCGACTATCTTGTCGATCTCGGCTCCGGCGACGGGCGCACAGTGATAACGGCCGCGCAGCGCGGCGCGACGGCGCTCGGCATCGAGTACAACCCCAAGATGGTGGAGCTGTCCAAGGAGAACGCCAAGAAGGCCGGCGTCTCCGAGCGCGCCACCTTCCTGAAGGCGGACCTGTTCAAGACGGACTTCTCCAAGGCCACCGTCGTCACGCTGTTCCTGCTGCCGGAGATCAACCTGCAGCTTCGCCCCAAGCTGCTCGACATGAAGCCCGGCACGCGCGTGGTCTCCAACTCCTTCGACATGGGCGACTGGACCGCCGACCAAACGCTCGACACCGTTGACAAGTGCATGACCTACTGCAACGCCTTCCTGTGGATCGTGCCGGCGAAGGTCGACGGCACCTGGCGTTCCGACGACGGGCAAATCACCTTCAAGCAGACGTTCCAGGTGGTGAGCGGAACGATGAAGGCGGGCAACGTGCTGGCGCCGCTGACGAAGGGCCGTTTGCTGGGCGAGGACATCACCTTCACCGCCGGCCCAACCACCTACAAGGGTCGCGTCAACGGCAAGACAATCGAAGGCACCAGCACCACGGGCGGCCAAGACAAGCCTTGGCGCGCGACGCGGGTTTAGTGCGAATCCCGTCGGCTTGATTGTCATCCCGGCCGGAGCGCAGCGGAGAGCCGGGACCCAGGGCCGAGATGTGAGCGCGGTTTCCGTGGCCCCTGGGTCCCGGATACGCGCTTTGCGCGTTCCGGGATGACAATTGGGCTGAGCCACCATTCGTATCCGCGCTACATCGCCCGCCGCACCCGCTCCACGATGCGGTCGGCGTTGGGCAGCACCGCATCCTCCAGCGTATCGGCCGCCGGCAGCGGCAGGTGCGGCGTGGTGATCCTGACGGGCGGGCCGTCGAGATCGTAGAAGGCCTCGTCGGCGACGATGGACACGATCTCGGCACCCCATCCGCACAGGCGCGGATTCTCCTCCACCGTGAACAGGCGATGCGTCTTGGCCACCGATCCCAGGATCGTTTGCGTATCGAGCGGCACCAGCGAGCGCACGTCGATCACCTCGCAGTCGATGCCGTGCTCGGCCTTCAAGCGATCCGCCGCCTCCAGCGCGCGCGGCACCATCAGCGCCAGCGCCAGGATGGTCGCATCCTTGCCCGGCCGCACGATGCTCGCCGTGCCCAGCGTGTCTACGATCTCCCCGTCCGGCACGTCGCCCTTCATGGCGTAGAGCGACTTGTGCTCGAAGAAGATCACCGGATCGGGATCGCGCACCGCCGCCGCCATCAGGCCGATGACATCGCGCGGCGTGGACGGCGCCACCACCTTGAGGCCCGGGATCATCATCGCCCAGTTCTCGACGCTCTGGCTGTGCTGGGCGCCGAAGCGCGAGCCGGCGCCGTTGCCGGTGCGCACGACCAGCGGGCACTTGAGCTGCCCGTTCGACATATAGCGGCTCTTGGGAAACTCGTTGGCGATGTAGTCGAAGCACACCGCGAAGAAGTCCGAGAACATGATCTCCGCGATCGGTTTCAGGCCGGTCATGGCCGCGCCCATGGCGGCGCCGAGGATCGCCTGCTCGGAGATCGGCGTATCGCGCACGCGCAGCGGCCCGAACTGCTCGAACAGTCCGACGGTGGATTTGAACACGCCGCCGGCCGCGCCGATGTCCTCGCCGAGGAACACGACATCGGGGTCGCGCGCCATCTCCTGGGCGATGCCGCGCGCCACGGCATCGCGGTAGGTCAGTTCCGCCATGCCCAGCCTCCATCGGCATAGACGTCGGTGGTGATGATATCGAGCGGCGGCGTCGGCGCGGCCTTGCACGCCTCGGTGGCGTCGTCGACCACCTTGCGCACCTCGGCCTCGATGCCGGCGATCACGCTTTCGGCGATGCCGAACTGCTTCAGGCGCTCGCGGTAGATCTTGATCGGGCAGCGCTCCTTCCAGCGCTCCAGCTCGCCCGGCGGCCGATACTTGGCCGGGTCGGCGCGCGAGTGGCCGCTGTAGCGATAGGTCTTGCACTCGATCAGCGACGGGCCGCCACCGGCGCGCGCCCTCTCGTAAGCCGTGAACGCGGCGCGATATACGGCATCTGCATCCTGGCCGTCGACGATCACCGGCTCGAGGCCATAGGCGCTCGCGCGGCTGGCCGCGGGATGCTCGACCGGGATCACGTCGCCGATCGGCGTATACTCCATGTAGAGGTTGTTCTCGCACACGAAGATCACCGGCAGCTTCCACACGGCGGCGAAGTTCAGCGCCTCGTGAAAAGCGCCGATGTTGGTGGTGCCGTCGCCGAAGAAGCACACGGTGACGTCCTTGTGGCCCTTGTATTGCGCGCGCCAGGCGGCACCGCAGGCGATCGGCAGGTGTGCGCCGATGATGGCGTAGGAGCCCATCACGCCGTGCTCGGCCGAGGTCAGATGCATCGAGCCGCCCTTGCCGCGCATCAGGCCGTTGTCGCGGCCCATCAGCTCGCCCAGCACCTGCTCGACGGGCACGCCGCGCGCCAGCGTGTGCGCGTGGCCGCGATAGGTGCAGAAGGAGAGGTCGCCCGGCTTCATGGCAGCGGCGAAGCCGGTCGCCACCGCCTCCTGGCCGAGCGAGAGGTGGCTGGTGCCCTTCACCAGGTTCTGCAGGAACAGGTCGTAGGCGCGCTGCTCGGCCTCGCGGATCTCCACCTGCATGCGGTACATCTTGAGCCGCGTGGCCTCGCCGATATCGTCGTTGAGACCGGCGGAGGCAGCGGACGTGCGGTTTTCGGCGTTTGCCATGCGGCCGGCGTTCCCTCGTGTGGTGCAATGCTTGTTGGCCGCGACCTTAGCCCGCGCGGCGAAGCGGCTGCAACAGAAGCTCACCACCGCGCTGAAAAGGGCCGGCGTCAGCACCCAATGCCTTGCTCGGAGGGCAGGAAGCAGGGCCGCCCTCGGCCGCTTAGACCGGGACTGCTGTCTCGCGAATAGCCGCCCCCACCGCCCGACCCCGGACCGCGCGGCCCGCTGCGCCGATCCATGATGGCCAGGTTCCTCTGAGCATTCGTCTCGCCGAGCGCGGCCGCCTTCTCATACCACTGCCGTGCCTCGGCGGTGTCTTTGTGCCCACCCAATCCAAGGTGCAGCATATAACCATAGCTGGTCATGGCCCCGACGCTGCCCCCCGCAGCGCCGGCGTGGAACCAGCGCCGCGCCGACGCG
>CADEEC010000027.1:26824-30533 GCA_902826255.1 uncultured Hyphomicrobiales bacterium | reverse complement strand
ACGGCTGTGCCACCGTCATGTCGCCGACCGTAGGCGACGCCGCATGGTCGCCTGCGGTGGATCGAAACACCGGAGCGGCCGGCATCTTCGTGCCCGCCGATCACGGGTTTTCGGAAACGGGCGTGTTGAACGAAGGCACGCTGAATGAGCCGGGCTGGGTCTACGCCGATGTCGACCTGGAGGGACTGCGCGCGGTCCGCAAATCCGGCGAGATGCGCAACTCCCTCGACTGGAGCGCGCAGCCGGGCGCGACGGCGCTGGCGCAGCGCGTGGAGATCGTGTCGCTCCTCTAGCGCCCGTGGCCTGCTCACTTCTTGCTCGCACTGGTCAATTGCAGCTCAGCGGTTTCGGTCTGGCTCCTGCCCTCCCCTGAGCGTTGGCAAGCGATGTGTGATTGCCTAACCTGATAGAACGCTGTGCCTGCAGCGCCTCGCTCTCGGACGACTGGAGTGTAGGCCATGAAGACTTTACTTTCGCCGGCAGCCGCACTGGGCGTGTGGCTCCTCGCCCTGATGACACCCGCTGCCCACGCCCAACTCCAGGACTGGCCCTGGCTCGGCGTGGTCATCACCGACATCAGCAGCGGCAATATCGAAGGCTATGCCGGCGGCGGCGCCGGCTCTTATGTAACCGGCGTCGAGGAGCCGGGGCCTGCCTTTGCCGCGGGGCTGCGGCGCCACGACATCATCGTCGGCCTCGATGGTCGCGCAGCCATGAACACGCGCGAGCTGACCTGCCTGCTGCAAGGCAAGCGGCCGGGCGAAAGCGTGGAGGTTCACTTCAAGCGTGGCGGCCGAGAGCAGGCCATGCGCGTGGTACTTGGGAACTGGCCGCAAGCGACCGAGTTCCCGCGCCCGGCATCGGGACGATGCCCGGGACAGGCGGTCTCCTGACGGGCTGACCGGCGTCGCCTATCGGCCGTACAGCCGCATAATCCCCCACGCGGCGAGCGCAGGCAGGAAGAACACGATCATAAAGAAGCCCAGCTCCGTTACGGCCGAATAGCCGCGCGTCGTTCCTATATAGAAGTTGATCAGCGACACGACCAACCAGGGAAGCAGGAACCAGCGCGCGCCCCACGCGGCCGTGCGCCCGGACAGCGCGCCACCGATCGCGAACGCGGCCAGCGCGATGACTCCAATACCGACCATCATGACGGTATGCATGCCTATCCCCCTTCTCTCTGTGCCGTAGTGTCGCTGGGTTGCGTGCCGCTCGCACCCGATGCGGTCTGCGTCGCAGCAGCCGTCTCCTCGCTCAGCGCGCGCGCCTGCCGCCTTGGCGTCGTGAGCGGCTTCTGCTTCATGCGCGGCATGTTCCCGCGCAGAAGATCCACGCCCGCCATGACGCCGCCAACCTGCTCCAATTTGAATCGCTCCACGTCGCGGCGCCGCACATCCTCGATCACTTCGGCCACCTCTTCCGGCGGCACGCCCAACTGAACAAGCGCTGCCTCGCCCATAGTCATCGCCGAGTCGAACGTCTCACGCACCTGCACGTCCACGCCCACTTCAACAAGCGTCAACGCGTGCTCGCGATCGAACGAGCGCACCAGCAGCTTGGCAAGGGGGAATTCCGCCTTCACCAGCCTGGCGATGCGGGTCGCCGTGTCGCGCTTGTCCACGCACACAATGATTGCGTCGGCGCGCGCCGCGCCCGAGGCCTGCAGCACGTCCAGGCGCGTCCCGTCGCCGTAGTACACCTTGAATCCGAAGTCGGCAGCGGTACGGATCATCTCCGTGTCGGTATCGATGATGGAAACGTCGAGCCCGCGCGCCAGCAGCGAATGGCTCACGACCTGCCCGAAGCGGCCGAAGCCGACCAGCAGGACGCTTCCCTCCAAGCCGTCGGCCTTGTCCACGCCGTCGAACGACTGCTCGGACTTCGGTAGGAACCAATTCAGCGCGATCATGGAAAAGGGTGTCAGCGCCATCGACAGGATGACAATCGCCGTGAAGGTGGCGTTGTTGCCAGCGGTAATGATGCCTGCGGTCGCAGCTGCGGAGTACAACACAAAGGCAAACTCGCCACCCTGGGCAAACAAGGCCGCACGGTAGATGGCGTCGTGGTGGCTGGACCTCGTCAGGCGCGCCACCACGTAGATCCCAATACCTTTGACGATCATGTAGGCAAGAACACCCACGACGATCACACGCCACTCGCGCGCGATGACACCGAGGTCGAGCGCCATCCCCACGCTGAGGAAGAAAAGGCCAAGCAGGATGCCCCGGAACGGCTCGATGTCGGCCTCGAGCTGGTGACGGAACGTGGACTCGGCCAGCAGCACACCGGCGAGGAACGCCCCCATCGCCATGGACAGTCCGCCAAGTTGCATGAGCAGCGCCGCGCCCAGCACGACGAGCAGCGCGGCGGCCGTCATGACTTCACGCGCGCTGGCGGCCGCCAGCACGCGGAAAAGCGGATTGAGCAACCAAAGGCCGGCGGCAACGAGACAGGCGAGCGACAAGGCAGCAATCCCGACGCTTATCCATGGCGATTCGGTCCCCGTCGCGGGCGCGTAGAAAGCCACGATCGCCAGCAGCGGCACGATCGCCAGGTCCTCCAGCAGGAGGATCGAGATCATCTTCTGTCCGTGCGGGGTCGCGGTATCGCCGCGCTCGTCCAGCACCTGCATAATGACAGCGGTGGAGGACAGCACGAATCCCATCGCGGCGATGAACGACACCAGCGGACTGAACCCCGCCATGACGCCGACCAGCGTCAGCAGTGCACCGCAGGCGCACACCTGCAGCGCGCCCAGCCCGAAAATCTGGCGTCGCAACCCCCACAGCCGGGAGGGCTGCATTTCCAGCCCGATCACGAACAGGAACATCACGACGCCGAGCTCGGCAACGTGAAGGATAGCTTGAGGATCGGAAAACAGCCCGAAGCCGTAAGGTCCTATGATAAGGCCGCCCGCCAGATAGCCCAGGACCGAGCCCAGCCCAAGCCGACGGAACAGCGGAACGGCAACCACGCCTGCACCGAGTAAAGCCACAACTTGGACGAGTTCAGTGCTGCCTTCCGCTGCCATTCAGCGCTCCTTTGCATTGACGCCATAGAACAGAATGCGCGACGGAGCCAGCCCCTGCATCACGCGGTCCTCGGCGTGCGGAACGAGCGCGCCTCCCAAACTGCCACCACAATGAGAACCAAAGTTGTGGCTGCGCTGAGCAACAGGGGGCTGAGCCCGGGTGAGGCCGGCACCAGAAGCAGCAGCAGGCCAAGCCCAACCTGGTGCGAAAGCGGAAATCGCATTGCCGTCACGCGCTTGAACAGCATGTTGCCGATCAGGTAGAGCACTGGGCCGCCGATGAGCACGGCAGCGGTTTTCAGGTCGACATGACCGTCCGGATGCGCAAGGACAAGCTCGTCGCCCACAGCCACGACGATGATACCGGCAACAATCGGCAGATGCATATAGGTGTAGGCGAGCCGCGCCAGCCTGCCCGGATCGCTCGATCCCGCGATGTGCCGGCTGCCACGCTCGGCACCTATGTTGAAGTAGACCCACCACATCGCTACGCTGCCGAGGAAAGCGACCAGGAACGCCGCGACGGTCGCCGGCGTCCATGCCAGTTTGCCGAACGTCGCTCCGGTGACGAGCACCGACTCTCCGAGCGCGATGATGACGAACAGCGCGCACCGCTCGGCCAGATGGCCGCCTTCCACATCCCAGTCCGAAACCGTCGACGCGCCCAGACCCGGC
>CADEEC010000027.1:14535-26724 GCA_902826255.1 uncultured Hyphomicrobiales bacterium | reverse complement strand
CCGGCATGACGGGCCGACATACGCAACAAGAAGCGCAATCACCCATAGCGCGAACCGCGCGTTACCCTCCGCGAACCCGCCCGCGATCCAAAACACAGCCGATGCAGCCAGCCAGCACGTGATGCGCTGGAAGTTGCGGTAGTTGGCCGGGCTGTTTCCCTTCAAGGCCCAGAGCATGAATAGGCTGCGGCCAACCTCCATGAACGCATACGCGCCAGCGAACGCCAGAGCCTTCGACCCGAACGCCTGCGGGATGGAGGTCGACAGCACGAGGCCTGCAAGCATCAGGACGAACAGCAGGAGCCGTACCGGCGTCTTGTCGGGATCGAGCCAGTTGGCGACCCAGGAGGTGTTGATCCATGTCCACCACACCGCCATCAGCAGCAGCGTCGTCTGCAGCAAGCCACCAAGCGACAGGTGCTCCAGCAGTGTGTGCGAAAGCTGCGTAATTGCGAACACGAACACGAGGTCGAAGAACAGCTCGACGTACGTGACACGCGCGTGTCCGTGCCCCCCACGCGCACGCAGCAGATTTTCGTTGTCGCCATTCATGTATGCCTCCTTGCACCTCGGCGGCACCGCTCGCCAACGCCCAGCCATCCCGCCCGATCCGGTAACTCAGCTCTCACGCAAAATTCATCAGCACTCATCCTGGCCGTGGTGACCCAAACCGGCGCAAACTACGTAAACTTACCTATGCGGGAGATGGCAAGTCGGAGGGAGAACATTATGAAGCTTTGGCTGATGTCGTTTGCGGTCCTGCTCGCAGCCGGTGCGCTCGCAGTCGGCGCGCGAGCAGGAGGAGAAAACGTCACGTTCCCCGAGAACTACGCGAGGGGCGTGCTCTATACGACGGTGGACCGCGCAGACAACAAGCAGTACCGCGAACTCTATTCAACCCCCGAGGCGATCACAGCGCTGAAGACGGGCAAAGCGATCCCGAGCGGCACCGTGCTGACCCTCGTCCAATACAAGGCCAAGCTCGATGCAGCCGGAAATCCGGAGAAGGACGCCAACGGCCGCTTCATCAAGGGCGAGCTGATTGCCTACACGGTGATGGAGAAGCGCGACGGCTGGGGCGCCGAGTATGCGGACGACATCCGCAACGGCGAATGGGAGTACCAAGCGTTCAAGGCCGACAAGTCCGTCAACGACAAGGCCAACCTCAAGAACTGCTTCACCTGCCACAAGCCGCTCGACAAGCAGGATTTCGTGTTCTCATACGAGGCGATGAAAAACGCCAAATGACGCGGTCGGCCTCCCGACACGCAAGCTGGGCCGGCGCTTCAGACAACAGCATTGATCCCGGACACTGCGCTGATGCACAGGTCCCGGATCGCTGTTACTCGCTGGGCTCGACCTCGCCGTTACCGCCGTTGTCGGCATCACCGTTGCCGTCCTCAGGTATCCGTTCGACGGAGACGACCTTCTCGTCTTCCTCCGTCTTGAAGATGCGCACACCCTGGACGTTGCGGCCGGCGATGCGAACGTCATCGACCGGACAGCGGATCAGCTTGCCGCCGTCCGTGACCAGCATGATCTGGTCGGTCTCCTCGACCGGGAAGGACGCCACCAGCCGCCCGTTGCGCTCGTTCACGACCATGGCCGTGATGCCTTTGCCACCACGGCCGGAGATCCGGTAGTCGTAGGACGAGGAGCGTTTGCCGAATCCGCGTTCCGAAACCGTCAGCACGAACTGCTCGCGCGCGCCGAGTTCCGCGTAACGCTCCGGGCTGAGATCGACCGCTTCCGCGCCTTCCTCCACCTCGGCGTCCGCAACGTCGGCACCCTCTACGATTTCGGCGCCCTGGGCGCGACGCATGGCAAGCGCCTGCTTGATATACTCGGCGCGCTCGCCCGGGGTTGCCTCCACGTGGCGCAGGATGGCCATGGAGATGACCTCATCGCTGCTGTCGAGGCGTATGCCCCGCACGCCCGACGAGTCGCGTCCCTTGAACAGGCGCACGTCCTCGACGGGGAAGCGGATGCAGCGACCGCCCGCCGTCGTCAACAGCACATTGTCGCTCACCGCGCAGATGGCAACGCGCACGATCTGGTCGCCCTCGTCGAGCTTCATGGCGATCTTGCCGTTGCGGTTGATGTTCTCGAAATCCGCCAGGCTGTTGCGGCGCACGTTGCCGCCGCGAGTGGCGAACATCAGCTCCAGCGTGCCCCAGGTCTTCTCGTCCTCCGGCAGCGGCAGGATCGAGGTGATGACCTCGCCTTCGGCCAGCGGCAGCAGGTTCACGAGTGCCTTGCCGAGCGACTGCGGCGTGGCCGCCGGCAGCCGCCACACCTTCATGCGATAGACCATGCCGCGCGAGGAAAAGAACAGAACCGGCGTGTGCGTGGAGGCAATGAAGATCTGGGTGACGACATCCTCATCGCGCGTAGACATGCCCGAACGGCCCTTGCCGCCACGACGCTGGGCGCGATAGGTCGAGAGCGGCACGCGCTTGATGTAGCCGCGCAGACTGACGGTGACGACCACATCCTCGCGCTGGATCAGGTCCTCGTCCTCGACCTCGCCCTCCATCTCCACGATCTCGGTGAGGCGCGGGGTGGCGAACTCGGTCTTGATGGCCGTGAGCTCATCCTTGATCAGGCCGACGATGCGGGCGCGCGAGGCCAGGATTGCGAGGAACTCCTTGATCTCCTCGCCGAGCTTCTTCAGCTCGTCGCCGATCTCGTCTCGGCCAAGAGCCGTCAGGCGCTGCAGGCGCAGATCGAGTATGGCACGTGCCTGTTCGTCAGAAAGTCGGATGGTGCCACCGGCCGACAACTTGTGGCGCGGATCGGCGATCAACTCGACTAGCGGGCCGATGTCCTTCGCCGGCCAGTCGCGCGCCATCATCTGCTCGCGGGCTTCCGCCGGGCTCGGCGCGCTGCGGATCAGGCGGATCATCTCGTCGATATTGGCGACCGCCACGGCGAGGCCCACCAACACGTGAGCACGGTCGCGGGCCTTGGTCAGCAGGTGTTTCGTGCGCCGGGACACCACCTCCTCTCTGAAGGAGGTGAACGAGGCGATGAAGTCCTTGAGGTTGAGCTGCTCCGGCCGGCCGCCATTGATGGCCAGCATGTTGGCACCGAACGAGGACTGCAGATCGGAATGGCGCCAGAGCTGGTTCAGCACCACCTCCGCCACCGCATCCCGCTTCAGCTCGATGACGATGCGCATGCCTTCGCGGTTAGATTCGTCCCAAATGTCGGAGATGCCGTCGATGCGCTTCTCGCGCACCTGTTCCGCGATCTTCTCAATCAGCAGGCGCTTGTTCACCTGATACGGGATGGCCGTGACGATCAGCGCCTCGCGATCCTTGCGGATCTCCTCCACCTCGACCTTCGCACGCATGGCAATGGCGCCGCGGCCCTTGTGGTAGGCGGCGGCGATGCCGGCACGGCCGAGGATCGTGGCGCCCGTCGGGAAGTCCGGTCCGGGCACGATCTGCATCAGCTCGTCGATTGTAATCTCCGGATTGTCCAGATGCGCGATGCAGGCGTCGATCACTTCGCCGAGGTTGTGCGGCGGGATGTTCGTCGCCATGCCGACGGCGATGCCGCCGGAGCCGTTGACGAGCAGGTTGGGGAACTTGGCGGGAAGGACCGACGGCTCCTTCAGGGTGCCGTCGTAGTTATCGCGGAACTCAACCGTATCCTTGTCGAGGTCATCGAGCAGCGCGTGCGCGACCTTGGCCAGCCGGCACTCTGTGTAGCGCTCGGCTGCCGGGGGATCGCCGTCGATGGAACCGAAGTTGCCCTGGCCGTCGACGAGGGGCAGCCGCAGCGAGAAATCCTGCGCCATGCGCACGAGGGCGTCGTAGATCGCAAGGTTGCCGTGCGGGTGAAACTTGCCCATCACCTCGCCGACGACCCGGGCGCATTTGACGTACTTCTTGTTCCAGTCGACACCCAGCTCGTTCATGCCGAACAGGATGCGCCGGTGGACAGGCTTCAGGCCGTCGCGCACGTCGGGCAGCGCACGGCTCACGATCACGCTCATGGCGTAGTCGAGATAGGAGCGCTTCATCTCGTCGGTGATCGAGATGCCCTTGATGTCACTCGGCCCCTTGTCGCCGGGCGTGTCGCCGCCCGCGGTCTTGTCTTTGTCCGCCACTGGAAATGCCTATGGTTGCATGTCGATCGCACGAACGCGCGGCGGTCAATTCAGAAGACCTGAAGCCACGCTGAAGCGCTCAAATTTGGAATGCCGCACAGGCGTTGATAGCCCAGGGGGCAGGTGAGGGCAATGACCCCGGACCCGCCATCCAGATATAGTGATTATGACTGCGAATACAAAGCCCTAGCGCACATCAAAAGGCCTCTTCTTCGGACGGGCTTCAGCTCCCTCGTCAACCGCCGAAAACAACCTGGTGCATGAGGCGGCCCGGCATGAACGAGAAGAGACCCGCGATCACAAGTGCACCCCCAAACAACCCCAGCATGGTGAGCTTGTGCCGGCGCACATTATGCCCTCGCGCGGCATAGATTCCCCACGGCAGCATCGCGAGCGTAAAGACCGCAAGCAGATGAATAGGACTCCAGTCGCCCCAGAGTTTCAACTCGTGGATCCAGAAAGCACTCACTGCAACGACAGCCATCAAAGCAGCCCACACGTAGCCGAGCGCGCGGTGCCTAGTTGTGCCCTTCACGCCTGCCAGTTGCACTGCTCCGAGCAGGAACGCGCCGATGGCCGCGCATGTATGCAGTTGGATGGCGAGCGATGCGCTGATGAGGGGGTTGATGGTCACGGACTAGTCTCCAATGTTAATATGCGTTACATAGTCCCTGTCAGCCCGCGCTCGCAACGCCAGAGACGTTACCGGGAACAAGCCGGTGCTTTGTCGACAGCCAAGCCTGGAATAAAACAAGCATCGCAGCCGTCTCCTGGGTGAGTGTGTGTCGTGCGCGAAGAGGGAAATGGCTTGGCCTCGCGCCAACAAGCCGTCGCCGCAGAAATCCCGCGCCTCCGCCGATACGCCCGGGCACTCCTCGGCGACGACGGGGAAGCGGAAGATTTGATTCAAGACACGCTGGAGCGCGCCCTCGCGCGGCTGCAGCAATGGCGCGAGGGAGACAACCCGCGCAAGTGGCTGTTCTCGATCCTGCACAACCTGCATATCGACCACCTGCGCCGCAAGTCGCGCCGGCCGCCCCATGTCGGCCTGGAGCTTCTCGGAACCGACCAATCGTCTCCGTCCGCCGACGCGGCTGGTGGCGATATCGACGTTGCCTTGCGCCATCTCAGCACCGAGCAGCGTGAAGTGGTGCTTCTGGTCGGCCTCGAGGGCCTGAGCTACGCGGAGACGGCGGAGGTTCTCGACATCCCCGTCGGCACGGTGATGTCGCGGCTGGCGCGAGGTCGCGAGCGCCTGCGCACCTTGATGGACTACGAGGGCGGCGGCGACCGGAACGGGCGCACATCGCTGCGGAGGGTCAAATGACCAGTCCGCGGCGGCTCAGTGAATCCGAACTGCATGCGCTCGTCGACGGCGAGCTGGCGCCGGCGGAGAAGGCGGACGCCGAAGCGGCGATTGCAACGTCACCGGCGGAAGCAGCCGTTGTCCGGGAGCTGCGGGAGCTGAACAGTTCGATACAGGCCCGCTATACCTACAAACTGAAGGAGCCGCTCACGCCGGTTCTGGAATCCGGCCTCAAGCGCTTCAGACCGCCGTTCCGCATGCGCTTTGCTCGTGTTGCCACCCCCATTGCGGCGGCACTCGCCCTGATGGCCGCCGGTGTGGCCGGCTACGCGCTTCAGGGCCGCTATGCGACGGAGCCGGTACAGCATGAGCCGCCGTTTGTCGTCACGGCGCTTGCCGCCCACACCACCTACGTGCCTGAGGTCCGCCATGCCGTCGAGGTGAAGGCGGACGAGGCGCACCTTATCCGTTGGCTCACAAAGCGCATCGGCGCAGAAGTGCGCGCGCCGGTTCTCTCGGATCATGGCTGGAAGCTGATGGGAGGGCGGCTGTTGCCGGACCATGGGCTTTCTGCGGCGCAGTTCATGTACGAAGACCACTCCGGACGGCGCCTGACGCTGTATATGCGCAAGGAACTGGGGCTCGAGAACACCTCGTTCCGGTTCTTCGAGCGCGACGGCTTCGGGTCTTTCTACTGGATCGACCGGCCGTTGGCGTATGCCCTGTCGGGACGCCTCTCACGCGAGGAGTTGATGACGCTCGCCAACGTGGTCTATGCGAAACTTGAAACGCAAATCCCGAAGGCCGACCAGTCGCCCAAATAGCACGTATCAGCCACGGAACGGCGAAGGCTGGAAGCCGGCTTCGATGGGCACGCAATTGCGGTGTCCGGCTAGCAGGCATGTCTGTAGCCGCGAATAGCTGCGCAGGCCGTCGATCAGCCAGGTGCCGATTACCAGGATGGCCAGGATGGCGGCCATCGCAGCCATGTTCTGACGCATGCGGATGCGATCCTCCTCCTCGTCGGCCGCATTGGCCCGCGACAGAGTGGGAGGGGCGCTGCTCAAATAGGATGGCGGCAGCACGGCGCGACCCTTGGGTCGCCGCAACCGGGCACGCGCACCCTTGAAAGACACGACAGTCATGAAGCGTCCGTTCGCGTCATCCGCGAGTCAAAGCTTGCCAGAAGGACATGGCCGCCTCAAGAGTGCGGGCATGTCACGGCGGTCATACATGCGATGAAAGCGGCGCGTATCACGCACGGGTTTCAGGAAAAGAACCGGGCGGAGATCGAGCGTCTCCTGCGCGAATACGAGGCACATCTGGGCGTCTCGCTCTGCTTCCAGGCCTTCGATGACGAGCTTGCAGCGCTACCCGGCTTCTACGTTCCGCCACGCGGCGCGTTCCTAACCGCGTGGGATGAGGCTTCCGGCCAGCTTGTCGGCTCCGTTGCCCTCAAGCCTGCGCCGGATGACGAAGCGACATGCGAAATGAAGCGACTGTATGTTCGGCCGGCCGCGCGCGGCACCGGATTGGGCCGCCGTCTGGCTGAGGCAATCACCGCGGAAGCGCTGCGCATCGGCTATCGGCGCATGGTGCTGGACACGTTGCCATGGCTCACGGACGCGCAAACGCTGTATCTGTCGATGGGCTTCAGGCAAACAGGGATGAGCGGCAGCTCACCCCAGGTCTTTCTCTTTGAACGCGACCTGACCGCGTGACAACCGCCTTCTAAGCGGGTGTCACAGGCGCGCGGCGTCCAGAGAAACTGAGGTAGCTTTTGAGCCAGTCCGCGATGCCTTGCGGACGGGTCTGCGCGACGGGCACCAGTGCGGCGGATGTCGAAGCTGGCTGGGGCTTTGAAACTTTCGACTCCTCGAAAATTTCTTCTGACCCCGCCATTGCAAAACCGGCGGCACGCGCGGCGTTATTGAGAGATTCCATTCCCATGGCGCTTTAACTCACAAGCCCAAGTACATGTTCCAGGACCCTGCTCCCGGGCTACGCCGTCCCGCGACGTGTTCGTCTTACGGGACGTGTTGGGTTCATTAAGCGCGGCACGCCTGCCGCTGGTCAAGATAAATATTGCAATAATTTGTGATGTCTATGCGACCGTCCGCATTCGCAGTTGCAGCACGAGAGTCGACCGCGTTGCGAATGCGCCCTGGCTGACACTGGATTGCGTCCGGCGTGTTCCAGTTCGAAACACTTCCGGTCGCGCGCAGCGAATGCTGACGCACGCGCGTCACTCGTTCGCGCGCCATCCACGTCTTTCGCGCGCTTCCTTCGCCGATACCGTCTTGCGTTCGCCCAATCCCAGGTTCACCATCATACGCACGCGCCCCGAGAAGCTCAGGCGCGGGCGCGGCTTCTCACCGTGTTCACTCCTGAGCGGATTTTGGAGGATCCCATGGGGCAATCTGCCGGTCCAGCCGGCCGCAGCTCCCGCTGCATCGCACTGGTTGGACCTTATCTCTCCGGCAAGACCACACTCCTCGAAGCCATCCTTGCCCGCACCGGCGCCGTGACGCGCCAGGGCACAATCACAGATAAGAACACGATCGGCGACGCCTCGCCCGAAGCCCGCGACCACGGCATGAGCGTCGAGCTCAACGTTGCCGACGCCACCTTCCTCGGCGAGAGTTTCACCTTCATCGACTGCCCCGGTTCCATTGAGTTCCAGCACGAAGGCTCTCTCGCACTGACAGCGTGCGATGCAGCCATCGTGGTGTGCGAGCCCGATCCCAAGCGCGTCCCCGCGCTGCAGCTCATCATGAAGCAGCTCGAGGATCGCGGCATTCCACGCTTCCTGTTCCTCAACAAGATCGACTCCTTCGACACGCAAGTGCGCGACATCCTCCCCACGCTGCAGCCCGCGAGTTCAAAGTCGCTCGTGCTGCGCCAGATCCCGATCTGGGAGAAGGGCGTCGCATCCGGTTTCGTCGATCTGGCGCTGGAGCGCGCCTTCGTCTATCGCAAGCAGGCGAATGCGGAGGTCATCGAGATGCCGGTTGGCGTCAGAGACCGCGAGACGGAAGCCCGTTTCAAGATGCTCGAGCAGCTCGCCGACTACGACGACGAGCTGATGGAGCAGTTGCTCGCCGATATACAGCCGCCGCGCGAGAAAGTGTTCACCGACCTCGTCAAGGAGGTGCAGGACGGGTTGATCGTTCCCGTGCTGCTCGGATCGGCACAGAACGGCAACGGTATCCTGCGGCTCTTGAAGGCGCTCCGGCACGAAGCTCCGTTCGTCGACCGCACGGCCAAACGTCTCAAGCTCGAGAACGCGAAATCAGCTGCGCACATCATCAAGACGATCTACACGCCGCATGGCGGCAAGATCAGCGTCGCGCGGGTGCTGGCCGGCGAGTTCGGCGAAGGCAGCGTCGTGCAGGGCGCGCACGCGGAAGAACGTGCGGCCTCCGCGTTCTCACTGCTCGGCGCAGAAGCAAAGAAGCGGCCGATGGCCAAGGTCGGCGACACGGTCGCGCTGGGACGGCTGGAGAAGATCATATCCGGCGAGACGGTCTCCACTGACAAGGGCGGCATCACGCAGGTTCCTGCACCCGTACCGAGCCAACCCGTCTATGGCGTGGCCATCACCGTCAAGGACCGCAAGGATGAGGTAAAGCTCACCAGCGCCCTTGCACGGCTGATGGAGGAGGATCCCTCGCTCAGTGTCGAGCACGCCAAGGACACCCACCAGATGGTGCTGTGGGGCCAGGGCGAGATGCATCTGCGCGTCTCCCTCGAGAAACTGAAGCGCAAATACGGCGTGGACGCGGAATCCCGGCGGCGGCAGGTCCCCTACAAGGAGACCATCCGCAAGGGCGTCGAGCACGTGCGCGGCCGCCACAAGAAGCAGTCCGGAGGGCACGGCCAGTTCGGCGATGTCGTCATCGACATCAAGCCGCTGCCACGCGGCTCGGGCTTCCAGTTCGCCGAGAAGATCACTGGCGGTGTGGTGCCCAAGCAGTTCATCCCTTCCGTGGAGATCGGCGTGCAGGACTTCCTGCAGAAGGGTCCGCTGGGCGGTTTCCCGGTAGTGGATGTGGCGGTGACGCTGACGGATGGCTCCTATCACGCGGTCGACTCGTCCGACATGGCCTTCCGGCAGGCGGGGCGCATCGGCATGCAGGAAGGCATGCCGAAATGCAATCCGGTGTTGCTTGAGCCGGTCATGGAGGTGGAGATCGCCGTCCCGTCCGAAGCAACCGCACGTGTCAACGGCATGATCCCGCAGCGGCGCGGCCAGATCCTCGGCTTCGATGCGCGAGACGGCTGGGCTGGTTGGGACGTGGTGCGGGCGCAGATTCCGGAGTCGGAGATGGCGGACCTGATCGTGGAACTGCGGTCTGCCACTGCCGGTGTCGGAACCTACACGTCCAAGTTCCACCACCTCGCGGAGCTGACCGGCAAGCTCGCCGACAATATTCTCGCCGCGCACAAGGAAGCGGCGGAGTGAGAAGCGGGTAGGGCACGCGTTGGATTTTTACCGCGCCACTCACTCCCACCCTCTCCCCGCACGCGGGGAGAGGGACTTCAAGGAGAACGGCGGACGACGCCGTCCTTGATGAAGACGCGGAACGGCGTGGTTCCCGACATGCTGCCGTCCTTGGCTTGCCACTTGCCGTTGGTGCACAGCGTGCCGCCTTGGACCTGCACCACGTCGAACTCGATGGTGTTGGCGTAGACCTTGCCGCCGGGCTCGGTGGCCGTGAAATCGGTGCGGCACTTGTCGGCGACGAGGATGGGGTCATATCCACCGATCATGATGCCGCCGCCGCCGGTACTCTCGAACGGCGTCACCAACCGCGGCCAGCCGGTGTAGTCCTCTTGCGCTGATCCGGCTATCGGCAGCGAGAACACGGCAACTGCGAGCGCATACGCGCTAAGCGATCTGAACATTGAACGCCTCCCATGACGGCTTCGTGCTGCCATGCATACGGGGTGTAGGGGCGTCCGGATCAGCCGGCGCACTCACACGTCGGTGAACGCGCCGGCGTGCTGAGTTCCTACTCGATGATCTTGAAATCCATCGCCTTGATAAGCTCGCTCTGGCTCTTGCGCTCCTTGGCGATGAAGGCCTCGTACTCGACCTTCGTCGTGCCAATGACCGAGGAGAAGCTGCGCTTGAAGATCGCGGCCATCTCCGGGCTCTTGGAGGCCGCCAGCGTGGCCTGCTCGAGCTTCCTCAAGATCGCATCCGGCGTGCCCTTCGGGGCGGCGAGGCCGACATAGTTGGCGATGTCGACACCGTCCACGCCGACCTCGGCATAGCTCGGAACATCCGGCGTCAGTTTAGAGCGCTCGCTAGATGAAGTCGCGATCAAGCGGACCTTGCCCGAGTCGATCAGCGGCACCAGCGGCGGCAGGCCCGACATGCCGGCCACGACATGACCGCCGGCGAGGTCGTTGGCGAGCGGGGCGCCGCCGCGGAAGGCCAGGTGCTTCATGGGCAGGCCGAGCTTGTGGCGGAGAACCTCACCACCGAAATGCTGCAGAGTTCCGACGCCGGGCGAACCGTAGATGACGCCGTCTGGGGTCGACTTCGCATACTTGACGAACTCCGCCATGGTCTTGGCGGGCACCTTCTCGTTTACGACCAGGGCGATCGGGGTGACGCCGACCAGCGAGATGGGAACGACGTCCTTCTCGACGTCGTAGGGGACCTTCGCGACAGCCTGGCGGAAGGCGAGTTCGGACAGGCTGTTGAACAGCAGCGTATGTCCGTCGGGATCGGCGCGCGCCACTACCGTAACGGATGTGCCGCCACCCGCGCCGGGCCGGTTCTCGACGACAACCGACGTGCCGAGTTCCTTGGTCAGTTCCTGGGCTAGAGCACGGCCCATCACGTCATGGCCACCGCCGGCCGCGAAACCGACGATGATCGTGACAGGCTTGCCGGGGGTCGGAAAGGTCTGCGCCGCGGCCGGGTGTGAGATCGCGAGGGCGAGCAGCAGGCTCGCGAGCAGTGATGATAGCCGGTATGACATGATGTCCTCCCTGTTCAGGCTTTTGCTGGGTTTAGTTGAACTGCGGGGCCACTCCCGGCGGAGGGGAGAAGCCGAGATCGCCGCGCTCGATGACGAAATCTTTGCCGCCGACCTTTTCGAGCAGCGTTTGCTGATCGGCCTTGGCGCGGCGGCTGATCTCGACGGGATCGCAGATGCGCTTGAGCTCCGCAGTCAGCTCCGCAAGCACCGGCTGCGCGTTGCCGTCGTGGGCAAGGTCGTTCAGCTCTTCCGGATCGGATGCCAGATCGAAAAGCTGCGGCGGGTAGTCGGCGTAGTGCACCAGCTTCCACGGCCCCTTGCGCACCATGTAGGCCGCAGTCTTGGAGCCCATGCCGTGGTACTCGGAAAACGTTACGCGCGAGACATCTTGGCCCTGCGCCAGCCGCGTCAGCGAAATCCCCGGATGCTCGGACGTGACCGTCTCGGGCGACACCTCGCCGGTGGTCTCCAAAATGAGCGGATAGATGTCGAGAAGGTTTGCCGGCGTTGATATGCGTTTGCCGGGATCGAAGCCGGGGCCGGCCGCGATCAGCGGCACGCCGACGGACTCCTCGTACATCGTCGACTTCCCCCACAGGCCACGTGCGCCGAGATTGTCGCCGTGATCCGACGTGTAGACGACGCGGGTATTGTCGGAGAGGCCGGCGTGCCCGAGCGCGGCCAGCACCTTGCCGACGTTGTCGTCGAGGAAGCTGCACAGGCCGAAGTAGCCGGCCTGTGCGCGCTTCACCATGTCGGGCGTTGCAAAG
>CADEEC010000027.1:2010-14525 GCA_902826255.1 uncultured Hyphomicrobiales bacterium | reverse complement strand
AAGAATTCGGGCGGTGCAGTCAGGGGGAAGTGCGGGCAAACAAAAGACACGAACAGCACCCACGGCTTGTCCGTGTGCTTCTGGGCCGCCTCGCGCAGCCACACCTGAGCGCGCGCCGCGATTTCGCGATCGTAGGTCGTGTACATGCTCTCGCCGGGACCGGCGAGTTTGGCCATCTTGTAGGAACCGCCGCGCTTGGGCATGTCCTCATCGCGCACGAGGCCAAGAAGATCGCCCTCGCCGTCGATGATATGCATGCCGATCTGCTCGTCGGAAAAGCCGTTGTCGTCTTGCGCGCTGCGGAAGTGCAGCTTGCCGATGGAGACGACCTGGTGGCCGCGGTCGCGCAGCAGGTGGTGCCAGCTCGGCGTCTTCCCGTCGTAGGCGATGGCGTTGTCCCAGTTGCCGGTCTGGTGAACGTACTTGCCGGTGGCAAACGCCGCCCGGGCCGGCACGCAGACGGGCGAGGGTGTGTAGGCGTCCGTGAACAGCGTGCCCCTAGCCGCCAGCGCGTCGAGATTCGGCGTCTCAACGATCTTGTGGCCGTAGCAGCCGGACATGCGGCGGTTGTGCTGATCGGACATGATGATCAACAGGTTCATCGGCGCCATGCGTTTCGCTCCGGCATGTTGTTCGTCACAGACCGAGCAGCGGCTCGAGCCGGCTGTCGATCCAGAGGTCGTAGTCGGACGGCGGGATCACGAGTTCCTGGTAGTAGAGCGTATCGCCCTTGCCGGAATGACCGCGAGCCTTGATGTGCAAGGCGAGGTCGCCGGTCTCCAGACCGACGATGCGCGCGATACCTGCCGGAGCAGGCGCCACGCTCAATGCCTGCTTGATGCGCGTCAGCGGCACGTCGAGGCCCGGCATGATGCGCTTGAAGTTCGCCGCCTCCAGGTTCTCGAGCGGCTGGCTGAGGAACACCGGGTAGCGGGCGGCATCTACATAGAAGCGGCTGAAGACACGGAACGCATCACCGATCTCTATGCGGCGGTCGATATAGATCGGCTCGCGCGCGGGACCCAACGCCGCCCGCCAGGGTCCATCGCGGTGGGCCTTGGCGCGCTTAAGTACGTGCGGATACACCGGCAGCCACTTGCCGTCCTCCAGTGCGAAGCGGCAGTGCCAGGGTTGGTCCATTTCCTGGCGCCATGAGCGCACGATGGTTCCGACGGCGCGCTTGCGCTCTACGTAGCCGTGCTCAACGAGGGCCCCGAGGGCCTTCTGCACCGTGCCGAGGCTGAAGGGCGTAAGCGCCGTCAGCGCCGTCTCCGTCGGAAGACGCTCGCCCGGCGCGATGACGCCGTCGGCAATGGCGCGCGCCAGCACGTTGAACAGCAGCTTGTGCTTGGGCTCGGCGCTGTCGTCGGCGCTGCCGAGGCCGTGCGCGACGTACGAGCCGAGCGTGCCCGCCCTAATCCTTGCTGCCGGCTGCATGTGCGCCATGCCGCGATCCCTACCTACTAACTCTATAGTAATGAGTAACTATAGAGTTAGTCAAATAGGCATGACAGGACCCACGGCCGGCCGTGCGACCAAGGAAGGGATGTCGTCCGGTGGATTGCGGCTAGGCTGCGCCCAGGACCGTGCGGAAGTCCTTCGGCTTGAGCGCGATGCTGGCCAGCGTGTGCCGGTCCAAAGCCTGCACGAAGGCCGCCAGCGCCTCGTTGAAAACGCGCGGCAGCCGACAGCAGCCGGTGATGACGCACTGGTTTCCAGTCGCAAAGCACTCGACCAGCGCGAAATCCGGCTCGGTTATGCGCACCACGTCGCCGAGGCGGATCTGCTCGGCCGGCCTCGCCAGCTTCAGGCCGCCGGCGCGGCCCCGCACCGCCGTCAAATACCCGGACCGGGTCAAAGCATTGACGACCTTCATGAGGTGGGCGCGGGAGATGCGGTAGGCGCCCGCCATCTCCTCGATGGTCACCAACCTGTCGTCGGCCGCATGCGCGTACATGAGAACGCGCAACGCATAATCGGAGAATTTGGTGAGCTGCATGCCGGCACCCTGCGTCAATATCGTAATAAGATGTATCCTTGACATATCTTTTGGCGGGGAGCAACGTCGCCCTAACATATATTTTTGTTGCATCTTAAGGAGCGCGATCATGCTGCACGCACACGATCTGCCATCGGCTGCTAGGCTCCGCCAACTGCCTGATGCTGCAACATCCCAGCCACCGCCCCGCACAACCGTCCGAGCGCACGCCCGCTTGCGCGCCGCAGACTACGATGACGGGCTGCTCGCCACGGCTGGCCCGGTGATGGCCGGCGCCTATGCGAGTGCGCTGGCCATTACCGCCTTCACCTTCGTGTCGCATGGCGAAGCCTTGTTCGCGGTCACGATCAGCTCCGTTTTCGGCGCGGTGTATTTTACGATCGCCTTCCTGATCCTCTACGTGCGCAGGCATCGCGACAGCCGCTGGCGGACGGATGGACGCGAGAAGCACGCGCACGAAGTGGCGATCTATACCGGCAGCATCGGCAGGACGGAGGCCCTGCTGCAGATGACGATCGTGCCGCTGGCCGTGGTCGCGGCCTTTTCCGGATTCGCCTTGATCTGGATCATGGCACGGCCGTTCCCATGACCTATCTCGTCACTGAGAACTGCATCAAGTGCAAGTACACGGACTGCGTCGAGGTTTGTCCGGTGGACTGCTTTTACGAAGGCGCCAATATGCTCGTCATCCACCCCGACGAGTGTATCGACTGCGGGGTCTGCGTGCCGGAGTGCCCGGCCGAGGCGATCGTTGCCGACAACGAGCCCGGCGCGACGGAGGCGTGGCTTGCCATCAACCGCAAGTACGCGGGGCTGTGGCCCAACATCGTCTCGAAGAAGGCGCCGCTTGGCGATGCCGACCGCGAGAACGGCCGCGCCGGAAAGGCGGCCGAGCTGTCGCCCGAGCCGGGCGAGCCCGAGGGGGTGGCATGACGCGCATCGAGACCGAGCTGCCGCCCGGCCTCGCTTGCTACCGGCGGACGCCGCACTTCTCATCGGGCAACGTGCCGCCGGCCCTGCTGTCGGCGCACAGCGTCAAGCCGGGTGTGTGGGGGATGCTGCGGGTGGTGAAGGGCCGGGTGCGCTACTGTCTCGACGGCAATGCCCGCACGAGCCTGATCGTGCCGGAGGGCGGCGCGGCGGTGATCGCGCCTGGCGTGTCGCACCACGTCGAGCTGCTGGATGCGGTGAGCACGTTCTTCATCGAGTTTCATCGCGCGGGGGTGGAGAAATGAGCAAGCAGCAGAACCACTCGCCGCCCCCACCGAATCCGAAGGCCCCCGGCACGGCTGTTGGGGTGACCGAGGCGATGATCGAAAAGCTCGTGCACACCTTCTACGCCCGCGTGCGCCGCGACCCTCTGATCGGGCCGATCTTCAACGCGGCTATCGACGATTGGGACGCTCACCTGTCGAAGCTGTGCGATTTCTGGTCGTCGGTCACACTGATGACTGGGCGCTACAAGGGCACACCCATGCGTGTGCACACCGAGCTACCCGGGATTGCCCACGAGCATTTCGCGCGCTGGCTTGCCCTGTTCCAGGCCACAGCGCTTACGACCTGTCCGCCGCGCGCAGCCGACCTGTTCGTCGACCGCGCGCACCGGATCGCCGAGTCGCTGCAAATGGGGATTGCCCTGCACCGCGGGGAGCTGGTGCCGCAGATAGGCCGGCCGAAGAGCGGCTGAGACGCCCTCAGGACTTAGCGGCGAGCTTGCCGGCAGTGACGTGGTCCGGCAGGTCAAGGCCCACGCCGACCAAGTGGCCGAACATCTTGTTAAGCCTCGCCACGTCACCGGCCGGCAGCGGCGGGCGCAGGATGGAGGCAATGTTGGACCGCAGGTGATCGACACTGCCGGTCCCGAACAGGACGACGTCGATGCCGGGCTCATGGCGGGCAAAGCGATAGGCGGCATCCACAATGCTCTGCGCGCCGGCGGCGTGCACGAGAAAGCCGAGCGGGTTCTTCTCGCGTGCAAGCTCCGGCGGCAGCTTGCCTTCGGCGGCGAGCGCGGCAATCGTCGTCGCGAGCAGGCCCGGGCGGCTGAAAATATTGCGCACCGCGAACATGCAGAGCGTTCCGATGCGATTGGCGCGCGCCTTCTCCAGCACGGGCCGCCGTGCGTTCTGGTTCATCATGTGGAAGGCCAGCATGACGACGTCGAACAGCGGCTCGTCGACGGCGCGCTCAAGCATCTTGTGTTCGGTGTCGCGCGGGCCGGTTTCGGATACGGCAAGGTGGCGGAATTTGCCCTTCTCCTTCTCACGCAGCAGCGCCGGCACGACCTCGCCCATGGCGCGGTCGTAGGCGTTGGGCGAAAGGCCGTGCAGATGGAAGATGTCGACGTAGTCGGTGTCGAGCTTCTTGAGTGACGCGTCCAGCGCCGCCGCCATATCCGCACCTGATTTCGGCCCCGCGCCGCTGCCCAGCAGGCTCTTGGTCGAGATCACGACGCTGTCGCGCGGCAGCCCCTTGATGGCCTTGCCGACGATCGGCTCGGTCTCGTAGTTCTCCGCCGTATCAATGAAATTCACGCCGAGGTCGATAGCCGTGCGCACCAGCGCGATGGACTCCGCTTCCGGGATCCTGCCGAGGCCGATGCGGCTGTTGCCGCCACAGCCGAGACCGGCCACGCTGACTTTCAGCCCCGTTTTACCGAGGGAGGTGTAGTGCACTCAAACCTCTCCGATGATCACGTATTCGGCGGCGGGGTGGGCTTGCCCCAGACCTGCTCCAGGCGCTGCACGCGGCGGCAGCCGTATTTATAGAACTGATAGCGGTTTGCGTTCTTCTTGTAATAGTCCTGGTGGTAGTCCTCAGCATCGTAGAACGGTCCGGCGGGGAGGATGTCCGTCACGATCGGCCGTTTGAGCTGGCCTGCCAGCGCGGCCTTGGTCTCGTCAGCGACCTTCTTTTGTGCGGCACCCTCGAAGAAGATGGCACCGCGGTAGTGCGGACCCTTGTCGCAGAACTGCCCGTCGGCGTCGTGCGGATCGACATTGCGCCAGAACCAGTCGACGAGCTGGCGATAGCTGACCTTGCCGGGGTCGTAGGTGACCTTGACCGCCTCGTAGTGGCCTGTGGTGCCTGTGGTCACCTTCTCGTAGGTGGGGTTCTTGACCTTGCCGCCGGTGTAGCCGGAGACGGCAGAGACGACCCCCGGCACCTTCTCGAAGGCCTCCTCGACGCACCAGAAGCAGCCGGCGGCGAAGATGGCCGTCTCGGTCTTGGATTGGGCCGCAGCACCGGATACGCCAGCCAGAATGAGCACCGGAACGAGCCAGCGCAGAAACCTTGCCCGCATCTGCATCAGCGTCATCCCTTCTTGTCCGCGCTCGCCCCCTCGGGGGCAAATGTAAGCGCGATGCCGTTCATGCAATAGCGAAGCCCCGTGGGCGCCGGCCCGTCATCGAACACATGACCGAGGTGGCCACCGCAGCGGCGGCAGTGCACTTCCGTGCGCACCATGAAGAGGCTGCGGTCCTGCTGCGTGCCGACGGCGTACTCGATCGGCGCATAGAAGCTCGGCCAGCCGGTGCCGCTGTCGAATTTGGTGGCCGAGGCGAACAGCGGGAGCGCACAGCCGGCGCAAGCGAACGTGCCGGAGCGTTTCTCGCGATCGAGCGGGCTGGTGAAGGGCCGCTCGGTACCGTGGCCGCGCAGGATGTAGTATTGGTCCGGCGTCAGGAACTTGCGCCATTCCTCCTCGGTCTTGGTGATCTCGAAGGGGCCGGGACGCGGGTCCGCGCTGGTTTGCCGGGAGCGAAAAAACATGGCCAGTAACCCGAGCGAAGCGCCGGCGGAGAGTAGGATGCGGCGGCTGAGCATAGTGTCCTCCTGGATCTCTTTTCCAGGCCTCAGTGTTCCGCGATCCTAACGGGAGGCTCCCTGCGTCGCGAGCGCCAATGTCATCACCCCTCTTCAACAGTCCGTCAGCATGGCGCATGCTCGCGACCTGGCCGATAACAGCATGAGCACAGCATGACCCAGCCGACCTTCAGCGCCATCCCCATCCTGCGCATCTTCGACGTTGCCAAGGCGCGCGAGTTCTATTTGGACTTCCTCGGTTTCCGGGTGGATTGGGAGCACCGCTTCGAACCCAAGCTCCCGCTCTACATGCAGTTGTCGCGCGGCGGCATGCTGCTGCATCTGAGCGAGCATCACGGCGATGCCTGCCCGGGCTCGACCGTGCTGGTGACCACCACGGGGCTGGATGATTTCCATCGCGAGATCACCGCCAAGGGCTACAACTACATGCGCCCCGGCGTCGAGATTGCACCCTGGAACGCCAAGCTGATGGAGGTGCACGACCCGTTCGGCAACCGGCTCCGGTTCAACGAGCCTTTGGCTGAGGCGACCAAGTAGCCCCCCATTTATCCACGTTCATCCCCGCGCTCGTCATCCTCGCACTTGTTGCGAGGATCCAGCGCTCAACAAACTCCCGAATGTGCTGATGGATGGATGGATGCTCGGGACAAGCCCGAGGATGACACCTGGGGTTGATGCGCGGCACCTGACTACTGTTGCAGCCGTAGTGGGGAGCCTCAACCAGCTACGGGCACCTGCTTGTCGACGACGATCTCTTCGGTGCTCAGCCGGCAGCGCAGCGCGATGGCTTCCACGCCCGCGGCGCGGGCGGCATCGTATGCCCGGCCGTAGTTGGGATCGACGTCACGCGCAAAGGAGAGCTTGCGCGCTTCCGCGCGCTGGATCAGGTAGACCATCACCGCGCGATGCCCCTCGCGCACCATATCGCTCATCTCGGCGAGATGCTTGGTGCCACGCTCGGTCACCGAATCCGGAAACTCGGCGAGGCCATACTTGCGCGAGAGGTGCACGTTCTTGATCTCGACGTAGCACTTGCCCTTGTCGGCGCATTCCAGCAGCAGATCGATGCGGCTGTTCTTGCCATACTTCACCTCGCGGCGCGCGCCAGGATAGCCCGTCAGCCCTTTGACGCGACCGGCTGCAATCGCTTCCGCCACCAGCTTGTTGGGAAGCTGCGTGTTGATGCCGACCAGGCCTGGCCCCTTGCCGAGATCGGCCTCGACCATCTCCCAGGTGAAGGGGTACTTGCGCGTGGGCACATCGCTCTCCGACAGCCAGACCGTGGAGCCGGGCGCCGTCAGGCCCATCATGGAGCCCGTGTTGGGGCACACCGCCGTGAGTAACCGACCGTCGTCGAGCCTAACGTCGGCAAGGAAGCGCTTGTAGCGCTGGAGCAAGGTGCCGCGCACGAGCGGGACGGGAAAACGCATCGACCGGGAGAACCGCAGTTCGTTTGACCACGTGCGCCACATCGCACGCTGGGCGGGGAGTGTCCACGGATGCGTGAAACTGCTAGAACGCCCCCGCGTTTTTCCACACGCTGCAATCGCACATGGCCGACACCAACCGAGACAAGCCGTTCGGCAGCTATCCCCCGTCCGCCATCCAGTCGTGGCTGATGGCGTTGGGGCATCGCATGCCCGACACCTGGGGCGGGCGGCGCGGTGCATCGCTGATCCGCTCGGTTCTGAAGCGCTGGTCCGATCGGCCCATCGACGCGGTGCGGCTCGGCAGCCGCATGCGCCTCCATGCCAACGGCAACGCGAGCGAGAAGCGCCTGATGACCTCGCCGCAGTTCTTCGATCCCGACGAGCTGGCGATCCTTGAGAAAGCGCTGAACCCCGGCTTTGTGTTTGTCGATATCGGCGCCAACGCCGGCACCTACACGCTGTTCGTGGCGAGCCGCGTCGGACCCGGCGGCCGCATCCTGGCCGTCGACCCGCATCCCGTTGCGCGCCAGCGCCTGCAGTGCAACCTCGACCTCAACGGCATCGACTGGGTGACGATTGCGCCGGTCGCCCTGTCCGACACCACCGGAACGCTGCAGCTCTACATCAACGATCGCAACATCGGCAGCTCCTCGCTCAATGCCGAGATCGAGGCCGGCAGCCCCAAGCGCCCCATCGATGTGCCGACGCGACCCCTGCTCGACCTCGTCATGGAGGAAGGCTTCGCGCACATCGACGCCCTCAAGATCGATGTCGAGGGCCTGGAAGACCGCATTCTCGCGCCCTTCTTCGCGACGGCACCCGCTGACCTGTGGCCGCACCTGTTGCTGATGGAGGACAGCCGGGCCCACTGGACGACGGACCTGCTAGCCTTGTTGCGCGAGAGGGGCTACGCCGTGCTGTTGGAGAGCAGCGGCAATCTTGTCATGAGCCGTGCGGACAGCCCGCCAGCCAAGAACGGAGCAGCGTCGTGAGTGAGCCAGCAACTGCCGCCGGGGCCCAGGGTCTCGTCACCGCCGCGCTGCTGATTATCGGCGACGAGATCCTGTCGGGGCGCACCAAGGACAAGAACATCGGCTATATCGCCGAGTATCTCACCAACATCGGCATCCAGCTCAAGGAAGTGCGCGTCGTCGCCGACGAGGAGGCCGAGATCGTCGATGCGCTCAACGCGTTGCGCCACCGCTACACGTACGTCTTCACCACCGGCGGCATCGGCCCGACGCACGACGACATCACCGCCGACTCCGTCGCCAAGGCCTTCGGCGTCGGCATCGACGTCGACGAACGTGCGCTGACACCGATGAAAGCCTACTTCGAGCGCCGCGGCGTGGAGTTGACTCCAGCGCGGCTGCGCATGGCGCGCATCCCGTTCGGTGCGGAGCTGGTGGAGAACAGCGTGTCGATCGCACCCGGCTTCATGCTCGGCAACGTGATCGTCATGGCCGGCATCCCCTCCATCATGCAGGTGATGCTGGACGCGGCCACCAAGTACCTGAAGACCGGCAAGAAGATGCTCTCTACCGCGGTCGACCTGCACCGGCCCGAGGGCGAGATTGCGGGCATGTTCGAGGCCCTCCAGAAGCGCTACCCGGATGTGCCCATGGGCAGCTACCCGTTCATGCGCGACGGCAGGCCCGGCACCCAGCTGGTGCTGCGTTGTACAGACCCCGAGCGGCTGGCCGAGGCGGACAGCGAACTCAGGGCCGAATTGACCAAGCGCGGCTGGCTATAACGCCGCCGCACGGCAATTCCGCTCACGCGCCAATTGGCCTAGACTGCACACCAAAGCCCATTCGAAGGAGGTGCCCGTGCAGCACGCCCCCGCGGAAACGCCTGAGCGCAAGGCCTTCTACGCGCGCATCGACAAGCAGAACATGACGCCGCTGTGGGCGGTTCTGAACGACCTCATCACGCCGCAACCCAAGAGCGGCTGCCAACCCGTGCTGTGGCGCTTCGACGATATCCGCGCGGCCATGCTGGAAGCCGGCAGCCTGATCACCGCCAAGGAAGCCGAGCGTCGCGTCCTGATCCTGGAAAACCCCGGCCTGCGCGGGCAGTCGAAGGCGACGACCTCGCTCTACGCCGGCGTGCAACTGGTGATGCCGGGCGAAGTGGCGCCCGCGCACCGCCATTCGCAATCGGCGCTGCGCTTCGTGCTCGAAGGCAAAGGGGCACATACCGCCGTCGACGGCGAGCGCACCGTGATGTCGCCAGGCGATTTCGTCATCACGCCCTACATGGCCTGGCACGACCACGGCAACCAGACCGACGCGCCGATGTTCTGGCTCGACGGCCTCGACATTCCGATGATCCAGATGCTGGACGCCTCGTTCGTGGAGCGGCACGAGGCGGAGGAGCAGCCGATCGGGAAACTTGCGGGAGAATCCAGCGCGCGCTTCGGCGCGAACCTCCTGCCGGTCGACCATCGCGGCAACGGGCCGACGTCGCCGATCTTCAATTACCCCTACGACCGCACGCGCGAGGCGCTGGCGCAGCTCGCCAAGACCGGCGCGTTCGACGCCTGCCACGGCATCAAGATGCGCTACACCAATCCGGTGACGGGCGACCACGCCATGCCGACCATGGGCACCTTCATCCAGCTGCTGCCCAAAGGATTCAAGACCGCGCGCTATCGCTCCACCGATGCGACCATATTCGTCGCCATGGAAGGCAACGGTCGCTCGCGCATCGGCGATGAGGACTTTGCCTGGGGTCCGAAGGACATCTTCGTGGTGCCGAGCTGGAAGGCGGTGACGCACGAGGCCGATAGCGAGAGCGTCCTGTTCAGCTTCTCCGACCGCCCCGTGCAGGAAAAGATCGGCGTCTGGCGCGAGGACCGCGGCAACGCTTAACGTCCAATCCACGTTCGAACGGCGGTTCCCACTTCCGCAGTCATCCTCGGGCTTGGCCCGAGGATCCATCCATCAGCAGTCTGGGGCGGTTGTGGCGCGCTGGGTCCTCGCAACAAGTGCGAGGATGACGGTTGAGATTGAGGCAACGCTCATGGAAAGCGGATGCCCATCCGCCGGCAGAAAGACTAGATCAGCCCCAGTTCGGCTAACTGCTTGCGCAGCTTGGGCGGCATCTCAGTGACGCCGCGGCCTTTGCGGCCGACGAGATCGGCGGGCGCCTCGTCCGCGTCGAGATAGCGCCAGCCCTGGAAGGCGCGGCGCGGCACCGGCCGCACCGGAACCAGCTCGTTCTTCAAGATCAGGAGACAGCACGGCGTGCCGTCCTCCTTGGTGCCCTCGCCGATGTCAGCGAGCGGCTGGCGCACCTGGACCAGACCCTTGATGACCCAATACAGCGAGCCGCCGGCGAGCAGCTCGTCCTTGCGCTTCGGCGTCTGGAAGGTGCGATGGAACAGCTGCGGCTTCTTCTCGCCCGCCTTGCGGCGCTGCTTGAGGCGCTCGGCCTGCCAATCGGCCAGGTCCTCGATGGAGTCGCATCCGACGCACAGCTTGATCAGGTGCAGCGTCATGCCGGAAGGATCCTCGCGTGTCGCAGCTTCGGCTTCATGCCGCAATTTATAGGGCAAAGACATCGAAGCGGACTGAGGCGCGCGGATGACATGAACAGGAATATTGTCGCAATTCGCGCTGCAGCGGAGGGCACCGCCGCGCGGGACTGCCATGCGCATTGGCAGGTGAACGGCCGGGCGCGGTCTGTTTTCCCTTTTGCTCGTGCTATGCCTGAACCCTGTGCAGGCCAGCCGGCTTGGCACACCTGTGGATGTCAGCATGCATGCGCCTGTTCCTCCCGTCGCTTCTGTGGAGACCCGGCAATCCTGGGCGGTGGCGGCGGTTGCGCTCTGCATCATGTGCATCGTGTTTGGCTCGCCGTGGATCACGTCGGTCGCCCTGACGGAGATCGCGGCCGAGGTGGCCGGCACCCGCTCGGTGCCGGCGCTCGCCGTCGCGCTCGCATGGCTCGGCTCGGGCATCGGCGGCATCTTGATGGGGCGGGTCGCGCAAAGGTTCGGGATGCGGCCAACCGTTGTATTCGGGGCGGCGATGGTCGGCACAGGGCTCGCCATCTCCTCGATCGGACCGCCGGGTCCGCTGTGGGTTGGCCATGCGCTCTTCATCGGGCTGCTCGGTATCGGCGCCATCAACGCGCCCATGTACGTCTACATCAGCCATTGGTTCGATCGCCGCCGCGGTTCTGCGCTGGCACTGATCTCGAGCGGCAGCTATCTCGCCGGCGCGCTGTGGCCGCCGGTGTTCGAGCGCGCCATGACGAGCTTCGGCTGGCGCACAACGATGCTGGCGTACGGCAGCCTGCTGGTTGCGGTGGTCGTGCCCCTGTCGCTGACGTTCCTGAAGGCGCCACCGCAGATCGTCCCCGGCGCCTCTCCGTCCGACGGCATCGTCGCGCCGCCCGATATACGCTTCCGCATAGCGCTGCCCAACAACATCATCTTCCTGATGATGTGCATCGGCGGCGTGCTGTGCTGCATCCCGATGGCGATGCCGCAACAGCACCTCGTCGCCTTCTGCGGCGACCTCGGCATCAGTCGGGCGACCGGCGCACTCGCCCTCTCCGTCCTGCTCGGCACCGCCTTCTTAAGCCGGCAAATCTGGGGCGTGATCTCCGACCGGCTGGGCGGGCTGAAGACGATCCTCATCAGCTCGGCGGCGCAGGCCGTCGCACTCGCCGCATTCCTGTTCACGCAGACGGAAGCCGGCCTGTTCTTTGTCGCCGGTGCGTTCGGGCTCGGCTTCAGCGCCCTGATCCCGGCTTACGCGCTCGGCGTGCGCGACCTGTTTCCCGCCAGCGAGGCCTACTGGCGCGTGCCGACGGTTCTTTTCTGCACGGCGTTCGGCATGGCGTTCGGCGGCTGGCTGGCCGGATTTCTGTACGACCTCTACGGCTCCTACGCACCGGCGTTTGCGGCCGGTGTCGCAATCAACGTCGTCCACTTCGTCCTGATCGGCGTGCTCGTCTTCCGCCAGTCACTGCGGTCGGATCGGACGTAGCTTTGTCATTCCGCCAAGCGCAGCGCGAGCGGGAATCCGGCTCCGGATGCCACGTTTGCGGGCTGGATTCCCGTAGCCTCGCTTCGGCTCGATGACAAATGGGGGGTTACTTGCCGAGCGATGCGATCAGGGCGCCCGTCACCACCTGGTCGCCTTCCTTGGCCGCGACCTTGTCGACGACCCCGTCGCGCGCGGCGTGCAGGACATGCTCCATCTTCATGGCCTCGACCACCGCGACGCGATCACCCTTGGCGACCT
>CADEEC010000027.1:0-1910 GCA_902826255.1 uncultured Hyphomicrobiales bacterium | reverse complement strand
ACATGCTCCATCTTCATGGCCTCGACCACCGCGACGCGATCACCCTTGGCGACCTTGTCGCCGGCCTTGACGAACACTTTGGCCACGCGGCCGATGATTGGCGCGCGCACGCTGCTGCCGTCGCCGTCGTCCGCCGCCGCATCGGCATCGAAGGTCGGCCACGATAGTGCCACCTGACGCATATCGCAGATCACATACAGCGGATTGCCGTCGCCATGTGAGGACAGCCGGCGCGGCACCGGCGCCGCCTGAACGTCCGCGCCCTTGACGCTCACGGATGGACCCTTTTCGGTCCAGGTGACCTCCGCCTGCGTAGGCACGCCGTCGACCAGCACCTTGACCTGCTGGCGGCGCGGGGCCCCGAGTTGGAACGCATCCTGGCGGCCCCAGGGCGAGTATCCGAACGCCGCATTGACCGGATGCTGCACCTCGGTGGCATCGTGCGCGTTCCACAACAGGCTGGTGATGCCGAACGCAATCGCCCGCGGGTTCATGCCGCGCGGCGCCAGCGTGGCCAGCTCGCGGCCGATCAGCCCCGTGTCCATGTGCGCGGAGTTGAACGCCGGATGCACGGCGAGCGCATGCAGGAACGAGGCGTTGGTCTTCGGCCCGGCGACGACCGTCTGCTCCAGCGCCTGCGCAAGGCGGCCAATGGCGGTAGCCCGATCTGGCCCCGACGCGATCAGCTTGGCAATCATGGAATCGTAGAACGGCGTAATCTCCGAGCCCGCCTCCACGCCGGAATCGACCCGCAGCCCCTCCAGCTCCGGCGTCTCGAACACAGCGATCGGCCCGGTCGAAGGAATGAACCCCTTGGCCGGATTCTCCGCACACAGCCGCGCTTCGATGGCGTGACCGGCGAGTTTGATCTTGTCCTGCGTCAGCGGCAGCGCTTCTCCCGAAGCGACGCGCAGCTGCCACTCCACCAGATCGAGGCCCGTGATCAGCTCCGTCACCGGATGCTCGACCTGCAGGCGCGTGTTCATCTCGATGAAGTACCAGGGCGCCGACGCCGACAGATCGCCGCCCTCCACCAGGAACTCGACCGTGCCCGCCCCCTCGTAGCCGACCGCCTTGGCGCAGGTGACAGCCGCGCCGCAGATCTTGGCGCGCAGCTCCGGCGACATGCCGGGCGCCGGCGCCTCCTCGATCACCTTCTGGTTGCGCCGCTGCAGCGAGCAGTCGCGTTCGAATAAATGCACCACGTTGCCGTGGCTGTCGCCGAACACCTGCACCTCGATGTGGCGCGGCTTGACCACCACCTTCTCGATCAGCACACGCCCGTCGGCGAACGCCGCCTGCGCCTCGCGCTGCGCGCTCTCCAGCAGACCCGCCAGATCCTTCTCCGCCTCAACCAGACGCATGCCGCGGCCGCCGCCGCCGGCCACCGCCTTGATCATGATTGGATAGCCGATGCGCTTGGCCTCGGTGGCGAGCGTCTTGGCGTCCTGCTCATCTCCGCGATAACCCGGCACCACCGGCACACCGGCTTCGGACGCGATCGCCTTGGCTGCCGCCTTTCCGCCCATGCGGCGCATGGCGGTCGGCGACGGGCCGATGAACTTGATGCCCGCCTTGCCGACGGCCTCCGCGAAGTCCGCGTTCTCGGCGAGAAAACCGTAGCCGGGATGGATGCAGTCGGCACCCGTTGCCTTGGCTGCCGCAATGATTCTGTCGATGCGCAGATAGCTGTCCGTCGCCGGCCCCGGTCCGATGGCAACGGCCTCGTCGGCCATCAGCGTAAACGGCGCGCCGCGGTCGGCATCGGAGTGGACAGCGACCGTCTTCACACCGAGCTGTCGCGCCGTACGGATGATGCGAACCGCGATCTCGCCCCGGTTTGCGATCAGTACTTTCTTGAGCATCGTCTCGTTTCCCCCTTCCCCCATCGTCCCGCACGCGGGCAGAGG
>CADEEC010000026.1 GCA_902826255.1 uncultured Hyphomicrobiales bacterium | reverse complement strand
TTCACTTTCGTCGAGCTGTGCGACTGCTTCCACTTCCCGCTCATCTTCTTCGTCGACGTGCCGGGGTTCATGGTTGGCAAAGATGCCGAGATGGCCGGCACGCTGCGTGATGGTATGCGCGCGGTGTTCGTCGGCCTGCAGGCGAGCGTACCGATGTACACCGTGGTCGTGCGCAAGTGCTACGGCATGGCCGGCATGGGCACGACCGATAAGAACGGCCTAGATTTCAAGATCGCATGGCCGTCCGCGGAATGGGGATCGCTGCCGATCGAGGGCGGTGTTGCTGCCGCCTTCCGTCGCGAGCTCGAGAATGCGCCCGACGCCAAAGTGCGCGAGCAGGAGATCGAGGCCGAGCTACGTGCCTTTGCCTCGCCGTTCCGCACGGCGGAGGCATTCGGCGTGGAGGAGATCGTCGATCCGCGCGAGACGCGCCCCTATCTGTGTCGCTTCATCGATGCGGCACAGGGGCGGCTGCGCACGACGTTGGGACCCAAGGCGAAGTACGGCGTGCGGCCATGACGGCCCCGCGCAAGACAAGAAACTGAAGGAGGAAACCAAGGATGAAGCTTCGATCGAAATTATTGGGCATCGCGACGCTCGCGCTTGCCGTCATTGCAGCTGGCTCAGCTAGCGCGCAGGAACGTGTGAAGGTGCGCTTCGGCATCCTGACGACGGCGTCGCAGGCGGCCTACTACGTGGGTACCAAGAAGGGAATCTTCGCCAAGTACGGCTTCGACGTAGAGGTCCAAACGTTGGCGACGGGCGTGCAAGCCAACCAGGCTTTGGCCTCGGGCCAGGTCGATTGGTCGGGTGGTGGTGTGGAGTCGACGACGGTCGCCTGGGCGAACAAGCTGCCGTTCAAGGTCTATTCGATGTACTCCACCGGCGGCGACAGCTACGGCATCCTCGTTCGCAACGAAGCGAACATCAAGGCGCCCGCCGATCTCAAGGGCAAGAGGATCGCTGTCCCGCAGGGCACCGCTCCGGCTCAAGGCCTCAACCAGCTTCTTTCGCAGGCAGGGTTGCCGCGCGATGCCGTACAGCGGGTCAACGCGAACTACGGCAACATGGGCCAGATGCTGATTGCCGGCTCCGTGGACGCCATGGCGGGGCTGGAGCCCTTCCTCACACTCACCCAGGAGAAGATGGGCAACCAAGCCACGCTTCTTCTTCGGCTGGGCAAGCTTGTACAGGGCGGCGGCTTCTTCCTGATCTCGGATCAATGGGCGGCAGCGAACCCGACCAAGATTGCCGATGCCGTCGCGGCGCTCTGGGAATCGCAACAGTACGTGCGCCAGAACCCCAAGGAGTCGGCGGCAATCGAAGCCGAGTACTTGAAGGTTGAGCCGCGCATCGTCGAAGTGACCTTTAAGTGGCTCAACTACAATCCGCTGATCGACGACTTCACACGGCAGTCGCTGGATACGACCGCCAAGTACCTCGCCGCCGAGAAGCTCACTCCGGTAGAAGTCAATCCGAAGGACCACCTCGTCGAGGCGGACAAGATCATAGCCCAGGTCAAGGCCAAGCACGCGAAGCTGCTGGATTGAGCCGTTGGCATGACCGATATCCTCGTCGCCAAGGACATCTCGAAGACCTACTTCGACACCGTCGCGAAGGATGACGTGGTGGCGCTGAGCGGTGTTTCGCTCAGCGTCGCCGCGCACGATTTCGTGTCGGTGATCGGCCCCTCCGGCTGTGGCAAGTCGACATTCCTGCGCATCGTCGCGGGGCTCGACACGCCGACGTCGGGGGAGATCCTGGTGTCGGGAAAGAAGGTTTCAGGGCCGGGCGCCGATCGTGGCATGGTTTTTCAGGAGTACGCACTGCTGCCCTGGAAGACCACTGAAACCAACATCGAGTTCGGCCTTCGACTGAAGGGCATCCCCAAGGACGAGCGCAGGAAGATTGCCCATCGGTTCATCGAACTCGTCGGTCTCAAAGGATTCGAGAAAAAGTACCCTCATCAACTTTCGGGCGGCATGCGTCAGCGTGCGGCCGTGGCACGCGTGCTCGCCAATAACCCGACCGTGCTGCTGATGGATGAGCCCTTCGCCGCGGTCGATGCCATGACGCGGCAGCGGTTGCAGGAAGAGCTTACCGCCATCGCCGCATCCGAACGCACAACCGTTCTCTTCGTTACCCACGCCATCGAAGAAGCGGTATTCCTCTCCAACCGCGTGGTTGCACTTTCAGGACGGCCTGGAAAAGTGATCGCCGATATCCGCATCGACCTGCCGCGTCCGCGGCGCTGGGAGGAGCTGGTGCGCGATCAGCGCTTCATTGCCTATCGCGACGAGCTCACGCGCTGCATCCATGGCAATGCACCCGTGCACGGGAACCACGCATGAGCCTCGCCGATACATCCACAGCCTCACCCGTGGCACCCCGGCCGAGCCACAGAGGCCGCTTCTGGTGGTTCTCCGAGATCCTGCCGTTTGCGGTTGGAATTCTGATCTGGCAGGCACTCTCTTCGCTCAACGTGTGGCCGCGCGTGCTGTTTCCCTCTCCGCTGGAGGTGGCGCAGGCATTCGTGGAGGACATTGCCAGCGGCGTGCTGCCGGTCAATCTTGGTGTCAGCTTACAAAGCTTGCTGCTGGGGTTTGTCGTTGGCGCGGCAATTGCCGTTCCGCTCGGCTACCTGATGGGACTCAACCGTGCGGGCCGCGATTTCTTCGATCCGCTGGTGAATCTTCTGCAAGCGATTCCCGGTCTCGCATGGATCCCATTTGCAATCCTCTGGTTCGGACTTGGCCAGGGCGCGGTGACGTTCATCATCGTGATGTCGGTGTTCTTTCCGGTGCTGCACAACCTGCTCACCGGCATCCGCATGGTGCAGCCGGTGCTGATCGAAGCCGTGCAGACACTGGGCGCGAAACGATGGGCCGTCATCGCGCACGTGATCTTCCCGGCGACCCTCCCCAACCTGATGACGGGTATACGCCTCGGCATTGCCTTCGGCTTCCGTTCGCTGGTCGGTGGCGAGATGATTGCCAGTACCAATGGCCTGGGCTACGCGATCTTCAACGCGCAGCAGTATTTCCAGTCTGCGCGCATCGTCGTCGGCATGCTGGCGATCGGCATCACCTGGCTGATCATGGACCGCTTTATCCTGAGGCCCATCGAGCAGCGCACGACCATGCGTTGGGGCCTGGTACGCGAGGGCATCGAGACGGCCTAGGCTTGGCTTTTCCGGCTTGGCCGGTTGCAGACGCGATAAAGTCCACTTGTCTTTGTTCTCTTTTTGTTCTTTAATGGGCTCCCCTCATTTGGAGGGGAACCACCCATTTTCTAGTACACCGCAATGGCTTGTGCAGTTGAACTTGACGCTCTTCGTCGTCGCATCGGGGCGCAGGGAGCCTTTGACCAGAAAAGCCCTGGAGCAGCCTTTACGCTCGGCGCAGACGTCATCGACAACGCCTTGCCCAGCCGGGGGCTGGAAGCGGGCGCAATTCACGAGGTGTTGCCCGCATCCCACCGCGATTTTGGCGCTGCGCTCGGCTTCAACGTGGGTCTGCTCGCGCGTCTGACTCAGACTGATCCGCGACCAATACTTTGGAACTCGCCGTCCCAGGGTTTCCAGTACGGCACCGTCTATCCAATAGGGTGTACGTCCTACGGCCTCGATTCAAACCGTTTGCATCATCTTTCAATCGTCTCGCCGCAAGACATGTTGTGGGCTTTGGAAGAAGGACTGGCCAGCGGGGCGCTTGCCGCAGTGGTCGGCCTCCTGCCGTCAAACGACGCGTCCTACGATTTCACGGCCAGTCGCCGGCTGTCGTTGCGTGCTGCAACAACCGGAACAACGGCTCTGCTGATCCGTCATCATGCCAGCGCCGATGCGCCCACTGCTGCTGTCACGCGATGGTCGATTGCGGCGCGACCGAGCACACCGTTGAGACGCGGCGGACTTTCCATGCCGGGCATCGGCCCCCCCTGCTGGCAAGCCGATCTCGTGCGTTGCAAGAGAGGCCAGCCTCACAGTTGGCTGGTTGAGTGGGATCATGAGGCGTTTCGTTTCCGTCTGGCTTCCCCAATGGTCGATCGAGCGTCGGCGATGGCAAAGCCGGCAAGCAAGCGATCTTGGCAGATGGCGTCCTGAGGACACGGTTCTCGTCCAGGTCACGGCATCCCGGCATGGTTTGCGGATCACGGCCGCCACCGCGGCAGCAGAACGGCTGGGATTGCGGATCGGCATGCCGCTCGCCGATGCACGCGCCATCTGTCCATCTGTCATGGTCGAGGGCGCCGATCCTGACGGCGATGCCGCAGCCTTGCGCCGGCTTGCTCTCTGGTGCCGCCGGTACAGTCCCTGGACGACGGTGCATGCACCGGACGGTCTAGCCGTCGATATCACCGGTTGCGCTCATCTGTTGGGCGGTGAAGCTGCTCTTCTCGATGATCTGGAGAAACGCCTTGAGGCTTTCGGGCTCACGGCGCGTCTTGCCGTCACGCCAACGATAGGGGCCGCATGGGCAGCCTCTCGTTATGCAGCAATCCCGCGTCTCATTCTCGGCGAGGCCATGCGGGCATTCCTTGCACCGTTGCCACTGGCCGCCTTGCGTCTTGATGACGGCATGGTCGCCGACTTGGCCGTGATGGGCTTGCAGCGCATCGGAGACCTTCTCGGTAAACCACGCGCGCCTTTGACTGCCCGTTTCGGTCCGCACTTGTTGCAGCGCCTGGATCAAGCGCTCGGAGACGAGGATGAGACCTTTCATCCTCTGCTTCCTCCCCCGCTCTATTGTACCGAATGCCGCTGCGTTGAGCCGATCGTCCTGGCCGAAGCCATCGCGCATGCAATCGGACACCTGGCCCGGGAACTTTCCGCGCAACTTGTTCTGGCCAGCCAAGGCGCACGCAGCGTCACCCTCGATCTGTTCCGCGTGGATGGTCATGTGGAAACACTCACTGTGCGAACAAGCACTCTCTGCTGCGCACCGGAACATCTCGAGCGCTTGTTTCATGACCGCATTGACCGCATGGGAGACGACCTCGATGCTGGATTCGGCTTCGATGCGATGCGTCTCAGCGCCTCCAGCGTCGAAATTTACACGGCTGAGCAAAAGGTCCTGGAAACCAAAAGCTCACGTCCCGTTGCACCGGAAGCGCTCGCTCACCTGCTCGACCGTCTCGTCAATCGTTTCGGCGCTAAGAGCCTCGTCCGGTTCGCCCCCCGCGCGAGCTACATTCCCGAACGTGCGGTGAGAGCTTTGTCGGTCCTGGAAAATGACAAGAAGACCCACGACTGGCCTGCGCATCTGCATGCCCTTCAAGGCGGAGACCACTTGGGCCGCCCACTCGTTCTACTGTCTCCTCCAGAGCCGATTGCCGCCCTGTCCGAGGTGCCGGATGGTCCGCCCATACGCTTCGTCTGGAACCGCGTCTCGCATCGCGTGGCCCGCGCGGACGGCCCAGAGCGCATCGCGCCGGAATGGTGGTTGTATGCCGAAAACACCAGCCGGCGGACACGCGACTACTACCGCGTCGAAGACGCTACCGGCCGGCGTTATTGGTTGTTTCGCGACGGGCTGCACGATCGCGGCGACGACGATCCTCCTGCGTGGTTCGTGCACGGGCTGTTCGCATGACTAACATGGCCAAGCCCGCTTTCGCCGAACTGGGAGTGACCAGCAATTTCAGCTTCCTGCGTGGCGGTTCCCATCCCCATGAACTGGTGGCAACTGCAGCCAATCTCGGTTTAACCGCGGTTGCCATTGCCGACCGCAATTCGCTGGCGGGCGCCGTACGTGCGCATGCTGCAGCAAAGGAGACTGGCATACGTCTGGTTGTTGGCGTACGGCTCGTCCTACGCGACGGCTTCGAAGCTCTCTGCTTCCCGACTGATCGCGAGGCCTATGGCCGTCTGACCAAGCTGCTCACATTCGGCAACAGCAAAGCTCCCAAAGGCGAGTGCCACATTAACTTCGATGACCTTGACCGGCTCGGGAGCGGGCAGCGGCTGATCGCCATGCCCCCTTACGATTTCGGCTCAAGGTTCCACATAAACCTTGAGCGTCTCGCCGCACTATTTCCCGGAGAAACGTATCTCGCCGCAAGCCTCAACTATCGTGGCAATGACCGCGCACGTCTCGATCGGTTGGCTGAGTTCGCCAGGTTTTGCCGCACGCCGCTCGTTGCGACCAACGACGTCCTTTATCACGCACCTGAACGACGCCCTCTGCAAGACATCCTGACTTGCATCCGAGAGCACTGCACCATCGATGACGCAGGCTTTCGTCTCGAGGGGAACGCTGAGCGCCACCTCAAGTCGCCAACCGAGATGGCGCGGCTTTTTCCCGGTCATGCCGAGGCAGTCGCACGCAGCGTGGCGATTGCGGAAGACTGCCAATTCTCGCTGAAAGAATTGGAATATGAGTATCCAGACGAACCTACCGGCCAAAGCGCAACCCCACAGGAAGAGCTTGAACGCCTCACCTGGATCGGAGCACGGGAGCGTTTTCCAGAAGGACTGGACGACGGGCTTAGAGAAAAAATCGAGAACGAGCTTCTGCTCATAGCAGAGCTCAAATACGCGCGTTATTTCCTGACCGTGCACGACATTGTGCGCTACGCGCGCTCCCGGCCCAAGCCGATCCTGTGTCAAGGACGCGGTTCGGCAGCAAACTCCATCGTCTGCTTTTGTCTCGGTGTCACCTCGGCCAATCCGAAGGAGATCGATCTTCTGGTCGAGCGCTTCATCTCTGCAGACCGCAACGAGCCGCCCGACATCGACGTAGATTTCGAGCACCAACGCCGCGAAGAGGTGATCCAGTACATCTATAAGAAGTACGGACGCCATCGCGCCGGCATTGCCGCCACCCTGATCACCTACCGGACACGCAGCGCCGTGCGTGAGGTCGGGAAGGCCATGGGTCTCTCACCCGACGTCGTGGGAGCTCTTGCCGGCATGGTATGGGGATGGTCTTCCGAAGGCGTCGCGACGGAGCGCATCCGTGAAGCCGGCCTCGATCCGGCGGACAGGCGGCTTCATCAAGCCGTACTGCTGACAAAACAGCTCATCGGCTTTCCGCGCCACCTGTCTCAGCACGTTGGCGGCTTCGTGATGACACGCGGACCGCTCGATGAAGTCGTGCCCATCGCCAATGCGGCCATGAAGGACCGCACTATGGTGGAGTGGGACAAGGACGATCTTGCCGAGCTCGGCATGCTCAAAGTCGACGTGCTTGCGCTTGGCATGCTGACTTGTCTGCAGAAATCGTTCGATCTTCTGGAGCAGCACTATGGCCTGACGCACACGCTTGCCAGCATCCCACGGGAAGATTCCAGCACCTACCGGATGATCCAAAAAGCCGACACGATCGGCGTCTTCCAGATTGAAAGCCGTGCGCAGATGTCCATGCTGCCGCGACTGAAGCCTGAAAATTTCTACGACCTTGTCATCCAGATCGCCATTGTCCGCCCCGGCCCGATCCAGGGAGACATGGTGCATCCATATCTGCGCCGGCGGGATGGGTTGGAAAAGGTCGAATACCCTTCTGAAGCATTGCGTGGCGTCCTGTACAAAACCCTCGGCATCCCGCTGTTCCAAGAGCAGGCAATGAAGATCGCGATCGTTGGGGCTGGCTTCTCGCCCTCAAAGGCCAACCAGCTGCGCCGCGCCATGGCGAGCTTCCGAAACCATGGCACCATCGGCACGCTGCGCGACGACTTTATCAAAGGCATGATTGACAATGACTACTCGCTTGAATTCGCCGAGCGCTGCTTCAAGCAGATCGAAGGTTTTAGCGACTACGGCTTCCCCGAAAGCCACTCGGCGAGCTTCGCGCTTCTTGCTTACGCTTCCTCCTGGCTCAAGTGCCACTACCCGGATGTCTTCGCCTGCGCGCTCCTCAATGCTCAGCCGATGGGCTTCTATTCTTCCTCCTCCATCGTACGCGACTTCCGCGACCATGGCGGCGAGGTGCGTCCCGTCGACATCAATAGCAGCATTTGGGACCATACACTTGAGCCTGCCAGCGAAGGCAGCGCCCGCACCGAAAGCGGAAGCAGTGCTTTTGCTCTGCGACTTGGCTTCCGGCAGATCGACGGCATGAACGAGAGCGCGGCGCATCGTATTGCCGAATGCCGGGACCGCGGCTTCGACAGCGTACGCGATCTCTACTTTCGAGCCCGTGTCGACATGGGGACCATGCAACGTCTTGCTCACGCCGATGCGTTCCGCTCCATCGGCCTCGACCGTCGCGCCGCACTTTGGGCAGTCCGCGGTCTTTCGGGCCATCACAATGCGCGCGCGGCGATCGAAGATCTCCCCTTGTTCCGCACAGGAACCACTGCTCCTGTCCAGAACGAGCAAGATGTGGCCTTGCCGCCGCTGCTACCTGGCGAACATGTTATCGAAGACTACGCTTCGCTTTCCTTGTCGCTGAAGGCACATCCCGTATCTTTCTTGCGCAGGCAGCTTGCCGCACGCGGCATACTTCAATCAAAAGCCCTGCAGAAAACCTCTCCAGGCAAACTTGTCCGGATCAGCGGCCTCGTGCTCGTGCGGCAACGTCCCGGGACGGCCAGCGGTGTCATTTTCATGACCACCGAAGATGAGTGCGGCATCGCCAACATCATCGTCTGGCCCAAGATTTTTGAGCACCATCGACGCATCGTTCTAAGCGCGCACATGGTTGCCGTGGAAGGCGTACTGCAAAAGGAAAAAGAAGTGATTCACATTATCGCGCGCAGGCTGTTCGATCTCACATCGGATTTGTTCGACGTCATGCGAACGGCAGACCCGGCGCAACCCGCCGATATGCCATCGCGCCCTGCAACATCGTATCTGTGGCGACACCCTCGCGACACGCGCGTGCTGCCCAAGGGCCGCAACTTCCATTGAATAGACAACGCGGGCAGAAAATCGGCTAAGTACCACGCCACCCCTTTAAAAACGCCCTTCTTCAGCCCATGTCACTATTGTGCCATGTCTGCATGACAGTCGTTCTCGACTGATATAGGTTAGTCGAATGCGCATGAGCGATCGCAGGCTTGGTCTGACACGGCTGGTTGCAGCCGCGGCCGCGCTTGCGCTCATCCTCGCCAACGTCGTTGGCGCCTATGCTCACACTCACGCCCACGGAACAGGCGCGCTTCACTTCGACTACAACTACCACCATGACGCACCTGGCGGCGACAGCCTGACGCCATCTGCTGAGCTGATTCAGTTCGGGCATATGGACGAAGACAACAGCAAGAATCCGGATCACGCAACGTCCTGCGATTTTGTGTGCCACGGCGGCATAGCCATTCTGCCCGCGCTTGCCATCGTTTCCGGTCACCCCCAGTCGGCTGAACAGCCGGGTACATCCCGCGGCTTGGATTTGCTGTCCGCAGCCTCCTTGGAGAGACCTCCGAGACTTTCCGTTAGCGCCTGACAGCTGGGCCTTTGTGCCCCGAATCTTGGCTGCAACGGAAGACTTTCATGTTTCTTGAACTCATGCGTCGCTCGACGACGCGCGCTCGTGCGTTCGCGACGAGCCTCCTGGTTGTTGGCGTGTTGGTTGCCGGCATCGGTGCGGTATCCGCGCACGAAGGTCACGATCATGGTGAGCAAAAGCCAGCGGCAGGGGCAACCTCTTCCCCTCGGGTTGTCGCAACATCCGAAAAGTACACACTCGTCGGTATCACCGAAGGCGAGGTGCTGGTCATCTATCTTGATCGCGCCGAGGACAATGCCCCGGTCACCACCGCAACTCTCGAAGTTTCATTGAACGGCGAGCCGTTCACAGCCGAAGTCCAAGAGAAGGCGGGTACCTACGAAATCACGGCTCCATTGCTGCGCAAGCCCGGTCAGCTGGAAGTGCTCGTCAGCATTGCCGAAGGCGATGTGCAGGACTTGCTGATAGGTACACTTTCCATACCCGTCAGCGGGGCGAAGACTGCAACGCCTGTCTCGAGACTGCGGAATCTGTTGTCAGATTGGCGATCCGCGGTTCCCAGAAGCACGGCGGCCATCTCCGTAGCCGGGGCACTGCTCCTGGTCGCAGCTATCGGCGGGGCCACGCTGTCGGGCCGGCGCAAGCTGCTTGCGCTCCCGGCGGCCATCGCGGGCTTGGTGCTTGTCTCGTCATTCGTCTGGGCACACGACGGTCACGATCACGGGCCGGACCTGCAATCGAGCACGGGCAATTCTCCGTCCCGCAGACCAGACGGCAGCTTGTTCGTGCCGAAGCCGACGCAGCGGCTGCTGGAAATTCGCACCCGCATTGCCGCAGTCGAGAACAAGGTCCGTACAGCAAAATTCAATGGGCGCGTTGTCGCCAATCCCAATCGCAGTGGCATCGTTCAGAGCACCCTGCAAGGGCGCTATCAACCGCCTGAAGGCGGCGTGCCTCATCTTGGGATGCGCGTCAAGGCAGGCGATCTCCTCGGCCGCGTTGCGCCGGCGTTCCAATCCATCGATACGTCGGACATGGCGCAAACTCTGGGCAGCCTCGATCAAGACATCGCGCTCAACAGGCGCAAGCTGCAACGCCAAGAGGAGCTGCTGCAGAAGAACGTCGTCGCCCGTGCGAGCGTTGAGGACATCCGCATTCAGCTTGAAGGGCTCGAGAGGCGCCGGAGCGAGCTGTTGGCGGCAAAAGCACGACCTGAGGATCTGCGTGCGCCTGTCGACGGCGCAATCGCGTCAACCCGCGTTGTTGCCGGCCAAGTCGTCGGTCCAAGCGACCAGCTGTTCCAGATCATCGACCCGTCAAGCCTGTTGGTGGAAGCGTTGGTTTTCGATCAGCTGAACCCGGACACGGTCGAACACGCGACTGCTACCATCGGCAGCAACGCTGTGCGACTGAAGTTCCTCGGTCGCAGCAGGGCACTGCAGCAGCAATACTCCATTCTCCAATTCGAGATTGTGGAGACGCCCGTACCTTTGAGCACGGGCATGCCGGTCACGGTCGCAGCTGCCACGGGAGAGCGCATCAGGGGCATCGTCTTGCCCCGCGCCGCCCTGGCTCAGGCGGCCAACGGTCAGGTCGTCGTTTTCACCCACAAGGAACCGGAGGTCTTCGTGCCTCGGGCCGTGCGCTACGAGGACTTCGACGGTGAGAATGTCGTCATCACGGGCGGAATTTCCGCAGGCGACAAGATCGTCGTCCGCAATGCGCCGCTACTGAACCAGGTGCGTTGACGGAGAGCGACCCATGTTCAACCTGCTGGTGACTGCAAGCCTGAGAAACAGGCTGCTTGTACTCGTCGCTTCCGTGGTTCTTGTCGCGTACGGCAGCTATGTGCTTCCGCGGCTTCCTGTCGACGTATTCCCGGACCTGAACCGCCCCACCGTGGTCCTGATGACGGAATCGGAGGGGCTCGCCCCGCAAGAGGTCGAGCAGCTTGTAACCTACCCGATCGAGACAGCCATGGGCGGCATGCCCGGCGTTCAGCGCATCCGCTCGACCTCCAGCGTCGGCCTGTCGATCGTCTATGTCGAGTTCGGCTGGGAGACTGAAATTTTCCGGGCGCGCCAGCAGGTCGCGGAACGGCTAACGACGCTGCAAGGGCGCCTGCCCACCGGTGCCCAGCCTCAGATGGGCCCGATCTCCTCGGTCATGGGCGAAATCATGCTGGTGGCGGTGACGGGCGACAGCGTCTCGCCGATGGAACTTCGCGAGATCGCGGACTTCACCATTCGCCCGCAAATACTGACCATCCCCGGCATTGCACAGGTCATTCCGATCGGCGGCGAGGTACGACAATATCGGGTCATGCCTGATCCGGTGATGATGAGCCGGCTCGATATCACGCTGGCTGACATTGAGGGCGCGATCCGCAAGTTTGGCGTCAATACAGGTGGCGGCTACATCGACCAGCATGCCCGTGAGTATCTGATCCGCAATATCGGACTCACCAATCGCCTCGAAGACCTACGCAACCTGGTGGTCGCCACGCGCCAGGGTCACAGCATACTTCTGAGGCAGGTTGCGCAGGTGGACTTCGCCGCTCGTGTAAAACGCGGCGACGCCGGCTTCATGGGCAACCCCGCGGTCATTATCGGCATACAAAAGCAACCGGCGGCCGACACGATCAGCCTAACCCGGACTGTGGAGGCGCAGCTCAACGCCATACAGAAATCACTACCGCCCGGGGTGACCGCCAACAAGGTGCAATTCCGGCAGGCGACTTTCATCGAGACCTCGATCCAGAACGTCGAACAGGTGCTGCTGGAGGCAGCCGTCGTCGTCGCCGTCATCCTCATCCTTTTCCTGATGAACGTGCGTGCAACGCTGATCTCGCTGACCGCCATTCCCACATCTCTTCTCATGACGGTCCTGGTGTTCCAGGCCTTCGGCCTCTCCATCAACACCATGACGCTTGGAGGCCTCGCGATCGCGATCGGCGAGCTGGTCGACGATGCCGTAGTCGGTATCGAGAATATTCTGCGTCGATTGCGCGAGAACAGGGAGAGAAGCGCACCGCAGCCGGCATTGCAGGTCATCGCCGCAGCCAGCCAGGAGGTTCGGTCCGGCATCTTCTATGCGACGATCATCGTGATCCTCGTCTTCGTGCCGCTGTTCGCGCTTTCCGGTATTGAGGGCAGGCTGTTCGTGCCGCTGGGCATCGCCTACATCGTCGCCATCCTGGGCTCCCTTATAACCGCGATCACCCTTACGCCCGTTCTCGCCTACTATTTTCTCTCCGGGCCTACCCGGCACCGCGGTGACAGCTTCGTCGTGCGTCAGCTCAAGCGTGGGAATGCCCGGCTGCTGGACTGGGCGTTTGCCCACCAGAAAACTCTCTTCGCGGCTCTCAGCTTGATCGTGGTCGCCGCGGGCATCGGCGCCTACCTCCTGCCCCGCGCATTTCTGCCCGCGTTCAACGAAGGAACACTGCTGGTATCACTGCAATACAATCCCGGCATATCGCTCGCGGAATCCAACCGGCTCGGCACGGTTGCCGAGCGCATTGTCATGACGGTGCCCGAAGTCAAGAGCGTCGGCAGACGAACGGGTCGCGCCGAGCTGGACGAGCATGCAGAGGGCGTTCACACGACCGAGATCGATGTCGATCTCGCCAGATCCAAACGCACCAAGGAAGAGGTCTTCCAGGACATTCGCATCCGCCTCGGTGTTCTGCCGGTTGCCGTCTCGATCGGCCAGCCTATCGCCCATCGTATCGATCACATGCTGTCGGGCATACAGGCTCAGATCGTCATCAAGATATTCGGCGACGACCTTGACGTTCTGCGGACGCTGGCCGAGGGGCTGCGTACCCGCTTGCAATCCATCCCCGGCCTCGTGGACCTCCAGGTGGAGAAGCAAGTCCTGATTCCGCAGCTGAAGGTTACACCCGACTATCAGCGCGCCGCCCTGTACGGGATCACGCCCGCTGCGCTGACCGAAGCTCTGGAAGCCCTGTCCGGCGGACGCGTGGTCTCGCAGATCGTCGAAGGCAACCGCCGCTTTGACGTTGTCATGCGGGTCTCCGACGAGAACCGCTCGACGGCTGGGCTCAGAGACCTCCTCGTCTCTACACCGCAGGGCTTCGTCCCTTTGCGTCTGCTCGCCAAAGTGGAGGAAGGCGATGGTCCCAACCAGATCCTGCGCGAAAACGGTCAGCGCCGAATCGTAGTCCGCGCCAACACCGACGGAGTGCGTGACATGTCGGCAATCATCGCCGACATCCGAGAGACCACGAGCAAAACCGAGCTGCCGTCCGGTTACATCACGCAGATCGACGGAACGTTCAGGGCGCAGGAAGAGGCGGCCTTTGTCATCGGGCTGCTGTCGCTTGTGTCGCTGGGACTCATCTTCATGGTGCTGTATCAGCGCTATCAGTCCGCCGTGCTGGTCGGGATAATTCTCACCAACATTCCCCTTGCTCTCATTGGCAGCGCGATCGCGCTCTGGCTCGCCAACCAGCCGCTCTCGGTCGCCTCGATGATCGGCTTCACAACGCTCGCAGGCATCTCCGCCCGCAACGGCATCCTGAAAATCAGCCACTATATAAATCTCGCGCTGTTCGAAGGAGAAACGTTCGGACGGAAGCTGATCGTCCGCGGGAGCCTTGAGCGCCTTTCGCCGGTTCTGATGACAGCGCTGGCGGCCGGTCTGGCTCTGCTCCCGTTGCTATTTGGCGCAGGCGAGCCGGGGCGCGAGATTCTTCACCCTGTCGCCGTAACCATCTTTGGCGGACTGATCAGCTCCACCCTGCTCGACACACTCCTGACGCCGATCCTGTTCTTGAGATACGGCAACGCGCCGCTGCAACGAATTCTCGCTGCGCGGCACCAGACACCGCCCTCCCAGGAGCCTCAGGGCGAAGGCAGAAGGGCAGAGGTCTTCTAAGCGAATTACGCCGGCCGACAACCTCAGAGGAGTAGAAGAAATGCTTCGCAGATCCTTAGCAATTGCCGCGGTGGTAGCCGGGCTCGCAACTGTCGCCGTTGCCCAGTCGAAGGGCCCCAACGGAGGAATGATCTCAGGTACGGGAGACCACAAGACCGAGCTTGTTGTCAGCCCCACCGAGCTTGCGGTCTACCTCTTGCATGATGGCAAAGTTGACGAAACCACGGGCACAACCTTGCGTGCGGTGGTTCAGCAAGGGGGGAAAACAACAAATATCACTATGGCCGATCAGGGGGGGAAGCGATTGGTTGGAAAGCTGCCGACGCCCCTTGCTAAGGGCGCGATCGTGGTGGTGACAGGAAAGGACCATCATGGAGGCCCAGTCAGCGCACGCTTTGTGATCCCCTAGGCGACTTTCCGCAGTTCTAGCGAGAAGCACGCGTACCAAAAACGTCTGGTCACGGCTCTTGCTGGTGCCACATCATTCTCCGTGCGCCGTTGTACGACAGGCGGTAGCTTGTTGGCGGGCAGAAATGATGAGGATGCCGTGGCAAGCAGACGTGACCAGAACTCCTTCGACGTAGCGGTCGTCGGCGCCGGGTTTGCCGGCATGTACATGTTGTACCGCCTGCGCAGCCTTGGGCTTAGCGCCGTTGTCCTGGAAGCGGGCGGCGGCGTCGGCGGCACCTGGTATTGGAACCGCTACCCGGGCGCGCGCTGCGACGTCGAGAGCATGGAGTACTCCTACCAGTTCTCCGAGGCGCTGCAGCAGGAATGGGAGTGGTCGGAGCGGTATGCCGCTCAGCCGGAGATCCTAGAGTACGCCAACCATGTCGCCGACAGATTCGACCTGCGCCGTGATATCCAGTTCGACACCCGCGTTCTCGCAACAAGATTCGACGACCGGGAAAACGCCTGGGAGATCACTACACAGCTCGGCCCTATCAACGCCAGCTTTTGCGTTATGGCGACGGGATGTTTGTCCTCGCCCAACAAGCCCGAGTTCCCGGGCGCCAATCTTTTCGGTGGCGATGTCTACCACACAGGCCTTTGGCCCCATGAGCCCGTCGACTTCACCAGCAAGCGTGTCGCCGTCATCGGCACGGGCTCATCCGCCGTACAGTCCATTCCCATCATTGCCCAGGCGGCGGACCATCTTTTCGTCTTCCAGCGCACGCCCAACTACGCTGTTCCTGCCCACAACCATCTGCTCGATCCCACATACCGGCAGGCGATAAAGGCCGACTATCCCGCACTACGTGCGCGAGCAAAGCTGAACGCGACCGGGATAGATTTCGACTACAGCGAACGCCTCGCCCTCGAAACTCCTGACCAAGAACGCCGGAGAGAGTACGAATCCCGTTGGCATCGCGGCGGGCTTTCGTTCCTGGGCGCCTTCATGGACATCATGGTGGATGATGAGGCCAACAAGACCGCCGCTGACTTCGTTCGCGCGAAAATTCGTCGGACGGTCCGCGACTACGAGGTCGCCGAGCTTCTGAGCCCGCAAGACACCATTGGCTGCAAACGTCTGTGCATCGACACCGGATACTACGAGACATTCAATCGACCGAACGTCAGTCTCGTCGATGTGAGCCAATCCCCGGTAGAGATTTCGGAGACCGGTGTCGTAACGGCGGGTCGTACCTATGGCGTAGATGCCATCGTTTTTGCAACCGGCTTCGACGCAATGACCGGTGCCCTCGCAAAGATCGACATTCGCGGCTCGCACGGAGGTTCACTGCAGGAGGCGTGGCAGGAAGGACCGCGCACCTATCTCGGTCTCATGACTGCCGGTTTCCCCAACATGTTCACGGTGACAGGGCCGGGCAGCCCGTCCGTGCTGACAAACATGCTACCGACAATTGAACAACACGTGGACTGGATTGCGGAAGCTATCGCGCACCTGCGGTCAAACCACCTCTCGCGCATGGAACCCGAGGTCGAGGCGCAGAATGCGTGGGTCGCGCATGGCAACGAACTCGCCGGCCGCACGCTGCGCTACGGTTGCGGGTCTTGGTACCTGGGTGCCAACATTCCGGGCAAGCCTCGCGTGTTCATGCCGTACATTGGCGGGCTGCCACGCTACATGAAGAAGTGCCGGGATGTCGTCGACAGCGGTTACGAGGGCTTTATTCTCATGTAGGTCGGGTTCCCCGCCTCGATACCGCCCAAGTACCCCGCAAACCTTCCGCCCTCAGGTTACCAGCAGCCTAGCGGCGCACGAGCGAGGGAGATTTGCGATGTCCGACCCCAGGGTTGACGCAAGTGTCGACACCTTCAACGACGGCAGTGGGTTCTTCGTGCGCACCGAGATCGAAGCGCGCGCCGTCGCCATCGATGGCCCATTCCCCGATTTACAAACAGCGCAGCGCTTGCAAGCTGACCAGCTTGCATATGTAAAACAAGCGTCCCAAGCTCTGAAAGAGCAGCTTCAGAAGGCGACGGCGACATCACCCGCTGCAAGTACGTCGCGTTAGCCAAGGCGGCGACTTTACGAAACTTTACACTCACGAGACGCGTAGGCAACGCGGGCCTCCGAGATTAGCGATGAGGGCAACGTGCCCCATGCGCCATCGAAGGAGTTCCAGATGCCAACCGAACCGAACTCAGACACGTCGACGCGAACGCCGCGCAGCGGCCGCAGGCGTTGGCTGTTTGTAACGACCGTTGCCTTGGCTGCCGCTTTCAGCGGAGCGCTGGCGACGAGCGCCGTCAGTCAATACGGCTATGGTCCCGGCCATCACTGGCGGGGACACTGGGGGCGCACTATGAGCCCCGATCAGATCCAGGATCGCGTGGATCGGGCCGTGCGTCATGTTGCCGTTGAGATCGACGCGACCTCCGAGCAGCAGGAGAAGCTCCGCACTATTGCCAAGGACGCCGTGAAGGACCTCATGCCCTTGCGGGACAAGGCCCGGGCCGCCCGGGAGCGCGGGGCAAGCCTGCTCACCCAGCCGAAGCTGGACCGGGCTGCAGTCGAGGCTTTTCGTACCGAGCAGATGGCTCTGGCTGACGAAGCCAGCAAGCGCTTCTCAAAGGCTTTGGCTGACGTCGCCGAGGTGCTCACGCCGGAGCAGCGCCTGAAAGTCCACGAGCACGTGCAATGGCGCCGGAGCCACTGGCGCCGCTGGGATCGCGGTTAACACGCTCACGCGCCTGGCGCGCACGTCCGCGCCAGGCGTCGCCCCTCCTGTCGGGGTGAAACGTTACTCATCTTGCCGCTGTTGAATTGACACACGTCCCCGAGTTGCGCCATGCAACCGTGCTGACGCACCCTACATCCGACCCGCAGCAGACGGACTGACCGTGACAGACCGTATCCTTCTCATCGAGGATGACACCCGGCTGGCCGAGATGGTGCGCGACTATCTCGAGGGGGCCGGCTTCCGTACAGCTCGGGCCGCCACTGGCGCTGCTGGTATTGCCATGCATGCTCGAGAGACTTTCGACGCCATCGTGCTCGACCTCATGCTGCCCGACATGGACGGACTGGACGTATGTCGTCAAATCCGCGCCCGCTCGTCCACGCCGATACTGATGCTCACCGCACGCGGTGACGCGATGGACCGCGTCGTCGGCCTCGAAATGGGGGCCGACGACTACCTGCCCAAGCCCTTCGAGCCGCGCGAGTTGCTTGCCCGCTTGAAGGCCATTCTTCGCCGCGGTAAGTCCGGGCCGGCCAACGACGTGCTACGCTTTGGCCGGCTTGAATTGGATCGCTGTGCGCGAGAGGTCCGCCTCGACGGCGAAGTACGCCCGCTGACGTCGTACCAGTTCGGATTGCTCCTCGCCTTGGCCGAGCATGCCGGCCGCGTGATGAGCCGCGATGCGCTTATGGACCTTATCAAAGCAGCACCGCTGGAGCCGTTCGATCGTTCAATCGACGTTCACATATCCCGCATACGGGCTGCCATCGAAGACGATGCAAAGAAGCCGCGCCGCGTGATCACCGTTCGCGGCGTCGGCTACGTCTTTGCAAAGGCGCAGGATTGAGCGCGAGCAAATGAGCCGCCTTTACCGCCAGATCTACCTCACGATCATTGCCAGCCTGGCTCTCGTCGTCGTCTTCGCACTTATACTTTGGCAGTTCGTCCCCAATCCCGGGCCCTCTCGTCCGGCATTCGAGCTGGCCGGGGAACTCGTAGGCGCGCTCATTCCTGCGCCCAGCGAGGGCGCGGCCGCGCAGCAAGATGCCATCAACCGCTTGTACGATCGTTTGAAGCTGGATCTCGCCCTCTACGATCAGGAGCTTCGACCGGTCGCGGCAGCCGGTCGCCGCGTACCGCGACCACGAAACGAAAGCGGAGGGTTCCTGTATGGCTCAGGAGGGCCTGCTTGGAGTGTTCGCCTTCCAGACGGCCGTTGGGTGGTCGTGCGCGCGCCCTCGCGCCAGCGCCGTCCCCTGTTCGGTGTTTTTGCTTTCCTCGGTGGAATAGCGCTTGCCGTTGCGGTTTGCGCCTATCCCCTGGTCCGCAGACTAACGCGGCGTCTCGAGCGCCTGCAGTCCGGCGTTGAATCGCTCGGGGCAGGCGACCTCTCCGCGAGGGTGAAGGTCGAAGGCAAGGACGAGGTTGCGCAACTCGCCAGGAGCTTCAACCAGTCTGCCGCCCGCATCGAAGAACTCGTCCTCTCGCACAAACTTCTGCTGGCGAATGCCTCGCATGAGTTGCGGACACCGCTTTCGCGCATTCGTCTTGGCGTGGAATTGATGAAGGAGCACGCCGACCCGAAACGGAAGCGGGAGTTGGAGAAGGACATCGCGGAACTCGACACACTCATCGATGAAATTCTGCTCTCCAGCCGGCTTGACGCAACAAAAGCACTCGATCACAGCGAAAACATCGACGTACTGGCGCTCGTCGCCGAGGAGGCCGCTCGCTACGACCACACCTCCGTTGCGGGGGAGCCGACTGCAGTAGCAGGTGACCCGGTCCTCCTGCGTCGCATGGTGCGCAACCTGATCGAGAATGCCGAGCGGCACGGAACGCCACCCATCGACATCTCCGTCACTCGCGACGCAAATGCTGCCGAGATTGTCGTCGCCGACCATGGCCGCGGGATTCCGTCCGACGCCCAGGAGAAGGTCTTTTCTCCCTTCTTTCGCATCGCGCAGGGAGACCGCACAACCGGCACTGGCCTGGGTCTCAGTCTCGTTCGTCAAATCGCTCGGCAGCACGGCGGAGACGCATTCTGGCACGGCTCGCCGAGCAGGCCGAGTGCGATCAAGGTAAGGCTGCCCGCGATCGCAACGATCCCATGACGGCTTGGTTTCGCCGTGCGTTGCAGGACAACGCAGTGCGTGAGGTTGTGCGGCCCGACCTCGCATCGGCCCATCGAGGCTGAAGCGAATCGACGTTCGGCCGATAGCTCCACTGTAGATTGGGCAGCGCGCCAGCAGAGCGCACAGAGGGCACTATGGCAATCGCAGACCAGCTTTTCGCCGAACCGCGTGCGGTCGAGGCGTCCGCATGCTACTTCTACCACACCATGGAAATCCCCGATCACGGGTTGGTTTTCGGAGAATGGGATTTGCGGGGCAACGAGCGGGTCTACCTTGGCAACGTGGAGTTCGCATCAAAGAGCGTCCTGGAGATCGGAACAGCGAGCGGATACCTCTGCTACTGGATGGAAGAGCACGGGGCACGCGTAACCGGTGTCGACCTGGACCGGAACGCCGCCTGGGACCTGGTCTCCCACCACGATGCAAACCGCGAAGGGCAGGCAAAAGAGCGCTGCGACGTGCTCGATCGGATCAACAATGCATGGTGGTTCAACCACGCCGAACGCAGGTCAAAGGCGAGGTGCATCTACCGGAGCATTTATCAGCTCGAGCCTGAGGTCGGGACTTTCGATGTCGTCACGCTCTGCAGCGTTCTCCTCCACCTGCGCGATCCCATACGCGCCATAGAACTCGCGTGCGCGCGCTCGCACTCCGAAATCATCATCACGGATGTTTCTGAACGCCAATTCCTCGGGGCGAAACCACATTTGCAGGATGAGCTCTGCCTGCATCTCATCCCGCGCGCAGACCGCAAGGACGCTATCGATGCTTGGTATTTTCTTCCGTCTGCCTTGGTCGTCGAAGCAGTCAGGATCTTTGGCTTCCCGACTGTAGAGGTCTTGCATCACAAACAGCGATACATGGACGGGCACGACTGGCAGTTCTACACCGTCGTCGGACGACGCTGAGCCATTTGGCTCGTCACCCTGATCCGGGACAAACCAGCCTCTTCAGGCTTTCCACGGACCTGCAGAAGTTCGGGTTATGGAATTCGTCCCGTTCCAGGACGTCACCCCATCGCTCTGCAAACGCGTCGTGCTCCAATGCGCGGCGCCGGATCGCCCAGAGATCGTCCAGAGATCGTCCAGAGATCGTCCAGAGATCGTCCAGAGATCGTCCAGGGTGGGCTGCACCGAAACCGACTCCATGTGCAGAAAAATCGAGCGGGGGTTGAAAATGACCGCCAGCCCGGAGAAATGCGCGCGAAGGCAAAGATCGACATCCTGAATGTTGAGTGCAAATTGGTTCCGGTCGAAGCCATTGAGCGCCTCGAAATCATTGCGCCGTATGCAGAGTGCCGCGCCGGTCACCGACATGACCTGCCGCGGCGCGCTCGCCAGAAAGCCACAATCGCCTTCCGGCAAATGAGCACCGCGCAGGCTATGTCCTGCAACACGCTCGAAGCCAAGGAACATACCCGCGTGCTGCACACTTCCATTCGGATACAACAGCAGCGGGCCCACAATGCCGATTCCGGGATCATCCAGCGGCTCGACAAGTTCGCGCAACCAATTGCTGTTTACAGGCACAACGTCGTCATTCAGGAACAGCAGCACATCGCCGCTGCCGGCTGCCGCCCCGAGGTTGCATTGCGCCGAGAAGTTGAAGGGTGCGTCATAGTTGACCAGCTTGATCTGGCCGCGCGACGCAAGCCTGTCATGCAGCTGGGCTGCATAAGCATTGGTCGGGCGATTGCTAACAACAACGATGTCGGCAATCTCGTCAGTGCTCTCACATGCGAGCCGCGTGATGAGCTGCTCGAGGAGAAACCCGTTGTTCTTCGTGCAGATCACAACGCAAACGCGCCGCGCCCTTGTGCGCTCCGCAGGCAGACTGCACCGCAAGCGGAGCGGCTCCGCGCGTCCCAAAAGCAGCATGCGACGCTCCTGCAACGAAGCGTGCGTCTCTCCGATGCACAGCAACGGAAAGGCTATGTGCAGCGACTTGCTATGCCATGCTTGCTGATCTTTGCCACAGATCAAAGCCAGGACCAGCGCGCGTACATCGGCAAGGTCCTTGTCGAGAGCCTGAATTGCGCGTCCAGCACGCACGATTGCCCGGGACAGGAAATAATCGGCGTTGAGGGCGTGGATCGGATTGATCCCCGGCAACAGGATGAGACCGACGTGGTCATCCCCATCCCGGAAATACATGTCCGTCAGGATGACATCGTACGCAGACAGCTTGCACGAGGTCCCCTACACGGCGTGCGAGCTGGAAGACCTGCGGCATCAGGACTGCATGCCAACGCGGCAGATGGCGCGACCAGCTGTTCGCAATGTTGCCGACAGTGCCGATCCTGGCACACCAGTAGGCGTCGGTGTCGGCGTAGGTCTCAAGGATCATTTTGGTTGTGGGAACCGACTCCACGAGATTGACGAACGGCTTTCCATCGAAGGGATAGTCGAAGCAGGCAGCGAGCAGATCCGATCGGAAGACAATCGGATAGAACGCCGTGAAAAAATTGTCGTGCTGCTCGCAGATGCGCTTCACAGGATACAAGCCTGACGGCACCGGCTTGGCTGCAAGCGGGATATGTTCGGCAATCAAACGCTGTGCCGTATCATTGTCCGCAAGGGCCAGGCGCCGATAGACGCCGAAATTGAGGAAGACAAAGGGCACCTCAGGATGGGTGGTCAACCCGTCCACGACATCCGCAAGCCCCGCCGGCGTGATGAAGTCGTCGTCGCCCGTGATCCACACATGCCGTGCCTGAACAAGAACCGAGCATGCACGTAGATTCCCCAGCATCCCTAGATTGACGGGATTGGAGATGACCGTCAGCCGCGTATCGTCACCAAACTGCGCCAACCTCTCCAGCGTGTCGTCTGTCGATGCATTGTCCAAAACGGTCAGGCGGACATCGCCCCGGACCTCCGGCAGAATGCGCAGGAGCCAGCGAACGTTTTCTTCCACGAAGCGGCCGCGGTTGTAGGTCGATACCACAATCGACAACAGTGGAAGCGTTGGATCTCGCGCATCCGGTCGCCAGTTCGCGATGCTGCGCAGTACGCGTTCACGCCGCGCGATGTCATCCCGGCGCGCCGCATCCGAGAGCATGCCGGCGATCGTGCGCCCAACGATCCCAACACGATCTGCGCGCGGAGCCGCTATGAGACAGTCTGGCAGCGCGCGCTTGCAACCGTTTTCGGCTACAGCGCGAATAAGGGCGTGCTGCACATCCTTGCCATCGAGCACGCATAGCGAAGCAAGCGTCGCTCTTTCGGCATCCTTTTTCTCGAAGCGACCGTCGCCGAGAAACACTCGAAAGTCACGAGCCTCCGAACCTCGCTCTGTCTCTTGGGAGCAATCTGGCTCACCCCCAACATCGATCGCCAAGTCGATAGAAATCCCATCACTTCGCTGTATTTCGCACCTCTCGGCATGAGATTTTTTGTGACCGAACGCCTTCGAGAGCGCCGAAGTGATATCCTGAAGGCAACGCTTCTCCGCGGAGTTTTGCTTATCGCGTGCCGCTCCAAGCTCGTTCGCCAGCGTTGCCGCGTACTCACGCCAGGTGCGCAACGAGCGCCCAGCTATTTCTCTGCGAAGCCTGTCTATCAGGGCGTCGTCGCGCACAAGACGAGCGATGGACTCGGCAAGCTCGCGGCTGCTTCTGACGTCGACCGTGAAACAGCCGCCTTCGCATGCGACCTCAGCCATCGCACCGAAATTCGCCGTCAGGCAGGGCACGCCGTGTGCAAGACTTTCAGCAATCGGCAAGCCGAAGCCTTCATCCTCCGAGGCAAAGATCGTGAACCGGGCGCGATCAAACAACTCGCGCATCCGGGCATCTCCCACATAGCCGTGGTAGCGAACCCCGCGCGACGAGGCGACAAGGCTTCGGAATTGCGCCTCAACGCTGGGATGCAGGGCGCCGACCACGTGAATCTCGACCCGTTCGCGTAGGCTTGGCGGAAGCTTGCCAAGGCTCTCAAGCACGCGCACCTGCCCCTTGCGTGGCTCCACTGTGCCAAGCAGGAGCACTATGTCGCGCGAGCCTGCATCAGCACGGGATGGAGTAGAAATCGCGTGATCCGCCTCCCCAAGCGGTGCCGCCAGAACACGGCTCGCAAGATCGGCGGACAGCGCTTCCGAGCCGGCCAGCGCCAAGGTGAAGTACTCCACCAGCGTTCGGCGCGCGAAGTGCGAGATCGCAAACAGGAAGTCGCAGCGGGCGAGTTGTGTGACGTAGCAGGAGTGCCGCGCCGCAAGATCCTGATACTGGGAGTGTCTCAGCGGTATGAGATCGTAGAAAACGGCGGCTGTCTGAACACCGCAACCCCTGCACATCGCAATGATGCGCGTCATCACCTCGGTGCCGAACCTGCTGTGATAGGAGATTTCCGGCATGAGCAGCCATACGGGGCGCTCTGCCGGAAGCGTGTCGCCGAACCTGAAGTTGACGCGATGCGCGTACGGGCTTGGCGCAACACCACGGGGCCAACGGCGCTCACCAAGTAATTTGTCCAGAGCTCGAGCATCGAGGTAGCACAATCGGCCAGCAGCATAGTCCCACGTGACAAACTGCACCTCGGCAAACTCAGGCAGGTGGGTAGCAATCTTCCTGACAACGCGCTGGATGCCGGAAGGAAACTCCGACCGCAGTGTCTCGTTGACGTAGACGAGGATATGTTGGCGCATCCGATGCACTTTCGAAATCATCAAGCGGCGCGTTTAGCTTGTCGCGCGGCCGGATGAAGTGCGCGCAGATGCTTTTACACGGACGACGACGATGTCGTTGTGCAGATTGGAACATCGGGTGACGGACAGGAGATGCGCTACGATGCCTGGGGCGGGTCGCGCGACAGGAACGTACGCCTGAATATGCGCCCGGCGTTTGCAGCCTGCGACCAAACCGTGCCCCAGGACGATGCAGACTTTATCGAGCTCAGCAGCCGGAGCAGGCGCGAACGCTGGGCATCAGGTGCAAACGCGATGATCTTCCCCCACAAAGCATCGATATTGTAGGCGGCGCTTGGGTTGTCGACGCGCACCGGCACAACATCATCGGTGTCAAAACCAAGATCGGCCGACGCAGCTTCGACAGCGCTTCGAATAGAGTTCGACTTGGCGCGGTTGCGGTCCGTGAGGTCGTAAGGTGGACTCCACTCGTCAAACGGCCGAAGCCTGTCGATGTGCGTGAGGACCAGAACAAGCGGTGGCTTCTGCCGGCGTGGATCGCTCTCGAACTGCTGTTTCAACGCAGCGATCGCCTGTCGATCGATCTCGCGGGCCGCCTGGTTCGCAGCGCTGACCCACAAAACCATATCGGCTGCCAGGGCGTTGGTCGCTAGATCGCCGATGTCCTTTGCAGTTGTCAGTCCGGGACTATCGATGATGAGGGCGCCGGGCAGACCTTCCCTCGTCAGCCGATACGCGCTGTAGGACGACGTCGTGGGCAAGGCATCCACAACAGCCTCGACTTCGCCCGCAAGCGCATTGATCAACGCCGATTTCCCGGCGCCCCGCTGTCCGGCGACGAGTATCCGCAACGGTTCCGCTTCACGCGCCTGCAAGGAGGCCAGATCACGCTCCGTATCGGACGATAGGTGTCGCGCCAAATCTTCGCGCGAGACGCGCAGTGCACCCCCGTAAAGATCGATGGCCGCACGCCCCGCCTCCATGACGAAGGCGCGGGCAAGCCGCTTGGCGAGATGCTCGCGTCCCATCTCGTATATTTGGCGCGTGAAGCGTTCGCGCAGTTCATGCGTCGCCGCGGTCATGGGATTGAGGAGCCTCACGACGCGCCAGAGATCGTGGCCCTTCTCCGCCCAATCAAGCGCGCCGCGCCACCGGTAGAGCCACATGACCTGCGCGACCGTGATCCGGTCACCGAGCGGAAAATTGTCGATCAGAAAGCGATTGAGCCCCTTCGAGGTGCGTTCGACAACGGCCAGAGCTTCGGGCACGGTGAACTGTAGCAGTGGATCCCGCCGCTCCGGGTGAAGCCGCTTTGCCACGACCTCCACCGTTTCCAGACCGAGGTTGAGCGCCGCATCCCGGCTGGCGAGACGTTCCGGCTTGGCTTCCTCCGCAAGACGCTGGACGTCTTCCCATGCACGCATCTGCAGGGGATTCCAGGCCACATCCGCGACTTCATTCTCGTCGGGGACCTGCACGGCAGAAGGTGGCGCCGGAAGGATCAGCCGACGCTGAAGCAGATACGACGCCAATACGATGGCACAGGCCGCAATGCTCCAATGCAGAAGGAAACCGTTCTGCCAAAGCCAGTACGAGCCCAGCGGTATGAGACTGGCGACAGGAAGGAACAGCGCTACGGCCAGCAGCAGCAAACGAAGATGACGTGCCGTCATGCCAATGGCCTCAAGGAATTTCTGCCGCGCGCGGGCTCTCTTCGCGTGCCTTCGACACACGAAATGCCTCCCGCAGGGCACGATGGTACACGGCAGTCACGTCCTTCACTTCTACGCCGCGACGGCGCCGGGCAAGAAAGTAGTTGGCAGCCTTGCCGATGGCGTAGGTGGCCGCAAAACTGGTGGCAGCGGCCGCTGCGGCACCGGCCGTTTGACCATATACAGGGATGAGCTTCACCAGCTGCCGCAGACCGAAGGACGAGGCCGTACGAACCAATACGCCGGCGCCAAGCGCGCCACCGAACTCGGCATATGCGCGCCGGTCCCAGTTCACGCCATGGATGCTGGCCAGCTTGTGAAGCATTGCGGCCTGAGCAATCGGAACGGTGACGACGCCAGCGATGGGCACGGCATCGCTGGCACCCGCAGCCAAAGCATAACCAAGGATATGCGCGTTGCCCGCTTGAGAGACGCCCGAAGGATCGGGTAGCTCCGCAAGCGCGATGCTCACCGCCGCGGGGGCTGCTGCAATCAGCGCCTCGATGAGCGGCTCGCGTCCATAGTCGATGGGTTCGAAGCCATCGCCCTTCTGCGTGAAATCTATGGGAACAAATCTGATGTGAGCCGAACCGAGCAGCGGGCGAAAGAGCGAACGCTGATAGCGCAACACCCGAACCAGCTCTTCGGGCACTACCTCCGGCAGGATCGTCTCGTCGGGCGTGAACGGGTATGGGAGAACATGGGCTTGGCCACTGGCGTAGTTCTCATGCAGGGAGGTCTGCACCACAACCACCGGCCAGTCCGGGTGTCGCAAGCGTACGGCCGCAAGCGTCTCCAGAACGGGCTCGAGTTGCATATCGCGCGCACGTGCAACCACCAGGATCAAATGCGCACGCTCTTCGCAGAACGCAATGTCCTCCGCGGGATCGTAGCCGGCTTCGCCGAGTCCGCGCGTATCCAGAAAACGGATGATCGGCGCATCGGACGGAAAATCGAAGACGCGCGCTGTTCTGGTGCACGCGCGAAAGCCGTTGCCGATCTCGGCATCCGTGGCGTGAGTGAGCGCGCGCACGATCGACGTCTTGCCGCTCTGCACCTTGCCCAGCAGCCAGACGACTGGCGCCAAATCCCGTGCCCGATCGGCGATCGGTGCGCTGTCTTCGCCAGACGTGTTTGCCATGGTGATAGGCGAATTGTTGCCGGAGACTGTTATAACGCGAGCGGAGGCTCAGCGGTTGCATCCCACCGATCGCGCCATAGCGGCAGGATAGCCAAGCCAGTAGCCGCAGAAGCAGCGCCGGGGGCCTGGTTTCCGTACCTGTGGGGTTTGCAACACAGGCAGTGGCGGAGCCGGAGGGATTCGAACCCTCGATACGCCTTTACAGCGTATAACGGTTTAGCAAACCGCCGCCTTCAGCCTCTCGGCCACAGCTCCTTAGCAGGACCGCGAATTAGCACAGCCGAGCGCCGGTGGTAACCCCCAGCCGCCGTAGGCGTCCGCTGCAGCCTGTCGCGGTCGAAAATCGGGCCGCTACGGCTGAAAACTGCATTCTTTCTGATTCAACCCGGTCGCTCGCTGGAAGCCGGCACCCCCCCAGCCAGGCTGGGTTAGGATTGTGCCGGAAGCCTCACCTAGCCCTGCTTCGGCTGACCCAGAGAACGAAGGTGCCCGGATGCAACAGCCCTGAATACAGTCGATACCCATTAAGGACTTCTTGACCTCGCGCCCGGTAGGGTCAGCAGCACTTGAGGCAGTATTGTCGCTGAAAGGCCTCACCGAACCGCATTCGTCGGCTGTTTGACTGCGGTTAGGTTGCCTCCTACCAGCGAATCACGGTCTAGAAATCCACCGGCTGCGATTTGTATCGAGTTCCCGTCGCGCCAATCGTCGAGGGAGCACATACACTATGCGCAGGCACGCACTATTCGCCCTGGCCGCCTTGGTCGCTTCGTCTATCCCCGCTTTTGCGGACGGCATGGATAAGCGCAGCCCGGTCATGCAGAATTTCTACGGCCCGACCTACTCGCACACGATCTTCACCGGTGGTGAAGTGGCGAGGAACTCTTGGGAAGGCTATCTCGGAACGATCGTAGCCCTGAATCGCGACCTGTCGAAGGACGGTGTCCTGCTTCGCGCCATGGGGAGCTACGGCCAGTATGACTACAATTTCGGCTTGGCGGTTGATGGTACCTCTCGGCAAGCTGACCTGATGATCGGCTATCAGTGGGTCCGCCAGCATTTCAACTTGGCCCTGTACGCCGGCGTTGATTTCATCGATCACGATCTGTCGCCATTTGATAACAATAACCCGGCTCAAGGTCGCGAGACGGGCTTCAAGGTCGGCATTGATCTCGAAAGCCACAGATACTCAGGGTTGCCCTACTACTACGCCCTCGAAGGCACCTACTCGACCGCTTTCGACACCTACTTCCTGATGGGCCGCCTTGGTGCGAACCGCAGCGGCACTATCTTCGGCGTGGAAGGTTGGCTGCTTGGCGACGAGTCCGGCGATGCCCAGCGTCTCGGCGGCTTCGTGGGATTTGGTCGCGAGCTGCGGTCTGACCTGTTCGCCGAAATGACGTTCTCGGCTGGCTACCAGTTCACCGATGATGAGTTCGCTGCCCTGTGCGGATCATTCTTCGGTGGCGACGGCGCCTACGCCATGATGAACGTGAGCTTCTTCTTTGGCGGTGAACGTCACCGGCCTCTGAAACCCTAACCGACAGGCCTGCAATCGAGCAGGCCAAGGGGGAGCACGAAAGGGCGCGTCGGGGGACGCGCCCTTTCTCTTTTTGAACGCGCGAGATCAGCCCTGCACGGTCGGGATGCCGTGCCAGCGTGATCCTGCGGGCATCACCTCGCCCTTCATCAGCAGCGACAGCGGCCCGAGAACGGCATTCTCGCCCATGCGGGTGTCGTACAGCACAACCGCCATATTGCCGACCGTTGCCCCGTCGTCGATCCTCAGGTGTGAGGACTTCATGATGCGGTCCTCAAACAGGTGGTTCTGGATGATGGCACCGCCGTTCAGGGCCACGTAGTCGCCGATATCGACCAGATCGAACTCGGAGAACAGGCTGGTGCCGATGTAGCAGTGCTTGCCAACCTTGCAGCCTATGAGACGCAGCAGGGGCGCCGCGAACGGCGTGCCGAAGAACGATGCCACCACCGGTGCCATCACTGCCTCGTAGATGCCGTTCAGGGCCTCGTTGAACCACACGTAGGCGCTCCAAAGTGGAACAACCACGGGCTTGAAGGTCCCCATTACGGCCCACTTCAGGGTCAGCACGGTCGTCACCGAGATGATGAGCGCGGTCCAACCGATGAACGGCGCCGCCGCATACACCGCCCACACGCCGTAGGCATTGTAGAGCGCCAGCACGGTCAAAAACACCGTCGTGCCCAGGACCGTGCCGAGATAGGCCGGGATCAGGATGCGCATAGCGTCCACCGCGGCGCGCTGCAGATAGAGCTTGCTTGTGGGCGTATAGGTAGTGGCTTCCGCGAAGCCACCGACCTTGAGCCGGTTCGGCAGCTGGAAGCCCGGCGAGCCGAGCCAATCCGTGTTGTCCGGCGTCTTCGCGGTGGGCTCCGGAGGCAGGGACAGGACACCCAGCAGGCAGTTGTCGCCCAGGCTCGATCCCGCAGGCATCATGGCGCTGTTGCCGACGAAGCTGCGGTTGCCGATCGTTACCTTCTGCATGGAGAAGCGGCCGAGATGCGTGCGGCTCGCCCCCATCAGGCAACCATCGGCGAAGAACACACCGTCGCCGGCTTCCAGCATGTCTGGATAAAAGCTCCAGACCGTCGACATCTCGGTGTGCTTGCCGAGCTTGGCGCCGAGCAGCCGCATGAACGGCGGCAGGTAGACGGTGGTGAACATCAACATGCCGGTGCCACGCACCGCGCGCATCATGCCCGAGGTGAGCCAGAACTGCAGGTATTTGAAAGAGTATACGTTGTAGACACCGGGCTCCGGCCGCGGCTGGATCATCCGTTTGTACCAGGCGACCAGGAAGCACGACACGACGATGCCGATCGGCGGAGCCACAGCAAGGATAGGCACCCATATCCACGGTGAGAGGTGGACGATCATGAACATCGACGCCAGACCGATGACGATCCACGGCAGACCCAGCGAGAGGCCGAGAACAAGCACCGTCAACACCTGCGCGATGCAGAACAGCGTCAGGTAGGTGCGCGACAGCCGGCGCGGCGGCCCGGGCGGAACCGCAACCGCCACAGCCACCCGGCGCGCGGGCGAGCCACGATAGGATTCGCCTGAGGGTATCGCCTCGCTGTCAGGCAGGTAGGACTGGTCGTCGAGGCGGGAATCGTCGCCCATGCGCACGTCCAGGCCCAGCGCTGAATGCGCGCCGATAAAGCAACGGTTGCCGATGTCGACGCGGCCGACGATCAGCCAGCCGTTCTCCACACGCGCGCAAGGAATCTGGGTATCCGCGCCGATACTTGTGTCATCACCGATGGTGATGCAGTCCCATGCACCAGTGGACCCGGTTTGCAGCATGCAATTGCGGCCGACCTTGGCGCCCATGATGCGCCACATGGCAGATGCCAGCGGCGGGCCGCCGAACGCGCCGAACCCGCTGACCGCCATACGGCGCGAGGAGACCCAACAAGGGATGCAGTAGCTG
>CADEEC010000025.1 GCA_902826255.1 uncultured Hyphomicrobiales bacterium | reverse complement strand
TTGCATGTGTTAGGCCTGCCGCCAGCGTTCGTTCTGAGCCAGGATCAAACTCTCAAGTTGAAAGTGTGATTCTGGTTTTGGCTTGGAGGTTATCCAAGGAATCTCTGCGTAACGGGCACCTTCACACAACACGCATCTGCCCGAGTTGCCCCGAACCGACGCGATTGGTGATGGCTTGAAACGCAGAGATCGCCAGAGTCTGTTCGATCCGCCGAGCGCTTTCGCGCCCTTTGGATCCGCCAGGACTCCGCCGCCTGCGTTTCCCTTCCTTCAAACCACATTGTCAAAGAGCAAGCCTGTGGCCAGCGACCGGATCACGCGGTTCGGCTTTCGCCGCCCCGTCGTACAGAATACGAGACTTTCTGCCCGGACAGGCCAGGCAAGCCTCGTGTCAGACCGGATATTGCTGCCCACTGGTCGCCCGCCAATACAGTGGCGCGCGAGAGGTCAGTAATTAGTCTCAACGTCGGTAGGTGTCAACCCCGAATACGAGAATTTTACGCTTTTCTCTTGCGTGCATCCGAACGGTATCGCCGCAAATCGGCCGACATTGGAAAACAAGCCTGTTCGGCGTGTTTGTGCGGAATCGGTTGGTGGGGAAACCGGGGGTTCAGTTGGCTGCAGCGCGACAGATTTTGTGTGCGCGGGGGACGTTTGTCCTGATTCGTTTCGTTGGGGCAGCGCGTGGACTTTAAGCGACATGCACCGCTTGGCCGCGCGCGCGTTCGCTTCGCGACCGCAAGCATCCGCAGCCGCCCCCACGCCTATCTCGGAAAGGGCGGGCGTCCGCTCGCCGAGATTTACATCAGCGATCACGCGGAAAGCCTGCGCGGCGGACGGTTTCGGTGGCTGCTGAGCACCTGCCTCGCGGCGATGGTCGGCGCCATAGCGATCGTGGTCGTGGTTACGGGCTCAACCGAATCGGAAACCCATGCCGTTGGGCTCCTGGACGGTCTGGAGAAGCGCCTTAACGCGGCGCCGCTTTCCTTGCGCCTGCGTACGGCCGCCAAGGGTGATGGGCTGAATTGGGCGGTGCATCCGCAAGACAAGATGCTCATACCGAGCAAAGCCTCGGCCATGCGCGCGTACATCCGAGACGGTGTCAAGCAGCGCCGCGACAATCGCGACTACATAATGCCCAAATACTACGTGCGCGTTGTCGCCAGGTTGGGGCCTGTTTCGAAGAGTGCAATTAGGTCCGTCCCGGCGTTCGACCCGTTCAAGCTTTATGCGAATTCTGCACCCCTGGATACGGACGAGCCTGGCGCAGCGCAGCTCGACGCAAAGATCCAAATCATCGAGCTCAACGGCATCCTGCCCATCGAGGACGGGCAGGAGATGCAGGTGGCCGACGTTGCCAGCCTGATCTTGCGCATACAAACGGCACGCTCTGAGCCGACCGCCGGCGGCGAGCTCCTCGCCGAGCGCGCGCAACGCGCGGCAGACCTGGAAACGCCGCAAACCACTGTTGTTCACAAGTCGATCCTCGATGAGGAAACCGACGACGACGCCGATGTCAGAGAGCTGCCCCCAGTAAAAGTGCAGCGCGGCGACACGCTGCCCCGCATCCTGGCGCGTCTGGGGGCGCAAGCTTGGCAGGTTCGCGCGATGACCGCCGCCTCCCGGTCCATGTTTCCGGACAGCGCGCTGCTTCCCGGCTACGAGGTTCGCGGCACGATGCTGCCGGCCGCAACGCGAGCCGGAGGCGAGCTCGTTCGCTTCGGCATTTTCGACGAGCTCGGTGCGCACAAGGTTACGGTCACGCGCAATGCAACCGGTGAGTACGTGCCAAGCTCAACGCCCGGCGAGGGGCGGATCGTAGCGGCAGCCCTCTCCGACCGGGACCAAGTGCAAGACAACAGTCTGTTCGCGAGCCTGCACGCGACCATTGCCACGCAGGAAGTTCCATCTGACATGATCATGCAGATCATGCGCATCCATGCTTATGCAACGGACTTCCGGCAGCCGGTCAGGCCTGGCGACGGCGTCGAGTTCTTCTTCGAGATGAAGGGTGAGGACAGAGGTATTGACGGCGATCTGGGTGACCTGCTCGCGACGGCGATTACGGCGGGCGGCGTGACGCAGAAGTTTTACCGCTTCAGCTCAACGGATGGTTCCGTCGATTTCTATGACGCTGAAGGCAGCACGTCGCGCAAGTTTCTCATGCGACGGCCGGTGCGCGGTGAGGATGTTCGCCTCACCTCGGGGTTTGGTCTACGCCGGCATCCGCTGTTGATGACGGCAAAGATGCATACTGGCGTCGATTGGGCTTGTGCGCCCGGCACGCCGATCATGGCAGCCGGCAACGGCGTGATCGAGGAAGCGGGCGCCAAGGGCGAGTACGGAAACTACGTGCGCGTCCGTCATGCCAACGGTTACAAGACGGCGTACGCTCACATGCAGAAATTTGCCCCGGGTGTGGGTGCGGGCGTGCAGGTGCTGCAGGGACAGATCATCGGCTACGTCGGCTCTACCGGCCTGTCCTCAGGCCCGCATCTGCACTACGAGGTTCTGGTGAAGAACACCTACGACAGCAGCTACAGTCACGTCGATCCCCGCGCGATACAGGTGCCCAACGACCGCACGCTTGCCGGAAGGGATATGGCTGATTTTAAGCGCGAGCTGACACGCATCGAAGGGCTTCTGCGCCGACCGCCCGTCGCCACCAGGGGTGGCGACGAGTTGGCTTCTCTTTGACACGACTTTAGGCCGCAGGCTTGACCGGTTGGCCGTTCACGACCAGCGCGCCGTCGCGCACTGTGATCGCAACCTTGTCGCCGTCCCTGATCTTGCCGGCGAGGATCTGCTCGGCCAGCGGGTCCTGCACCGACTTCTGGATCACGCGCTTCAGCGGGCGGGCGCCATAGGTCGGATCGTAACCCTTGTTGGCAAGCCAAGTCCGCGCCTTGTCGTCCAACGACACGGTAAGCTTGCGGTCGGTGAGCAGTTTCTGCAAACGGCCGATCTGGATGTCGACGATGGTTGCCATGTCCGCGCGCTGGAGGCGGTGGAACAGAATAATCTCGTCGATCCGGTTCAGGAACTCGGGCCGGAACTTGGTCTTCATCTCGGCCATGACGTAGGGGCGAACGGCCTCCACGTCCTCGCCTTCCTTCTGGTTAGCCAGGAACTCTGCGCCGATGTTCGACGTCATGATAATGATCGTGTTCTTGAAGTCGACCGTGCGGCCCTGGCCGTCTGTAAGGCGGCCGTCGTCGAGCACTTGCAGCAGCACGTTGAACACGTCCGGGTGCGCCTTCTCGATCTCGTCGAATAGGATGACCTGGTAGGGGCGGCGGCGCACAGCCTCTGTGAGCGCGCCCCCCTCCTCGTAGCCGACGTAGCCCGGCGGCGCGCCGATCAACCGGGCCACGGAGTGCTTCTCCATGAACTCCGACATGTCGATGCGAACCATGGCGGTCTCGTCGTCGAACAGGAATGCGGCAAGCGCCTTCGTCAGCTCTGTTTTGCCAACGCCGGTCGGACCTAGGAAGATGAACGAGCCGATCGGCCGGTTCGGGTCCTGCAGCCCGGCACGGGCGCGGCGAACGGCTGTGGAGACGGCCTCCACGGCCTCGCGCTGACCGACCACGCGCTTGGCAAGCTCCTCCTCCATGCGCAAGAGCTTGTCGCGCTCACCCTCCATCATTCTGTCGACCGGGATGCCGGTCCAACGCGATACGATCTGGGCGATCTGGTCCGGGGTGACGGCTTCCTCCACCATCACACCCTTGCCCTCCTCGCCCTCGAGCGCCTTGACCTTCTTTTCCAGATCCGGGATCACGCCGTAGGCAAGCTCGCCGGCGCGGCCGAGGTCACCGCGGCGTTGCGCCTGCGCCAGCTCGGTGCGGCGTTGGTCGAGTTCCACCTTCAGTTTCTGGACATTGCCGAGCTTGCCCTTCTCAGCTTCCCAGCGCTGGGTCAGGGATTTGCTCTTCTCCTCCAGTTCCGCGATCGACTTGTCGAGGCGGGTGAGCCGATCTCTGGAGGCGGTATCCGACTCCTTCTTCAAGGCCTCCCGTTCGATCTTCATCTGCATGAGATCGCGGTCGATGGCGTCGAGCTCCTCGGGCTTTGAATCCACCTCCATTTTCAGACGCGCGGACGCTTCATCGACGAGGTCGATGGCCTTGTCCGGCAGGAAGCGGTCGGTGATGTAACGGTTCGACAGGGTGGCCGCGGCAACCAGCGCTGAGTCCGTGATGCGCACGCCGTGGTGCTGCTCGTACTTCTCCTTCAGGCCGCGCAGGATGGAGATGGTGTCCTCCACCGTCGGCTCGGAGACGAACACGGGCTGGAAACGGCGGGCGAGCGCGGCATCCTTCTCGATGTGCTTGCGGTACTCGTCGAGTGTGGTCGCGCCGACGCAATGCAGCTCGCCGCGCGCCAGCGCGGGTTTGAGCAGATTGCCCGCGTCCATGGCGCCCTCGGCCTTGCCGGCGCCGACGATGGTGTGCAGTTCGTCGATGAACAGGATGATGCGGCCCTGCTCGGCCTGCACCTCGGACAGGATGGCTTTCAGCCGCTCCTCGAACTCGCCGCGATACTTCGCGCCGGCGATGAGTGCGCCCATGTCGAGGGCAAGCAGCTTTTTGTCTTTCAGGCTTTCCGGCACGTCGCCCTTGACGATGCGCTGGGCGAGACCTTCGGCAATGGCGGTCTTGCCAACGCCGGGCTCGCCGATCAGCACGGGGTTGTTCTTGGTGCGGCGGGAGAGCACCTGGATGGTGCGGCGGATCTCCTCATCGCGGCCGATTACGGGGTCGATCTTGCCGTCGGCCGCCGCGGCGGTGAGGTCGCGCGCGTAGCGCTTCAGGGCGTCATAGGCCTGTTCGGCGGACGCACTGTCGGCAGTGCGGCCCTTGCGGATATCGTTGATGGCCTGGTTGAGCGACGCTGGCGTGACGCCGGCGCTTTTCAGGGCGCGGCCCGCATCGCCGGTCGAGTCCATGGCAAGCGCCAGCAGGAGGCGCTCGGCGGTGACGAACTTGTCGCCCGCCTTTTCTGCGATCTGCTCGGCAGAGTCGAAGGCTCGCGCCAGCTCCGGCGCCAGATAGACCTGTCCCGCACCACCCCCTGACACCTTGGGACGCTTTGCGAGCCCTTGCTCGACAGTCGCCAGAGCCTGACGCGATTGCCCGCCGGCACGGTCGATGAGCCCGGCGGCCAAGCCTTCCGGATCATCGAGCAGGACTTTCAGGAGATGATCGGTGCCGAATTGCTGGTGACCTTCGCGCAAGGCGAGGTTTTGGGCCGCCTGGACAAATCCCTTGGCCCGGTCGGTATACTTCTCGAAATTCATGCATCCCTCCTCGGCACGGCGGCCCGCCCATTCGGCGCGGTATCCACCGTCTTCATCGGATTTGGGCACTCATCGAAGGCCCGAATGCGGCACCTTCGGCGAGGCTTCGCGCAAGATATAGGAGGGGGTAGTCTGACTTGGTAGAGCGAGCTGCCGCTTTGCCTGCCTAATTTTTGCGGGTCGCCTGGCAAACCATCGCCAGCCGGCCCGCTTGTCTCAGTAGGTCTTGGACTTGGCTGCCTCGGCCTGACCGCGCGCCTCGCGAACCGCGTTGTTCGCGGCCATCGCCAGCAGGCGCACGTCGTTGAGGATCGTGCACATCTGGAAGCCTTCCTCGAAGCGGCGCAGCGCCGTTTTTGGGCCGTCCGTATGTACGCCGGCGATATGGCCCCACTTGCGGGCTGTTTTGACGATGATGTCCATCGCCACCAGCACCTCCTTGTCGGTAGGGTCGAGGGTCGGCGCCTTGCCCATGCTGAGCGAGAGGTCGGACGGGCCGACATAGACGCCGTTGATGCCCTTCACCGAAAGGATTTCCTCGAGGTTGCTTACGGCCTGGCGCGTTTCCACCATCGCAAACAGGAGGACTTCCTCGTTGGCCTTCTGCCAGTAGTCCGCGCCGTACTGCGAGGCCCGATAGGGGCCAAAGCTGCGCTCGCCCATCGGCGGATAGCGGCACGAGCGCACGAGGGCCTCGGCTTCGGCCTTGGTGTTGATCATCGGGCAAATGATGCCCATCGCGCCGGCATCCAGCGCGCGCATGATCTGGCCGGGGTCGTTCCACGGCACGCGGATGATCGGCGTTGCGTCGCCCGCGCTTTGAATGGCGGCCAGCAGAGGCACGGCGTCATTGATGTTGCTGCCGCCGTGCTGCATGTCGAGCGTGACGCTGTCCCAGCCCTGGCCGGCGTAGACCTCGCACGCCAGGACGTCCGGAATAGCCACCCAGCCGCCGACGCAGCGTACGCCGTCGGCGATCTTCTTCTTCAACAGGTTCGGCTTCATAGCGATCTCCTCAAGCACCAGCCTTGGTGCGGCTCAGAACTTCGGGGTTGAAAACGTGGCTTTGCGGCAGGCGGCCATCGAACTGGTCGAGCACGTTCTGTGCGACGGTTTTGGCCATGCGGATCATGGTTTCGGGCGTGGATGTGGCCGAGTGCGGGGTGAGGATGATGCGATCGCAGGTCAGCAATGGATCGTTGGGCTTGGGCGGCTCGTCGACCTGCACATCGAGGCCGGCACCCATGATGCGGCGGCTGTTCACGGCATCAAGGAGAGCCGCTTCGTTGACGATGCCGCCGCGTGCACAGTTGATGACATACGAGGTTGGTTTCATCAGCGCGAGCTCGGCGGCGCCGATCATGTCGAGGGTGTCATCCTTCAGTGGGACGTGCACTGTGACAAAATCTGCCCGTGGCAGGGCTGTGCGGAAATCGGTGACCGGCTCGCAGCCCATCGCCTTGATCTGGTCGGCGGAATAGGCGGGATCGCAGCCGATGCAGGCGATGCCGAGTGCGTTCAGCGCCTTCGCCAGCCGGCTGCCGATGCGTCCGAGGCCCACGATGAGGACCGTGCGCCCAGCGACATCCTGGGCATCCAGCTTCATCCTACGGGTGTAGTCGCCGCCGCGCACGGCGTGGTCGAACTCGGGTAGCCGCTTGGCGAGCGCGAACATCAGGGCGATGGTGTGCTCAACAACGGACGGTGCATTGGCAAGTCCGACCGTGGCGACAATCACGCCGTTTTCGGTGGCGGCCCCAACGTCGATGTTGTCACAGCCTACTCCGTGCCGCGAGATGATCTTCAGGTTCGGCGCCTTCTCTATCATCGAGCGCGGGACTTGCGTGAGGCGCACACAGATTGCTTCAGCGCCGGGAAGAAAGTTGCCCCACGTCTCCGGATCGAGCGAGTCCGGAACGATGACCTCAAGGTCTGGCCGAGAGTGCAGTATTTTCATGCCCTCCGGGTGGAGGGGCTGAATACAGATGACTTTGCGGCCCATGCCTGGGTTTCCTCAGTGAATCTCGTCTTGTTTGGCTAGCGCTTCGCGGAGCTTGGCGACGTTGAAGCCGGGCGCGCGCGCCATATCCAGAATTACGGCCTCCTTGCGGGCCAGCAGATCGCAGGCTGCAGGAATTTTCTCGGCCAGATTTGCCGGGATGGTCACGGCGCCGTGCCGGTCCGCGTGGACAATGTCGCCGGAGCGAACCAGCATGCCGGACACGCGGACTTCCCTGCCAAAGTCAGCAAGGTGCACATGGGCGTGGCTCGGGACGATGGAGCCGGCGAGCGCCTGGAAGCCCGGGGCCCATTGGTCGATATCGCGGATTGAGCCGTCGGTGACGACGCCGAGGCAGCCTAGTCCTTTGTGGACCGCGCTCATGACCTCGCCCCAGAACGCGCCGAAGCCGACATCATGGCCGTCGAGGTCTTGAATGACCATGACGCCCGGCGCAGGCTCGCTTGCGACGTATTCGTAGTAGGAAACGCGTTGCTCGCGCGCTTTCTTCGCGTCGAGCTCATGGGCGTGCGTCGAGCGGATCGAGATCGTCTTGGCATAGCCGACGATCGGCGGCATCTCGGGGAAGCGGCAGTAGAGCGGCTTGATGGTAAACCCGGTAAGCCGCCGCGCCGGATCTATGATCTCCAGTGCGTTGCAGATGGTGGGGGTGTCGAAGCTCTCGAGCTTCTTCAATAGTGCGGTATCAATCATCGATCGTCTCCGCGCGGCTTTTTTGGATGGTTTCGATCAAGCAGCGCCAGCTTGCTGGATGCGGTTTTCGTCCACTCCTAGCTCGCGTGCTGCGGCAACAATGGACGCCCAGGTGTCGTCGGGCAACGGGACGCCCTTTGCCAACCGCTCGGCACGCATGCGCCGCTCCGGTTCGCCCGGTGTCAGCACCTCGCCGCCGGTGTGGGCTGGCTTTGCGCTTTTGAAGAAGCTGATGTAGCGAGCCGTATCCTCTGGAAACACGTTCTCAGGATCAATGACATTCGGATCGACATAGAACGACAGCATGCCGTTGCCGAAGCGGCGTCCGAAGCCGGTAGCGGACATGCCCGTGAGCGAACCTCCGAGCAGCTCGCACATCAATGCCAGGCCGGACCCCTTATGGTCTCCGAAAGCGCGGATAGCACCTGCGCCCTTGGAGTGGTCGCGCGGGCCGGTGGGCGTGTAATCGCCGTAGAGCAAATGAGGATCGATGCTCTGGCTGCCGTCGGGTCCGATCAGAGCACCCTCGGGAAGCTTCTTGCCGCCTTGGCTTGCGACGAGCACCTTGCCTTCCGCGACAACGGACGTGGCAAAGTCGAGAATGACCGGCTCGTCGCCCGGTCGCGGCACGCCCACGACAAATGGCGCGGTGGATAGCCGCCGCTCGGTACCGCCGAACGGCGCCACCAGCACGCTGCCCGAGGCGTTGACGAAATGCACGGAGACCAAGCCCGCCGCTGCCGCCATCTCTGCCCAGTCGCCGACGCGGCCGATGTGGCCGGCGTTGCGCAGGGCGATCATGGCGAGGCCGTTTTCCCTAGCTTTACGAATACCGATTTCGACGGCCTGCGGAGCCACGGTCTGGCCGAACCCATGCAGGCCGTCGACAACGGCCAGGACTGGCGTCTCGCTGACGACATTCACCGTGCGGTCGGCGACGACAGTGCCGTTGGATTTCCAATGCAGGTAGCGGGGTACGCGGGCGACGCCATGGCTATCGTGGCCGGTTAGGTTGGCCGAAACGAGATACTTGCCGATGCGTTCGGCTTCAGCGGTCGAACAGCCGGCTTTGGCGAAGATGTCGCGCACCAGATCGGCGAGCGCGCCCGCCTTCACCGTTACCATCCCGATATTCTCCCTGATTTTCCGACCGCCGGGCACCATATCGGAGCGGTGGTGACGAGTCATGAGCGCAACTGCAGACCGGGTCTGCTATCCGCGCAACAGCACGGCGACACCCACGACCGTTATGATCACCCCCACGACAACGCGCCTCGTCAGGCCGGAAGCTCCGAGCAACGCACGGCTGAGGACTAGGGCCGCCAGCGGATAGCAGGCCACCAGCGATGCGACCACGGCCACCGAACCCTGCTCAAGCGCGACGTAGATGAGAAGCACGGACAGCCCGTTGAGCAGGCCGACGGGGACGAACCAGGGCAAACCGGCCGCAGGCGGGCGGAGCGCCTCCCGGCCCTCACGCATCAGCGCGGCCGAGAGGATCACACCAGCTGACATCACGTAGGCGATGAGGCTGGCCGCAAACGGGTTCGGCCAATCGGCCAGGCCCGCCTTCACTAGGGGCTGGACAAGCCCGCGAATGAAGGCGCCCAGCAGCAGGAGACCCACGGCCCAGCCGAAGGCGCGCTGCGGGATGGTTCGCGGCGCTCCCATGATCAGCAGAACACCGATGAGGATGACGGCCATGCCGGCCAGAACGCCGATCGCGGGCACTTCGCCGAGCAGGACAACCGCCAGAAGAGCAGCAAACAACGGTGTGAGGTTACCGAATGCCCCGGTGATAGCAGGCCCTACATGCCGGTTGGCCTCGAACGTCAGAAGCGTGACGGTCGCAGGAAACAAGCAACCGCAGAAGACGAAGATGCTGGCGCCCTTGAGGCTGAAGGCGCTCATGTCGAGCAATAATGGGGCAAGCGCGACATAGGCCAATGCGCTTGACGGCACGCTGATGCAGGCGCCACGCAGCGGAGAAATATGGCGCAAACCGATTTGGCTGAGCACAAGGGCGAAGCCGAGGCATGCGGCTGCGCCGAGCGCCAGCGCCGTGACGGTCAGGTTCATGGGTTCAGTGGTCCGGCGCTCTGGCCTTCAATCGCGAGGGAGGGCATGATGGGCGCTTTCCAGGCGAGAGGCCAGCCCATGCCGCAACCAAAGCGAAAGAACATGCTGCGCAAGGGTGCAGACGGCAGGTCCACCCATGACGTCGGCGGTCTCGAGTTCGGACCGATCGATCGGCACGAGCATGATCTGGCGCTGTGGGAAAAACGCACGGACGCGATGCTGCGGCTTCTTGTCGGTCCGGAGAAGCGCGCATTCACCGTCGATGGCATGCGCCGCGTGATCGAGGACTACGGACAGCAACAGTACGACCGTACCACCTACTACGAGAAGTGGATCAGGGCCGTGCGCAATCTCGTGGTCGAGCAGGGCGTGTTGACGCGGGCGGAAGTAGAAGCGCGTATGGACGAGGTGCGCGCACGCTGGGAGAAAGCCGGGCGCAAGACCTCGAAGGAGAAGATCCCGTGGTGAGGGCGCGTACGAAGCCAGCATCGAAATCGCCTGCAGCACCGCGATTTGCACCCGGCGACAAGGTGCGGGTGGCCGACCGTCCGGCTTTGGGCCACTGCCGCACACCGTGGTATTTGCGCGGAAAGCGGGGCGAGGTTGCGTCGATTCATGGCGTGTTCCGCGATCCCGAGCGGCTTGCGTATCACCAGCCGGGACTACCGGCGCAGGTGCTTTACAAGGTACGCTTCAGGCAGCGCGATATCTGGGGCCGGTATGACGGTCCGCAATCGGACCAACTCGAGGCCGACATCTTCGAATACTGGCTGGAGCCTTTGAAGTAGGAGCGGGCGAGCATGCACAACCCCAAGCACGATCATGACCACCACGATCACGATCACGATCCGCACGCGCCTCAGAAGGATCACGACGCCGGCACCGCGAGCGCTTACGAGGTGTTGGAAGAGGCGGTTCGCGCGCTGCTCCTAGAGAAGGGCGTTCTGTCAGCGCAGGAGATCGCTGCGAGCGTCGACCTGATAGACAGTCGCTCTCCGGCGTTGGGCGCCAAGGTGGTCGCCAAGGCCTGGACAGACCCGGCCTTCAAGAAGCTCCTGCTGAAGGATACCCGTGCAGCCCTCAAGCAGATGGGGATCGATATCGGCGCGGCGCCGGAGTTTGCAACGGTCGAGAACACGCCGGAAGTCCACAACGTCATCGTTTGCACATTGTGCTCCTGCTACCCGAAGATGCTGCTCGGGATTCCTCCCGCCTGGTACAAGAGCATCGCCTATCGTTCGCGCACGGTGGTCGATCCGCGTGGCGTCTTGCAGGAATTTGGTGTTGGCATTTCAGACGATGTAGAGGTGCGGGTCCACGACTCCACCGCCGATCTGCGCTATATCGTGCTTCCCATGCGCCCCAAGGGAACCAAGGGGTGGAGCGAGGACAAGCTTGCGTCGATTGTCACGCGCGACTGCATGATCGGCACTGCGGTCGCCCAGGCGGGGGTAGTGCGAAACTGACTTAGGCCCGGTCCGACGCCCTGCGGCGCTTCGCGGGTGGAGGCGCGTCGGCCTGGGCTGTGGCTTTGCGGCCCGATGGCGCGCCAATCCGCCAAACCTGATCGAGCAACCGCAGCAGCTCCGCTTCCCGCGCTTCGATCCGAGCCGCCGTCCATTCGTCTTGGCGGTGGACAAAATCGTTGATCGGCAACTGAAAGCCGTTGCCGAACAGCACCTGCTTCTTGCGCGCGAAATCCTGGTTGCCGGCCTTGCCGTTCAGCGATCTCGGCACGAGAACGAGATTTCCGAGTGAGCTCGTCAGGCGGTCCCGTTCGATCGGATCGGGAAAGGCCGCGCGCCATGAGGCTCCGGGTCTGCGCGGCAATATGTGCTCCACGGTCAGGGCCTTACCGTCAAGATTCTGCCGGCGGCCCGCGAGCGCATCGTTGAGCCTCATGAGCACGAGCTTGGCCACCTTGGCATCGCGCTTGTGCATGTCACGGAGATTGTAGTGAAGGGTGTGGACTTCATCCTGGCCAAGCTCCATCGGGCTCGGTGCCGCTGTCAGATCCTGCCCCTGCCTGATCGCGTACATCACCGCGCTCATGCGCCCGTTGCGGCGCTTGGGGCTCCGCTTCTGGATATGCAAGGCGTAGGTCAGGCGCTCAATCGAACTCAGGAACTGCTGCAGCGCCGCCGCGTCCTTCCCCTTTTCCAGCCACCACAGGAGAACCGCCGGCACCCAATCCGAGCCGCGCACCCAGCCGAGATAGGACAATGAACTGGTGATCGCTTCCGAATGGGATGAGCCGGTGTGGCGCGCCGCCCGGATGTCGGCGAATATCGGCGCGGCGGGATGGAGAATGCGCTCGACAAAGGCTGGCCCGCCGCCGACCTGCCGGGCGATCTCGCCTATAGCCGTGATGACATCCGGCGATGTCCGCGCATGCATCGTGCGGATGTGACTGAACAATGCCTCGAAATTTTTTCCCAGAAGTGCCTCGGCCTCCTCCCACATGGCGACCAGCCGGCTCAGGCGTGGGTCCGCTACGCCCGAGAAAAGCTGGGCCTTGAGGATGTCGTTGCGTGTGAGCGGCTTGCCGGCAGTGTTCAGGACCGTGAACATGCGATGCGCACGATCGATGCCGCTGGTCAGCAAAACGTCCACGCAGCAGTTATCCAAAAGGAAGTCGATGAGTCGCCGTCTTTCGGCCTCCGAATACTCCGCGACGATGCCGCGCAAATAGTCGCGCACCTCGACGAGATTGGCTTGCGGCATCGATAGGCTCTCGTCCTCAGGCTCCTCGTGGGTCGCGTCGGCGCGAACCAGCGCGTCGAGGAAATCCTCGTCCGCTCCTCGCAGAGAGACGCGCGAGGTGGAACTCGCTCCGCGTCCTGCTGAGATCGCTGACCGCAGCCGCTCTCCAGGTTTACGGCCGTGTTCAAGCTCAAGGTCCCTGAGCAGGCACAGAAGGATGGTCAGGGTGGTGAGCCGCTGCAGACCATCGATGATGTCTAGGGTCTTCTGGCTTCGCGCGAGCGGCCAATTGCGCCGTTTGGCGGCGGACTGGTCGGCGTTCATAAACAGCATGGTGCCGAGGAAGCAGCCGTCACCGACGGTTTCCTCGTCGGTAGATTCAAATGCTGACGTGATCTCGTCGATGAGGGTGGCCGCCTCCTCCGGCGTCCACACGAAGGAGCGCTGAAACGGGGGTGTCTTGAAAAGATGAGGGGGTGCAAGAAGTTGTCCCAACGACATAATCTGGGACGAAAACTTTCGTGCCATGAAACGGCGCCCTCCAGCCGAAGGGCGCTCACCGCCAGGCGCCCCTTGCGCAATTGAGAGCATGATTTATTCGTGACATGCAACCGTGATCGCAGCGGTGCGACATGTAAGTGCGGTCGCGTTCACGTTTGCGAAGCGGGTGCGTGCGGGGAAACTGTCGATGCTGTCCACGGTGTTTGAGTTTGCGCGGCCATTGCTGTTTGCATTGGATCCTGAGCAGGCTCACGAGCTCACGCTTAAATCGCTGGAAGCAGGCGTGTATCCTCGCCCATCGCGTCGCGACGATCCACGTCTCGGCGTCGAAATCTGGGATATTGCGTTTCCAAATCCGTTCGGCATCGCTGCAGGCTTCGACAAGGACGCGCGTGTTCCGGCCGCCGTGATCGGAATGGGTTTCGGTCATGCCGAAATAGGCACCGTTACGCCGCTGGCGCAGGACGGAAACCCCAAGCCTCGCATTTTCAGGCTCATCAGGGATAAGGCGCTCGTCAACCGGCTGGGATTCAACAACGGAGGGCATGCTGCCGCGCTCGATCGCTTGCGTGCCCGGCCAAGAGTTGGTGTGGTTGGCATCAACGTCGGCGCGAACAAGGATGCGTCAGATCGCGCTGCGGACTATGAGACGGGCATTGCGGCGTTCTATGATGTAGCGAGCTACTTCACGATCAATATCTCCTCGCCCAACACGCCGGGGCTGCGCGACCTGCAAGCACCGGCCGCGCTGGATGATTTGCTGGCACGCGTGCTGGCGGCAAGGGAGCGGTCGATGGCAGCGGGCAAGCCGAAGCGGCCCATCGTCGTCAAGCTTGCGCCCGATATCGCGGAGGCAGACCTGGAACCGGTGGTTGCCGTGCTTCTGCGACGCGATGTGGATGGCATCGCCGTCTCCAACACCACGCTCGCCCGCAGCGGCTTGACGGATACGGGAGGTGCACGCGAGTCCGGTGGCCTCTCGGGCCGGCCGCTGTTTCACCGCTCAACGGTGGTGTTGGCACGCGTTCGGCAGATGACCGGGGGGCGCGTGCCGCTGATCGGAATTGGCGGCATCGACTCTGGAACCGCCGCGATTGCGAAGCTGGAAGCCGGCGCCACCCTCCTGCAGCTTTATACCGGGCTCGTCTACGAGGGACCGAGTTTACTGGACCGCATGAAGCGGGATCTCGTTTCCCTAATCGAGCGCGAAAACCTGAACTCGATCCGCGAGCTGACCGGCCGGCGCGCTGCCGAGTGGGCAGCCCAGAACCTGGATGCATAATCGGCGGTCTAAGCCTTGGGGTCGCGTTTGACGAGGCGCATGATCAGCCAGATGGGCACCACCACGACCGCACCGAGCAGGAAGTATTGGAAGGCCCAATGGAAGGCGTCGAATCCGAGGTCCGCAATGCGCCGGACGAGGAGCTGCAGGCGCTCCACGATGTTGAAGGGCGTGATGCCGAGGGCCGAGAAGACGATGCCGACAACAATCGACAGAAGAACCAGCCGGATAACTGTGCCCGACACGCTGTCGCCGAAGAACTGCCGCCGGTCCATGGCTCGTCTCCCGAAAGGGCGGCGCATTCACGCCCGAATTGGCATTAGCATAGCGCCTCGCTGCTGAACAACCCTGGCGCTTCCCGCTCAAATGCCTGCACGGCCTAGACAAGCAAGCCTCAAGCGCCCGCGCGACGCGCGCCGGGTGGGCACTCCTGAGCCTGCGCTTCCGGGTGCGTTCTTGGCTTGGTTCAAGCAGCGCGGCTGGACGCCCCGGGAGCACCAACTCGCGCTTCTCAAGCAAGTTGAGGCGCGCAAGTCCACGCTTCTGATAGCGCCGACCGGCGCCGGCAAGACACTCGCAGGCTTCCTGCCGAGCTTGATCGCACTGTCGCGAGGCAGGCGTAGCCCGGGTCGGCGAGCCGGGATTCACACACTCTACGTTTCGCCGCTCAAGGCCTTGGCTGTCGACGTTGCGCGCAATCTGCTGGTGCCGGTCGCTGAAATGGGTCTGCCCATCCGCATCGAAACCCGGTCTGGAGACACGTCGGCTGCGCGCAAGGCGCGCCAGAAGGTGCGGCCGCCCGACATCCTGCTGACTACGCCAGAGCAGCTCACTCTGCTGCTGTCCTACAGCGAGGCTGGAGATTTCTTCAGCGATCTGGACACCGTCGTGCTGGATGAGTTGCACGCGTTAGCGCCAACCAAGCGTGGTGATCTGCTGGCGCTGGACCTGGCGCGTCTAAGCAGTCTCTCACCGGGACACGTCCGTCTCGGGTTGTCCGCCACGGTGGCGCGGCCGCGCGAGCTGTGCGCCTATCTCACACCGCAGCACACAAACGACAGCACGCAGCTGGCCGACCTGCTGGTCGCGCGCGGCGGGGCCGACCACGACATCCGCATTCTCGAAACGGAGGAGCCGCTACCGTGGGCCGGACACTCGGCGCGCTATGCCGTTCCGGAAATCTATGCGGCGATCAAGGCAAACAAGCTTTCCCTGATATTCGTGAACACGCGCAGCCAAGCCGAGCTGCTGTTCCAGGAATTGTGGCGCGTCAACGAAGGCGCTCTGCCCATCGCGCTGCATCACGGCTCGCTCGATGCCGCCCGGCGGCGCAAGGTCGAGGCCGCCATGGCCGCGGGTACGCTGCGTGCTGTGGTGGCGACATCGACCCTCGATCTCGGTGTCGACTGGGGCGATGTCGATCTCGTCATCAACGTCGGTGCGCCGAAAGGGGCGAGCCGCCTCATTCAGCGGGTCGGCCGCGCGAACCACCGTCTGGATGAGGCCTCGCGCGCCGTGCTGGTGCCAAGCAACAGGTTCGAGGTGCTCGAATGCCGTGCCGCCATCGAGGCTGCGGCGGAAGGAGCGCATGACACCCAGTACCCGCGCCGCGGCGCGCTGGATGTTCTGGCGCAGCACGTGTGGGGCATGGCCTGTGCCGGGCCGTTTGCGCCGGCGGACCTGTATCGGGAGGCGCGCTCGGCGCTTCCGTACGCGGACCTGACCCGCAAGCAGTTCGACCGTGTCGTCGATTTCGTGTCGACCGGCGGCTACGCGTTGCGCGCCTATGACCGCTACGCGCGCCTGCGCCCCGCGAGCGATGGCCGTCTTCGTCTGTCGCATCCGAAGCTGGCACGCCAATACCGCATGAATGCGGGGACAATCGTCGAAGCGCCGATGATCAAAATCCGCCTCGTGGGGCGGCGGACCAGCAAAAAGCCTGGCGTGGTCCGGCCGCTGGTCGGCGGCCGGGTTCTCGGCGAGCTGGAGGAATACTTCGTCGAACAGCTCAAGCCCGGCGACGCTTTCGTCTTCGCGGGTGAGGTTCTCCGCTTCGAGGGGCTGCAGGACACGGAAGCCTTCGTCACCCGCACCGATGCGCCCGATCCGACGGTTCCGTCCTACGAAGGCGGCAAGTTTCCCCTCTCGACCCACCTCGCGCAGCGCGTGCGGGAGATGATCGCGCGCCCGACACGATGGGGCAGCCTGCCCGATCCGGTGCGCGAATGGCTGCATATCCAGACCGAGCGGTCGGAAATCCCAAGTGCTCGCGAGGTTCTCGTCGAAACCTTCCCGCGGGGCATGAAGCATTTTCTGGTCGTCTATCCTTTCGAGGGGCGCCTCGCGCACCAGACGCTGGGCATGCTGCTCACCCGCCGCCTCGATCGCGCGGGCGCCAATCCCGTGGGCTTCGTGGCCAACGACTACGCGCTGGCGGTGTGGGGGGCTGGGCCGATCGCCGATCTGATCGCCACCAAGCGCCTCGACGTCGGCGATCTGTTCGCCGAGGACATGCTGGGCGACGATCTCGATGCCTGGCTTGCCGAGTCGAGCCTGATGAAGCGCACATTCCGCGTCAATGCGGTGATTTCGGGCCTGATCGAGCGCCGGCATCCCGGTGCGGCCAAGAGCGGGCGGCAGGTCACGATCTCCTCCGACCTAATCTACGACGTCCTGCGCAAGCACGACCCCGGCCACATTCTGCTCGAGGCTGCATGGGCGGACGCCGCGACAGGTCTTCTGGATGTCAGCCGGCTCGGTACATTCCTGAGCCGAATCAAGGGAAATATCCGTTATGTGGCGCTGGAGAACGTGTCTCCGCTCGCCGTCCCCGTGCTACTGGAGATCGGTCAGGAGCTCGTCCACGGTGGTGGTGTGGCGGAGCATATGCTGCGCGAGGCGGCAGAGGACCTGATACGCGACGCCATGTTGAGTGGGGGCATGCATGTTGGAACTGAAGCCTGAGCGTTTCCACCTCGTCTCCGAAACCGGCTCGCAGGTTGTCGCCCTATGCGGGCGTCAGTTGGTGGCGGACAGCTCGGGGACGCTATACTGGCCCGGCGAGCAGACATTGCTGGTTGCCGACCTGCATTTGGAAAAGGGGTCGGCGGCAGCGCAGCGTGGAAGCCTGCTGCCGCCCTACGATACGCGCCAGACGCTGATGCGCCTTGCCGAGGTGATCGACCGCTACGAGCCTGCGCGCGTGATCGCGCTGGGCGACAGCCTTCACGACACAGGCGCTGCCGAGCGCATTGCGCCCCAGGACCTGGAGGTCCTGCGGGTTCTTCAGGAGGGCCGGGAGTGGATCTGGGTCACCGGCAATCACGACCCGAAGGTTGACCGGCGCTTTGGCGGCGTTGCGCGCGGCGACTGCGAAGTGGGCGGGCTGGTCCTGCGCCATATTCCTACGCAAGGGGCTGCGACGCACGAGATTGCCGGCCACATGCATCCGGCAGCACGGCTATCTATGTACGGCTACTCCATCCGCCGTCCGTGCTTCGTGGCCAATGGGCGCCGCCTGATCATGCCGGCATTCGGAGCCTTTGCGGGCGGCCTCAATGTTCTCGACGAGGCCTTCGGCAGGCTGTTCGGCGACGGTGGCATCGCTGTCTGGATGCTGGGGCAGGAGGGGCTCTACCCGGTCGCCACCAGGTTTCTCGGGCGCGATTGAGGGGCCACGTCAGACCTTCTTCAACCCCTTGCGATTGCACACCGAGGTACGCCAGCTACCATCTCTCATGCAACGCTTGAACGCGGGTTCGCAGTCGCTGACCGGCGCGCCTATGCGAGTCCGGACTGCGAGGCAGTAAGCTCTCGCTGCGGTGCAGGTGCTGGCGTCGTTGTCGCAGACTCGAGGCGCCTGAGCCAGGGAGGCGTCAGTCAGCAGGGGGGCATCTCGCACCGCCACGACTACGCCCTGCAGCCGTCAGCCCGCACAAGCGGGCTGCATCCCTTGCTTCAAATCGAACAGGAGGAACGCTAGTGCGCGCTGCGGCCGAATACGGTGGATGCAAGCAGCCCGGCGCTTACCGCGATCAGCACAGTCATGAAGCCGTAGATGGTCGGCAGGTTGTGCGCGAATGAATGCAGGAAGCGCTCCATGCCTTCCCGTTCGAGGGTGAGGCGAACCTGGAAGCGGCTCAACAGCTTCTCCTCGCGGAACAAATAGACCTTGGTATCGAAGGGACCCACGGTGACATTGGCGGGCAGCACGATGCTCGCGCGGAATATGCTCTTGCCGGTGAAGGCCACGCCGTGGTCCCTGTTTACGTACAACCGTTCGCTGGTCTTCAGCCGAATGAGCGCCTCGCGGTATTGCTTGAGATCTTCGGTGGAGATGGCGTCCTTCTGTCCGATCGCCGGTGTAAATTTCAGGTGCGTCAGACCGATGCCGTGCAAAGCCCTGAATTCCTCCGGGGCGATTTCTTCCACCGGCCGGGTCGACGCGATGGCGTAGTAGCTCGGCACGTTATCGAAAATGGCAGACGCGGTGTTGACCCATAGCCCGGCGACATTGCCCTTGCGGCGCACAACAAGCCGGCCCGGAACGCCCTCAACGACGATGATCACGTCGTAGTAGCCCGACTCCGGACTCGGCTGCTGGCTGCCGTCGATCGCACCGAAGATGACGATCTCGGTACCGTTGAAACTTGAGGTGACCGCGATGTTGCGCGCCGAGACGTCAGCTTCGACCGACTCTTTGGCCCCCGGCTGCTGCTCGCGCTTGATTTCAGGTTCCGCGGACTGCGGCGTCTGAACGGAAACCGGCGGCGCCTGCTTGCCCCTCTTGCGTTGCGCCTCGCTGCCGGTCGTGCCGAGGATGAGGAAGCCGACGAGCAGCGTGACCAGAAAAACAAAGGTTCCCCGATATCGGGCCAGAGCTTGCATCAGGCGTTTCCTGCCACGCTGACGGAGAAGAGTTCGGCGGGACGGGCAATAAGCAGCCAGGCGAACCGCGCGCACACCAGCAGAATGAACGTCGCCAGCAGAAAGCGCAGCTGCTCGCCCCGGAGACGCTCTCCGGCAAGCGTGCCGAACTGCGCGCCGATCACGCCTCCGGCCATGAGAATCACCGCAAGCACGACATCCACGTTGTAGTTCTGCGAGGCGTGCAGGATTGTTGTGGCGGCAGTAAGAAACACGATCTGGAAGAGTGAAGTGCCGACCACGACCTGGGTAGGCATGCGCAACAGATAGATCATGGCCGGGACCATGATGAATCCGCCTCCGACGCCCATGATTGCCGCGAGCAGGCCGACAAAAAAGCCCAGCAGGATGGGCGGAATGGCGCTGATGTAGAGCTTGGAGCGATTGAACCTGACCTTGAAGGGCAGGCCATGCACCCAGTTGTGCTGGCCTGGCCGGCGGCCGGACACGACCCGCCCGGTGCGGCTCTTCTGGATCGCGTTGATGCTTTCGACAAGCATCAGCACGCCGATTACGCCCAGGAACGTCACGTAGCAGGCGGAAACGAACACGTCGAACACGCCAAGCCTGCGCAGGACACCGACGAGCTGAACGCCCAAGACCGAGCCGACGAGGCCGCCTGCCAGAAGCACCAGTCCCATTTTCACGTCGATGTTCCGGCGGCGCCACTGCGCCAGCGCGCCCGACACGGACGAGGCGAGGATTTGTGCCGCCTCCGTGCCGACGGCAACCGCTGCCGGTATGCCGGCGACGATCAGGAGTGGGGTCATCAGGAAGCCGCCGCCCACGCCGAACATGCCTGAAAGGAAGCCGACGGCTCCCCCCATCGCGAGAAAGACCAGGATGTTCGCCGACATCTCGGCGACAGGCAGGTAGAATTGCATGCGACCCACGTGAGCAAGGCCGCGGCGCTGACCATCCGCGGCCCGGGCAGTCCGGGCGCACGCGCGGATTGGCTCTCCCGTGCAATCGGTGTTCCTGGAGAAACGAGTGGCTTCTAGGCCCAGGCCAACTGCGCCGGCATCAACCCGCACCGTACCTTGGGACGTGTTCTGCCCGCATCGAATCCGGACAGCCTAACCCCTCGGCAGCCGCGAACTTCCCGTGGCCGATAGGGACACCAAGTGGGCCGCAAATGCAAGCGGTGCCAGGGAAGAATTCAGTTGTCGGGGCGAACGATAGTAAACAATGCGGATGATGCTCGTACCAAGCATCGCGCTGGCGGTGGCGGCCGGGTTTTCAGGGTCGCTCTACAAGTCCGGAAGAAGCTGGCTCGGCGGCGCGGGGGTCAGGCGAACGCACGCGCCATGTAGCAATTGCGGCATCAGCAGCCCGGGCATCGGCCGGTGAGAGCTGGGACTTGATCGAGGCAACGCGAGCTGCCGCTTCCGCGTCGCCGCCGCGTGCCGCCAGCGACAGCCACTTGTAGGCTTGCTTCAGGTCCTTGGCCACGCCGAGCCCATTCTGGTACAGGACCGCGAGATTGAATTGACTATCCGCCAGCCCCCGCTCGGCCGCTTCCGTGAACCATTTGGTAGCCAGCGGGTAGTCGCTCCGGCCCCCACCCACGCTGAGTACCGCGAGATTGTGCATGGCCTTGACGTGCCCCTGCTCGGCCGCGCTCCGATACCAGCTACGGGCCTTTTCCGTATCCGCTACCGTGCCCTGCCCGCGCTCATACATGGCCGCGAGCCGGAATTGTGCGGGTGCGAGCCCGCGGGCCGCGGCCCGCGCGTGCCACTGGAACGCTAGATCCATGTTCTGAGCCACGCCGCGGCCCGCTGCATAGCGTATCCCGATCTCGTACTGGGCCGTTGCATCACCGTTCATGGCCGCTTGGCGCAGCGATGCGGGTCCGATCGTAGCCGCGGGCGGGACCATAAGGCTGGAGGCAAGGGGCTCGGCGGCCGTCGTCGGCGCCTCGTTGTGCACAGCTGGTGTCGGCCTTTCGGACGGCTCGCGGAAGACCGCCGCGATGGCGGTCCCGATGGCCTCCACACGGCCAGCCTGCTTCAGCTCGGCATCGGGTGTGGCGTGCGTGCTCTTGTCACCGCGGCTTTCCACCGGAGCTTCGCCATGTCTCGGGGCTTGAGGGGCGGGGGAAAGAAACACGTCGACAAGCAGATATCCGGCGGCGGCAAAAAGGGTGACGCCGGCGGCGAGCAGCACGCTCGGCCGCGCGCGATTGGCGTCGCCCGATGCCTTGGCTTTTTCTTTGGCCAGGAGTTTTGCGGGGCGGGGGTGTGCCTCCGAAGTCGCGGTCTCGGCATCCAGCATCTGCTGCTTCTGCAGCCGGGCCCGTATGGCCGAAGCCCGGAATGCCGGCGGTGCAAGCTCGGACCCCGTGGGTGCGGTGTCGGACGGTGCATGACTTTCGTCGCCCGGCTCCGTCAGCAGCGGCGTCTCCAAGCGCGCAGGCTGCGGCAATTTCTCAGCCGGCTTGTCGCCGGCTTCCGCCGGCAGGTCTGCCACCGGGTCGGGCTTGGCGGCCGGCTCGGCTACCCTGACAGGGGCGCCGGGTGCGTAGTCGGCGGCGTCGAGACTGAGCTGGTAGCGGGGCGACAACGCGCGGGCCCCCTCCGCATAAATGTGGGCGAGCGGGTCGTGCGTGGCAGCATCACCACCCGTTGGCAGGTCCGCCAGCGACAAGCTGGGCGCGGGCTTCAGGGCATCCGCGGCGTCGATCGAAGCGCCGATGCGCGTCAGCGTCTCGTCCAGCACCTCCAGCGCGCCCCCCGTACGCTCGTCGCTGCGCCGCCATTCGGCGACGTAGTTCTGAAGGGTACGCTCCAACGCGTCGAGCCTCTGCAGGCTGTCCTCGTCGAGTTTGCGCGACAACTCCCGCAGCTGGCCGTCCAGGCCGTCGATGCGTTGTAGCCCGCTCGAAGCTTGCTCGACGTGAGCCGCGAGCTCCGCCACCTGCGTCTCGATCAGGTGCAATCCTTCGACATCGGTTCGCCGTGCAACGCCTTTCAGTGCCTCGCCGAGTCGCTGCTCGATGGCGTCGATGCGGCGATGGAGGGGATCCAATGCAGCCTGGTCCGGCTTCGCGCCGGCGAGGCTCTCCTGCATGGTCTGGATCAGACCGGCGATGCGCTTCTCGATCCCGGAAATCCATTCGGCCGAGGGCTCGCTCAGGTTCGGCGCGGTCCGCTCGGGTGCCGCACGCCTTTGCGCGCGGTCGGTGTCTTGCCGCCGCCAGAGCTCGTCGGCCGTCTCCTCGTAGAGGGACGTCAGCGCTTCGGCGGCCTGCGCATCCCAGGGTTCGCTGGGGTCGAAAAACTGCACGTCGCCGTCTTGTGCTGGGGGCTTGGACCTCGGCGACTGTGAGGACAGACCAAGTCCGCGCGTCTCGGGCGCGGGGTCGGCGGCCCGCGGCTCGGAGCGATCGGACGATGGCATGGACACTCCCCTACAGTCAGCTCCTGTTGCAAGTGCACGCAGCCTGGATCAGCGGGGACAAGCTGAGCGGTTACGTCTCCGCTCCCCGCCGTAAGGGCGTGCGCAAGGCTCGGATGCAGCACCAAATCGAGAGGCTCGCCGGTGCAGGGTCGCAACCCGTCGTAAAGTTTCGGTTAAACGAGGTTGGGGTGCGACCTGGCCGCCGCTTCAACGCAACTCGTCGGTCGAGAACGTATACGACCGGGAGCAGAACTCGCACGTCGCTTTGATCGCGCCGTCCGGCTCGCGCATGTCGGCAAGCTCCTCCACGCCGAACCGCTGCAGGTAGAGCGCAAGGCGCTCGCGCGAGCAGCGGCACGCTTCCGCAAGGTCCGTCGGAGGGACCACGCGCACACCCTCCTCGTGGAACAGTCGATACAGCAGCCTCTCCGAGGACAGGGTGGGATCGATCAACTCGTGGTCCTCTACCGTCGCCGCGAGGTGCCGGGCCCTGTTCCAGTTCTCATCATCCTCGCCTTCGAGGCTCGCGTCGTGCGCCTCCCCTTCCAGGCGCGTCCCGCCCTCCCGGGGAAGCTGCTGGAGCATCAGCCCGCCCGCGCGCCACCGCCACGCCCGCGTGGCGCCCCCCTCGAAGTGGCGCGCCACCGCAAGTTTGATGAAGGTCGGAAGCTGCTCCGATTGCCGGAAGTAGGTGTGTGCGGCCGTGATCAGCGGCTCGTTCTCCAGTGCAACGATGCCCTGGTAGCTGTCGCGTCCGATGCCGGGATCGATCGTCATGGCCAGATGGCCGCGACCCAGCAGCACGCCCTGTTCGGCGCGCCCCTTGGCGTCCAGGAACACCTGGTTCGCTTTGTCGAAATTGGCATAGCCGCGCACTTTGCCCGGCGCCTCGAAGTCGGCGACCAGGAAGTCCAGCGGGCCGTCGGTCTTTGTTTGCAGGATGAGCTTGGCCTTCTCCTTCAGCGCGCTGCCGAGCATCGCCGTCAGGGTGATCGCTTCCCCGAGCGCGCGGCTCACCGGCTCGGGATAGGCGTGGCGCGAAAGGATGGCGTCGACCACGGAGCCCAATCGGATCACGCGGCCGATCACGTCCGACTTAACGGTCCGAAATGGCTGCACGATGTTGTCGGCAGAAGGCGCCGGCAACCGCGTATTTTCTGTACTCAACATCAGTCAACTCCGAGGCACCAAGCGAGAATGGCCTTCTGCGCGTGGAGCCTGTTCTCGGCCTCATCCCAGACTGCGGATTGGGGTCCGTCGATCACCGCAGCGCTGACCTCGTTTCCGCGATAGGCGGGGAGGCAATGCATGAAGATCGCTTTTTTGCTGGCCTTTTTCATTAACCGCTCGTCCACGGCGTACGGCGCCAGCAGCTGTTTGCGCTTGCGTGTCTCCTCGTGCTGCCCCATCGAGACCCAGGTGTCCGTGACGACGCAATCCGCGCCGGCGACGGCATCCTCCGGGTCGTCGGTGACCTCGACGTCGGCACCTTCCTTCTTTGCCCATGCGAGCACTTCGCGTGCCGGGCGCAATTGACCCGGGCAGGCGAGGGAGATGCTGAAGCCGAGAAGAGCGGCAGCCTGGATCCAGGAGGCGGCAACGTTGTTGCCGTCGCCGCTCCAGGCAACCTTCCGCCCCTTGATGGGCCCCAAGCGCTCTTCGAACGTCATGATGTCGGCCACGATCTGACAGGGGTGCGTCCGGTCGGTCAGCCCGTTGATGACCGGCACGGTGGCGTGCTCGGCCAACTCGGTCAGCGTCTCGTGCTTGACCGCACGAAGCATGATTGCGTCAACATAGCGGGAGACCACCTTCGCGGTGTCTGAGATGGGTTCGCCGCGGCCGATCTGCAAGTCCGTATGGTTGAGGGCAATGGTCTGCCCCCCGAGTTGGCGCATCGCCACGTCGAAGGATACGCGGGTGCGCGTCGACGGCTTCTCGAAGATCAGCATCAGGATCTGGTCGGCAATGCCGTCCGGCCTCAGCTTGGCCGGCACGCGCTTGCCGGCTTTCTTCATTGTGCGCGCCATGTCGATGATCCGGCGCAGCACGCGGCCGTCGATGCGATCGATGTCCAGGAAGTGACGAGGTGCCATATCGAAGTCCTGCCGCTCAGGCCGGCGCCGGCAGGCGCCGGAAGGCTCGCCCAAGCCGATGCACGGCCTCGGCAAGCTCCTCTTCCTTGACGTTCAGCGGTGGAAGAAGCCGCAGCACATTGTCGGCCGCGCCGACGGTGAGCAGTTTCTCGGCAATGCAGGCGTTACCCACATCACCGGCGGGTGGCTTCAGTTTGAGGCCGACAAGCAGGCCGCTGCCGCGCACGTCCTCGATAACGTGCGGGAACTCGTCTTTCAGCGCCGCCAGCATCTGCTTGAAGCGCAGGCTCATGTTGCGCACTTGGTCGAGGAAGCCGGGCTCGGTCACCGCCTCCAGCACGGCACAGCCGACCGCGGCCGCGAGCGGGTTGCCGCCGAACGTGGAGCCGTGCGTGCCGGGAACCATGCCCTTGGCCGCCTCCTTGGTTGCGAGCACGGCCCCGATCGGGAAGCCCCCGCCGAGGCCTTTGGCAACAGCCATGACGTCCGGCGTGATGCCCGCCGCCTCGTGCGCGAACAAGGCGCCGGTGCGTCCCATGCCTGTTTGCACCTCGTCCAGCACCAGCAGCAGGCCGCTGCGGTCACATAGGTCACGCAGGGCCTTCAGCCAGCTGGGAGGCGGAACGTTCACGCCGCCTTCGCCTTGCACTGGCTCGACCATGATGCCGGCAGTTTCGGAAGTGATCGCCTGCTCAGCCGCGGCAAGATCGCCGAATGGCACCAGGTCGAAGCCGTCCGCCGGATGGCCGAAGCCCTCGAGGTGCTTTGCGTTGCCTGCCGAGGCGATGGTCGCAAGCGTACGGCCGTGAAAGGCGCCCTTGAACGTCACGAGCCGCCAGCGCTCCGGCCGTCCGCTGACGTAGTGGTACCGGCGCGCCGTCTTGATCGCACCTTCGCAGGCTTCCGCGCCCGAGTTGCAGAAGAAGACCTGCTCGGCGAACGTCACTTTGCAGAGGCTCTCGGCGAGTTTCTCCTGCGCGGCGACGCGGTACAGGTTCGAGCTGTGCCACAGCTTGTGAGCTTGCTCGGTGAGCGCGGCAACAAGCTTGGGGTGCGCGTGGCCGAGCGCATTGACGGCAACGCCGCTGGCGAAGTCGAGATAGCGGTCGCCGGTCGTCGAGATGATCCACGTGCCCTCTCCGCGCTCGAAGACGACATCGACGCGGCCATAGGTTGGCATCACGGCAGGAGATGGTCCGGTGCCGGATGGGGCGGGCTGGGAATTCGTAGGCTTTGCGGGAGGAACGGACATGGGAGCTTTCTCACGATCGGGAAACAAAAAAGCCGCGCTCTGGCGCGGCACTGGGCTGAAGACCTGCAAGGGTCGTCATCGCAGCCGCGCTAGCGGTCCCGCTCCGGCACGTCGCGTGTTGTGAAGCTCTTTGTTCATGAACAAATTTATGAGGCGCCCGTTTCGGGGTGTCAATGGCGGCCTTGCGGTTGCCTGACAAACAGATGGCCGGAAGCACCCCGCGTGCTTCCGGCCATCCCCCCGCTCTTTGCCAACGCCCTCGCTGACAAAGCAATTCCTTAAACCGCGGCCTTCTCGTCCCGCGCCTTCTCCGCATCCGAGGCCTCGGCGGGCTCGTCCGCTGAAACCATAGGCGCCATCGGCACGTAGTCGCGATCCCTGCGGCGGGCCTGCGGCGGCTGGAAGGCGCGCCGCGCGTGCACTTCGCAGTAGGGCAAGCCGGCTATTTTTGATTTGCCGCAGAAGTGGAAGTCGGCGTGCTGGGGATCGCCGATCGGCCAGCGGCAGGATGTCTCCGTCAAGGTCTGGATGTACTTGCGCTCCTTGACCGGGATGGTGAGTTCCTCGGCCGGCGGCACGTAGGGCTCGGTGTCGGCGAGGTACAGGTTGCGGAATGCCGGATTGCCGACGTTGGCGAAACGCGGCTTGGCGAGGCGCTTGACAGCCTGATTGGCGGTGCGCACCCGCGGACGGTGCGATTTCATGCGCGAGGTCGTGGCGCGGCCGGAAAGCCCGAGGCGGTGCACCTTGCCGATCACGGCGTTGCGCGTGACGCCGCCAAGGCGTCCGGCGATTTGGCTCGCGCTCAGGCCGTCAGCCCAGAATTTTTTCAGTTGCTCTACGCGTTCGTCATTCCAGGCCATGTACAGTTCTCCTAACTTGACTACGCCTGACGCAGCGCCGCCAAAGGCGCGCATCGGCACACACGGCCTGAGCTGCGCATACGTTCGCGGGTGAGCTGAACAGCAGCACACGGAACGCAGCCGGACTCGGCCGACGAAACTCGACTTGAACTGGGAAACGCGTACTTGGGTGAACGCGGCGCACGACAGGTGCGCCATCAAACGCGGTCTGCGACAACTCCCCCAATCGCGTTACGCGAGGCGTCGCAGGAGACGGCCGAAAGTTACTACGCCGTTAACGAGCGGCTCAAGGATGCGGAGCGATGCGGGTGTGATTCTCGAATCATCGTGTGCCTGCCGGAGCACAGATTTGCATACAACTTGTGAATCCTGGGGACGGACAGTCGCCGGCGGACGAATCTCAGGAAGCGGTGGTGTCCAGGACATACCCGGTGCCGCGCACCGTCCGGATGGGGTCGCTATCGCTCCCGCGGATGAGCGCTTTTCTCAAACGCCCGACGTGCACATCGACGGTTCTCCCGTCGATGTAGGAGTCGCGGCCCCACACGCCGTCGAGAAGCTGCTCGCGCGATAGCACACGGCCCGCGTTCTCCATGAAGTACTCAAGCAGCTTGAACTCGGTGGGGCCGAGGCGCACCTCGCGCGCTTTGCGCATGACGCGGTGAGCCGCGCGATCGAGCGAGATGTCGCCACGCTGCAGCGTGTCGGCGATGCGCTGCGGCGCGGCGCGGCGGAGCAACGCGTTGATGCGCGCGATCAGCTCCGGCACGGAGAAGGGCTTCACGACGTAGTCGTCGGCGCCGGTTGAGAGGCCGCGAACACGATCGCCTTCCTCGCCGCGCGCCGTCAGCATGAGGATCGGGACTGTCTGTGCGTCCTCCCGGCGCCTGATGCGCCGGCAGAGCTCGATGCCGGACATGCCGGGCAGCATCCAGTCGAGGATGATCAGGTCGAACCGGTCCTCGCCGATCAACAGCTCGGCGTCTTCGGCGGTGTCGGCGACGGCGGCCGTATAGCCCTCGGCCTCGATGTTGAAGCGAATGAGCTCCGCCAGGGCGGGGTCGTCCTCGACAACCAGCACTTTTACGGTTGCGTGCTTCACGGTGTGCGCTTCGAGCCGAAGCTACTCTTTCCGAATGAGGGTTGTGGCCGTGTCGTCGCTCTTGGGCCGGTCGTCTGCCAGCGGCATGCCGTGCACCAGGTAGTGGATGTTCTCGGCGATGTTGGTGGTGTGGTCGCCGATGCGCTCGATGTTCTTGGCGGCAAACAGCAGGTGGGTGCAGACGCCGATGTTGCGCGGGTCCTCCATCATGTAGGTCAACAGTTCGCGGAACAGAGAATTGTACATGGCGTCGATGCGCTCATCCCGGCGCCACACCGCAACTGCCTTTTCGGCATCGCGCTCCGCGTAGCCGTCCAGCACATCCTTGAGCTGGCTCAGCGCCAGCTCGACCATGTGCTTCAACCCCGTCATCAGGGATTTGGGATGGTTCTCGCCGGACACCGCCAGCGCGCGCTTGGCGATGTTCTTGGCGAGATCCCCGGTCCGCTCCAGATCGCCCGCGATCTTGAGCGCGGTCATCACCTGGCGCAGGTCGTGTGCGAGCGGCTGGCGCTTGGCGATCATGAGGATCGCCTGCTCCTGAAGCTCGCGTTCAGGCGCATCGACCGCAGCGTCGCTGGCCGACGCCGCCTCCGCCAGTTGCGGGTCGCGCTTCTCCATCGCATCGAAGGCTTGCGCCAGAAGACGCTCCACCAGGCCGCCCATCTGCGCGACCTTCTTGTCGAGCGATTGCAGCTCCTGGTCGTAAGCCTTGACGATGTGGTCTCTCACGTCCGTCCACTCCTCGCCCGTGCCGCCAAGGGACCAGTCTCGAGCTCCCGCCGTTCTAGGCACGCCAGGTGACCGCGATATGACAATTCAATATATTGAAATATATAGATATTACGCTAGTCGGCGCCAGCCAGTACGACCGTGAATGTTGAGCCCTCGCCCAGTGTGGAGGAAATGCGCAGCTCTCCCCGGTGGCGATTGACGATGTGCTTCACGATCGCCAAGCCGAGCCCTGTTCCGCCCCTCTCGCGGCTTGCAGCCGTGCTGACGCGATAGAACCGCTCGGTCAGCCGCGGCAGGTGCTGCGGGGCAATTCCCTGCCCATCGTCCTGCACGTCGACCCTGTAGCGGAGCGGCGCGGTGTTCTCTCTCGTCAGCCGCACATCCACCTTTCCGCCAGTGCGCCCATACTTGATGGCGTTCTGCACGAGGTTCTGGAAAACCTGGATCAGCTCGTCACGGTCGCCCAACACGATCGCCTCCGCTTCAGGGCACGCGAGTGTCAGCTTGACGTTGGCCTGCTTGGAGAGCGGCTCAAGCGTATGCGCAACTTCGGACAGGATCGGGCCAAGCTCGACCCGGTCCGTCGGTCGCAGGTATTCGCGCATCTCCACCCGGCTGAGGGATAGCAGATCGCCGACCAGGCGGGACATCCGCTCGGCCTGCTCGGCCATGGTTTTCAGGAAGCGATCGCGAGCGGCTGGATCGTTCTTGGCATTGCCCTGCAGGGTTTCCACGTAGCCCTTCAGCGATGCCAGGGGCGTCCTCAGCTCGTGGCTGGCATTGGCGATGAAATCGGCGCGCATGCGGGTCAGGCGATCTTGCTCGGTCAGGTCGCGGAACGTGATCAGGAGCGCGGGCACGCCCGGCGTACGGACGCCTTCCAGCGGTGCCGCCGTCGCCAGCAGGCGGCGTTCGACAGGCACGCGTGTGTGCAGCTCCACGGTGTTGCCCTGGCGCGTCTCGAGCGCCTCCTCGACCGCGGTGAGAAGCTCCGGGTCGCGAATGAAGGAGGCTATGTGGGTGCTGCGCGTCCTGCGCGGGTTGAACTGCTCCTCCGCCATCCTGTTGGCGTGCAGCAGGTTGCCATCATGATCCAGGGCAAAGGCAGGCTCGGGGATGGCGTCGATGACGGCCCGCCAAAGACGATTGGCCATCCCAGCATCCGCGGCCTCGACGCCGGACCTGTAGACGTCGTCCGAGCCGGCCGAAGGCCACATCGCGGCAGCCGCCGCGCTTGCAGCGAGCGCCACCACCGCAGCCCGCATCGAGAGACCGCCAGCGACGACCAGCAGCAGCAGTAGTGCCAGCACATACAGGAGCTCGTTGCGCCGCGCGGACACACGCGCGAGCGAGGTCTCGAAGCCGTCGCTCAGTCGCAGCCAAAGTTCTTGGATGGAATGCGGCATCGTCCGTCTTGCGGCCTGGTCGTCGGGGCCATTTTAGCACACCGGCAAGGATCGGCGTGCGCCCGGGGGATCAGCGCTCCGCACCGCGGCGCGTGGCCACTACGGCTGCCAGGGCCAAGGCGGCGGGAAGAGCTTGAACGAACAGTATTGTGGCCTTCGCCGTTGCAGCCCCGAATACGCCTGCGACGACAACGCATGCGAGGAAAAATACCTTGATCGAGAAGGCTGCTTCACGCGCGAAGAGACCCCAAACGAGACCCGCTGCCAGGAAGCCGT
>CADEEC010000024.1:23938-30654 GCA_902826255.1 uncultured Hyphomicrobiales bacterium | reverse complement strand
CTTCTCGTTCCAGAACGACGGACCGCTCGACATGCGCATGTCGATCAGCGGGCCGAGCGCCGCCGACGTGATCAACGCGGAAGAGGAATCGCGGCTGGCCGACATCTTCTTCCACCTGGGCGAGGAACGCCGCTCGCGCGCGGTGGCGCGGGCTGTCGGCAAGCAGCGGGCCGAGAAACCCTTCACGCGCACATCGGAGCTGGCGGAGCTGGCGGAGCGCGTGCTGGGACGGGAGAAGATTGCGGGCCGGCATGCGGCCACGCGCATCTTCCAGGCGCTGCGCATCTATGTGAACGACGAGCTCGGCGAACTCATCAAGGGCCTCGCGGCGGCGGAGCAGATTCTGAAACCGGGCGGGCGGCTCGCGGTCGTCACCTTTCATTCGCTGGAAGACGGCATCGTCAAAGCCTTCCTGCGTACGCGCTCGGAGACGGCCAGGCAGGGCTCACGGCATCTGCCGCAAGCCGAATCACCCGAGGCAGCCCCGAGCTTCAGCGTCAGCGTGCGACGGCCGATTGCCGCCGGAGATGCTGAAACGGCGGGCAATCCCCGTGCGCGGTCGGCCAAGCTAAGATGGGCGATGAGGACCGAGGCACCGCCCTGGCCAACCGATGCCGAACCAGACTTTCCGCGTCTCGACGGGGTTTGACGCCTCTGCCCAAGCGCAATATCACCGGACCATACCGGACGGGGCGGGATCGATTCGGCCCGTACAAGAAGAGCCGGGCTTCGAGGCGCAATGAAACTCAACGAGCTGCTGGGCCCGGAGATCGATGCGCCGCCCGCGCGGGGCGACGTCGACGTTCTCGGTCTCACGGCCGACAGCCGCGCCGTTCAGCCGGGTTGGCTGTTCGCGGCCCTGCCCGGCAGCAAGGCGGACGGCAACACATTCATTGCCGATGCGGCAGCGAAGGGCGCCGCGGCGGTGCTCGCCAAACGCGGCACGCCGGCACCCGCACAGTCCACAGCCTTGCTGACAGCCGCCGAGCCGCGCCGCGCGCTGGCGCTGATGGCGGCCCGCTTCTTTCCTGCGCAGCCGGCAACGACGGTGGCGGTGACGGGCACCAGCGGCAAGACCTCGGTGGCAGAGTTCACGCGGCAAATCTTTACGACGCTCGGACACACGGCGGCCTCGCTCGGCACCATCGGCATCGTCAAGGCGGACGGGGCGAGCTACGGCGGGCTGACGACGCCCGATCCGGTGGCGCTGCACAAGACACTCGCCGGGCTTGCCAGCGAAGGCATCACGCATCTGGCGTTCGAAGCCTCCTCGCACGGGCTCGACCAGTATCGCCTCGACGGCGTGCGGCTGAGGGCGGCAGCGTTCACAAACCTCGGGCGCGATCATCTCGATTATCATCCGACCGTGAAGGCCTATCTCGCGGCCAAGCTGCGCCTGTTCTCCGAGCTGTTGCCGCCGGACGGCAGGGCCGTCGTCAACGCCGACTCGGAGCAGGCGGCGCAGGTGATCGCGGCGGCGGGCGGGCGCAAGGCGCTCACTGTCGGCAAGGCGGGCGAAGCAGTGAAGCTCGTTGAGCTGACGCGGGACGGCTTCGCGCAGCGCCTGCGCGTTGCGTGTGGGGGGCGCGAAATCGATGTGCGGCTGCCGCTGCTCGGCGCCTATCAGGCGGAGAATGCGCTGCTTGCGGCGGGGCTCGCCATCGCGGTGGACGAAAACAGCGATGCCGCGCTCAAGGCCATCGAGCGGCTCAGCGGCGTGCCGGGCCGGCTGGAAGTGATGGGCCTCATTCGCGGCGGGCTCGCCGTGATCGACTACGCGCACAAGCCGGAGGCGCTGGAGGCAGCGCTGAGAGCATTGCGGCCGTTCGCACGCGGGCGGCTCGTGTGCGTGTTCGGCTGCGGCGGCGACAGGGACAAGGGCAAGCGGCCGATCATGGGAAAGATTGCGACGCGGCTGGCGGACTCGGTGATCGTCACCGACGACAACCCGCGCGGCGAGGACGCGGCTGCGATCAGAGCGGAGATTCTGGCCGCGGCGCCGGGCGCACGCGAGATCGGCGACCGCACCGATGCGATCGTGGCCGGCGCGCGCCTGCTCGGCGCCGGCGACGTGCTGGTGGTGGCCGGCAAGGGTCACGAGACGGGGCAGATCGTCGGCACCACGGTGCTGCCGTTTTCCGACCATGACGTGGTGCGCGCATTGCTGACGGAGGCCAGGCCACAATGAGCGAAACCCTGTGGGACTGGAGCGAGCTGGTCACCGCCGCCGAAGGCAAGGAAACCGGCACCCCCGATGCGCCGGTCACCGGCGTGTCGATCGACACGCGCACGCTGCAGCCGGGCGACCTGTTCGTTGCGCTGAAGGCGGAGCGCGACGGGCACGACTTCGTCGGCGACGCCTTCAAGGCCGGCGCCGCGGCGGCGCTGGTGGCGAAGGGCTACCGCAAGGCGAAGGGCGACGGCGCGCTGATCCGCGTCGAGGACTCGCTCAGCGGGCTGCAGGGAGTTGCGCGCGCCGCGCGCGTGCGCAGCAGCGCGCGCATCGTCGCCGTCACCGGCAGCGCCGGCAAGACCGGCACCAAGGAGATGCTGCGGCTGACGTTGTCGGAGATCGCGCCGACGCACGCCTCGGAGAAATCCTACAACAACCACTGGGGCGTGCCACTGACGCTGGCGCGCATGCCGAGGAGCGCGCAGTACGGTGTGTTCGAGATCGGCATGAACCACGCGGGCGAGATCACGCCGCTGACCGAGATGGTGCGCCCGCACGCGGTTGTCATCACCACGGTGGAGCCGGTGCACCTGGAGTACTTCGGCACGGTGGCGGCCATTGCCGAAGCCAAGGCGGAGATCCTGCGGGGCCTGGTGCCCGGCGGCACCGCCATACTGCCGCGGGACAACGCGCACTTTGCCCTGCTCAAGGAGCGCGCGAACGCGGTCGGCGCCAAGGTGGTCAGCTTCGGCTATGCGGACAATGCGGAGGTGCGCGCCATCCAGATCAACCTGGAAGCGGGCGGCTCCTCGGTGATCGCCGGCGTCGGCTCGCGCCGCTTCCCCTACCGGGTCGGCGCGCCGGGCGAGCACTACGTGAAGAACTCGCTCGCCGTGCTGGCGGCGCTCGGCGCGCTCGGCGCCGACCCCATGCGCGCGCTGCCGGGCCTGTTGCGCGCCGCAGCGGCGCCCGGACGCGGCCAGCGCAGCGTGCTCGCAGGCGACGAGGGCCGCATTCTCCTGATCGACGAAAGCTACAACGCCAACCCCGCCTCCATGCGCGCCGCACTGGCGGCCATGGCAACCACGCAGCGCACCGAGTATGCGCGGCGTATCGTGGCGCTGGGCGACATGCTCGAGCTGGGCTCAGCCTCGGCCGACCTGCACAAGGAACTCAAGGAATCCGTTGACGCGGCGGGCATCGATCTGGTTTTTGCCTGCGGTCCGAACATGAAGGCGCTGTTCGACGAGTTGAAGCCGGCGCAGCAGGGCTCCTGGGCACCAGATTCGGCCACACTCGTGCCGCTACTTCTCAATGCCGTGCGTGGGGGAGATGCCGTGATGGTGAAGGGATCGCTTGCCAGTCGCATGGCGCCGGTCGTGGAGGCGCTGAAAGCGCGCTTCGCGAAGGCCGGCGCTTGAAGAACGGGCTGCGGCTGCGGAGGGAATGAATGCTTTATGAGCTGGTGAGCCTGAGCGACCAGATCAACGCGCTCAACGTCTTCCGCTACATCACCTTCCGCACCGGCGGCGCCATCATGACGGCGCTGTTGTTCGTGTTCCTGTTCGGGCCGGCCATGATCGACGTCCTGCGCATCAAGCAGGGCAAGGGCCAGCCGATCCGCGAGGACGGGCCACAGACGCACTTTGCCAAGCGCGGCACGCCCACCATGGGCGGCTTGATGATCCTGTCCGGCATCGTGGTGGCGACGCTGCTGTGGGCGAACCTGCGCAACCCCTATGTCTGGGTGGTGCTGTTCGTGACGCTGGCATTCGGCGCCATCGGCTTCTACGACGACTATCTGAAGGTGACGAAGGCGGCCACCAAGGGCTTCTCAGGCAAATCGCGGCTCGGATCGGAGATGCTGGTGGCGGGGCTTGCCGCGTTCGCCGTGATGCAGGCGGGAAGCTCCGAGCTGTCGTCCTCGCTGACGGTGCCGTTCTTCAAGAATGTCATCATTCCGCTCGGTGTCCTGTTCATCCTGGTCGGTGTGTTCGTGATCGTGGGCGCGGGCAATGCGGTCAATCTCACGGACGGCCTCGACGGGCTCGCCATCGTGCCGGTGATGATCGCGGCAGCCACCTTCGGGCTGATTGCCTACCTGACGGGCAACACGCGCTTTGCCACCTATCTGCAGATCCACTACGTGCAGGGCGCCGGCGAGCTGGCGATCATCTGCGGTGCCATCATCGGTGCAGGGCTCGGCTTCCTGTGGTTCAACGCGCCGCCGGCCATGATCTTCATGGGCGATACCGGCTCGCTGGCGCTCGGCGGCGCGCTCGGCGCCATCGCGGTCGCCACCAAGCACGAGATCGTGCTGGCGATCGTGGGCGGGCTGTTCGTGCTGGAGACGCTGTCGGTCATCATCCAGGTCGCCTCGTTCAAGCTCACGGGCAAGCGCGTGTTCCGCATGGCGCCGCTGCACCATCACTTCGAGCAGAAGGGCTGGAAGGAATCGACAGTGGTGGTGCGCTTCTGGATCATCTCCGTTGTCCTCGCGCTGGTCGGGCTCGCCACGCTGAAATTGCGATGATGCGCGGTCCGGCTCTGCCCGGACCAGCGGCTTGCGCTAAGATGGGCAGATGATTCCCGTTACAACCTTCTCCGGTCAGACCGTTGCCGTGTTCGGGCTGGGCCTGTCGGGGCTCGCGGCCTGCCGTGCGCTTGCCGCCGGCGGCGCGAACGTGGTGGCGGCCGACGACAGCGCCGCGGGCATCGAGGCGGCGCGCGCGGCGGGATTTGCGGTCGAGGATCTACGCAGCGCCGACTGGAGCCGGTTCGCGGCGCTGGTGCTGGCGCCGGGCGTGCCGCTCACCCACCCCAAGCCGCACTGGACGGTGGAGCGCGCCAAGGCCGCGCGCGTTGAGATCATCGGCGACGTCGAGCTGTTCTGCCGCGAGCGGGCGCGCATCGCGCCGGACGCGCCGTTCGTCGCCATCACCGGCACCAACGGCAAGTCCACCACCACGGCCTTGACGGCGCACCTGCTGCGCGCGGCCGGCCGCGACGTGCAGATGGGCGGCAACATCGGCACCGCCATCCTGGCGCTGCAGCCGCCGTCCGACGAGCGCGCGCACGTGATCGAGATGTCGTCCTACCAGATCGAGCTGACGCCGAGCCTCGATCCCACGGTCGGCATCCTCCTCAATATCTCGCCGGACCACCTCGACCGGCACGGCACCATGGCGCACTACGCGGAACTGAAGGCGCGGCTGCCGGCATCCGCGCAACGGCCGGTGATCGGCGAGGATGACGAGGAATGCCGCGAGATCATCGAGCGGCTGCGACTCGCCAACCGGAGCTGGGTGGACATCGTCTCCGCACGCGAGCGGGTCGGCCACGGCTGGTACGCCAACGGCACCGAGCTCATCAGCCGCGCGCCGTGGGCGGGCATTCTTGGCCCGTTCGCCGATCTTGCGGGCGTCGGCTCGCTGCGCGGGCGCCACAACATCCAGAATGCGCTGGCGGCGAGCGCGGCGGCGATGATCCTCGGCCTCGCGCCGGAAGAAGTGGCGGCCGGCCTCAGGACATTTCCCGGCCTCGCACATCGCATGGAGGAAATCGGCCGCGCCGGCGCGACGCTGTTCATCAACGACAGCAAGGCGACCAACGCCGACAGCGCGGCGACCGCATTGGCCTCGTTCGAGCGCGATATTTACTGGATCCTGGGCGGCAAGCCGAAGGAGGGCGGCATCGGCCCGCTCGTGAGCTATTTCCCGCGCGTGACCAAGGCCTACCTGATCGGCGAGGCGACCGAGGACTTTGCCGCCACGCTGCAGGGCAAGGTTGATTTCGTTCGCTGCGGCACGCTCGACCGCGCGGTGCAGGAGGCGGCGCGCGATGCGGGAACAAGCGACGCCCGCGAGCCGGTCGTGCTGCTGTCGCCGGCCTGCGCCTCCTTCGACCAGTATCGCAACTTCGAGGTGCGCGGCGACGCGTTCCGGGCGCTGGTGACGGCGCTGCCGGGCATCGTGCTGCGCGGCGCGGCTGCACCATGATGACATCGAGTTCGAGCCCCGTCGTCATGCTCGCCGCCGGCGGCACGGGCGGGCACCTGTTTCCCGCCTTCGCGCTCGCCGAGGAACTGGGGCGGCGCGGCATTGCGGTCGAGCTCATCACCGACATGCGCGGCGATCGCTACGGCATGGATTTTCCCGCCCGCACCATCCATCGCGTGCCGTCGGCGACGCCTGCGGGCCGCTCGCCGATCCAGGCGGCCAAAGCCAGTGCGCAGCTTGCGCGCGGTGTGGCGGCGTCGTTCGGGATCATCGGCCGGGCAAAACCCCGCGCGGTGGTGGGCTTTGGCGGCTATCCGTCGTTTCCACCGCTCGTCGCCGCGCGCCTCCGCGGTGTTCCCACGCTGCTGCACGAGCAGAACGCCGTGCTCGGCCGCGCCAACCGCGCGCTGGCAGGATACGTGACGGCCGTCGCCACGTCATTTGCCGAGACCAAGCTGCTGTCTGGCAAAGCTTTGGCAAAGTCGCGCCTCACCGGCCATCCGGTGCGCGATACCGTGGTCGAGTGGGCTGCGGAAGCCTACCGC
>CADEEC010000024.1:0-23928 GCA_902826255.1 uncultured Hyphomicrobiales bacterium | reverse complement strand
GCGTCGGGACAGCCTACCAGAGCCTCGGCGTGCGCGCGCACCTGGCGCCGTTCTTCGCCAACCTGCCCGAGGAAATGGCACGCGCGCAGCTCGTGATCGGCCGCGCGGGCGCCTCCACCGTTGCCGAACTCACCGTGCTCGGCCGCCCGGCGATCCTGGTGCCGCTGCCGCATGCGCTCGACAACGACCAGCTCAACAACGCGCGCCAGCTCGCGGGCGCCGGCGGCGGCTGGTGCCTGGAGCAGAAAGACATTACACCCCAGTCTCTTGCATCGACCCTGGTCGATCTTCTAAATGCGCCCGACAAGCTGGCGCGGGCCGCCGCGTCCGCCAAAGCTCAAGGCCGCCCTGATGCGGTCATGCGGCTCGCCGATCTTGTGGACGAGCTGATAGGCCGAAAGCCGCAAAGCGCTTAAACAGGAAGGCGGCGGGACGGGACCGCCGCACCCCCGGGGGACGAACACCACATGCAAATGCCCCTCAACATGGGCCCGATACATATTCTCGGCATCGGCGGGATCGGCATGAGCGCCATCGCCGAGATCATGCACGCCAAGGGCTACACGGTTCAGGGCAGCGACCAGAAGGAAAACGGCAACGTCCGCCGGCTGCGCAAGAAGGGCGTGCGCGTGTTCGTGGGCCACGATCCCGTCAACCTGGTGGGCGCGCGCTACGTGGTGATCTCCACCGCGGTGAAGGCCGGCAACCCGGAGCTGGAGGCGGCCCGCGCCAAAGGCCTGCCCATCATCCGCCGCGCCGAGATCCTGGCCGAGCTGATGCGGCTCTATTCGACCGTCTCCGTCACCGGCACGCACGGCAAGACGACGACCACGTCGCTGCTGGCGCACGTGTTCAACGATGCGGGCTTCGACCCCACCGTCATCACCGGCGGCATCATCAACGAATGGGGCTCCAACGCGCGCCACGGCGAGGGAAGTTGGATGATCGTCGAGGCCGACGAATCCGACGGCACCTTCGTCAAGATCCCGACCCAGATCGGCATCGTCACCAACATCGACCCGGAGCACCTCGACTACTTCAAGACGGTCGACAACATGCACCGCGAGTTCGAGGCCTTCTTCCGCAACATTCCCTTCTACGGGCTGGCGGTGGCCTGCATCGACCATCCCGTGGTGGGCGAGATCATCGACCGGCTGCAGTTGCGCCGCGACGGTCGCCGCCTACTCACCTACGGCACCGCCAGCACCGCCGACCTGGTGCTGAAAAGCGCGCGGGTGGACGCCGGCATGACGGTGTTCGACGCGGAGCTGGGCCCGCGCGTGATCGGCGGCCGCCGCTCCCTGCGCGAATGGAAGGTGCCGCTGCTGGGCCAGCACAACGCCCTCAACGCGATTGCGGCGATTGCGGCGGCGTCGGAGGCCGGCATCCCCGATGCCGCCATCAAGAAGGCGCTGGGCTCGTTCTCGGGCGTGAAGCGGCGCTTCCAGCTCACGGGCACGTGGAACGGCATCGCCGTGTATGACGACTATGGGCACCACCCCGTCGAGATCAACGCGGTACTGCGCGCTGCCCGGTCCGGAGCTCGCGGCAACGTCATCGCCGTGGTCGAGCCGCATCGCTACACGCGCGTGCGCGACCTGTTCGACGAGTTCGCCGCCTGCTTCGCCGATGCGGACAGCGTGATCGTCACGCCGCTCTATTCGGCTGGCGAAGCGCCGATCGACGGTGTCAGCCACATCACGCTGGCGGAAGCCATCCGCAGCACCGGACATGCAAGCGTCGCCGCCGTCGACGCGGTGGGCGACATCGTGCCCCTGCTGCGCCGCATCAGCGCGCCGGGCGACATGGTGGTGTGCCTCGGCGCCGGCAACAGCACGGACTGGGCGCATGCGCTGCCCGAGTGGCTGGCGCAGGAACCGATGCGGGTTGGAGGGCGAGCGTGAGGTTTCCCGACCTCGTTCCTGACTTGAAGGCCGCCCTTCCCGCGTTGCGCGGCCGCCTGACGGCCAATCAGTCGCTCGCCGACATCACCTGGTTTCGCGTCGGCGGCCCGGCGCAGGTGCTCTATGCGCCGGCGGACGCGGACGACCTCGCCTACTTCCGCGCAGGCATCCCGGCCGACCTGCCCGTCGTCGTGATCGGCCTCGGCTCCAACCTGCTGGTGCGCGACGGCGGCGTGCCGGGCGTCGTCATCCGCCTCGGCCGCGGCTTTGCCGATATCAGAAGCGAGCCGGGGCATCGCCTCCGCTGCGGCACCGCCGTGCCGGACGTGAAGCTGGCGCGCGCGGCAGCCGATGCCGGCATTGCCGGCCTCGCCTTCTATCGCGGCATTCCGGGCTCGGTCGGCGGCGCGCTGCGCATGAACGGCGGCGCGCACGGCAGCGAGACCAAGGATGTGCTCATCGAAGCCCGCGCCGTCGATCCTCAGGGCCGCCAGCACACGCTGCCGCTCGCCGACATGAAGTTCGCTTACCGGCACAGCGGCGTGCCGCCCGACTGGATCTTCACCGAAGCCCTGTTCCAGGGCACGCCGGGCGACCCGGCCGACATCCTGAAGCAGATGAACGAGGTGGCCGAATATCGCGAGGCCAACCAGCCCATCAAGGACCGCACCGGCGGCTCCACGTTCAAGAACCCGCCCGGCACCAGCGCCTGGAAGCTGATCGACGCCGCCGGCTGCCGGGGCTTCAGGATCGGCGGCGCCAAGGTGTCGGAGCTGCACTGCAACTTCCTCATCAACGAGGGCGGCGCAACGGCCGAGGACATCGAGCGCCTCGGCGAAACCGTGCGCGCGCGCGTGAAGAAGGCGAGCGGCATCACGCTGCAGTGGGAAATCGTGCGCCTGGGTCTCGGCCTCGAGGGACGGCCGACCGGCGAAAGTTTAGCGGAGATGGCAGTCGGATGAGTTCTTCCGTTGGGTCGCGCAAGTTCCACCACGTCGCCGTCCTGATGGGCGGGCTGTCGGCGGAGCGCGAGGTCAGCCTCAACTCGGGCATCGCCTGTGTGGGCGCCCTGGAAACGGCCGGCTATCGCGTGACCACGATCGATGCCGGCCGCGACCTTGCCGACCAGCTCAAGACTGTGCGGCCCGACGCCTGCTTCAACGCGCTGCACGGGCGCTGGGGCGAGGATGGCTGCGTGCAAGGGCTGCTCGAGCTGCTCGCCATCCCCTATACGCACTCGGGCGTGCTGGCCTCCGCCGTCGCCATGCACAAGGAGCGGGCCAAGGACGTCATGCGCGCCGCCGGCGTGCCGGTGCCTGCAGGACATGTCGTCAGCCGCCGCGAGGCGGCGAAATCGCATGTGCTGCCGCGGCCGTATGTGTTGAAGCCGGTATCTGAGGGCTCCAGCGTCGGCGTCTTCATCGTGCGCGAGGATCACGCGCATCCGCCCCAGCAGCTCAACGATCCCGGCTGGCAGCACGGCGACCTGCTGCTGGCGGAGCCGTTCATCCCCGGCCGCGAGCTCACCTGCGCGGTGATGGGCGAGCGGGCGCTCGGCGTCACCGAGATCGTGCCGGCGGAAGCACTCGCTTTCTACAATTATGAAGCCAAGTACGCCGAAGGCGGCTCCCGCCACGTGGTTCCGGCGCCGGTTTCATCAAATGTTTACCAATTGGTGCAGAAGCTCGCCTTAACGGCTCATAAAGCATTGGGCTGCCGGGGTGTGTCGCGCGCCGACTTCCGGTTCGACGACACGCCAGGCGGGACGGGTGAGGTGCTGTGCCTGGAAGTGAACACGCAACCGGGCATGACGGCGACATCGCTGGTGCCGGAGCTCGCTCTGCACGACGGGCTCTCCTTTGCCGACCTCGTGAGCTGGATGGTCGAGGACGCGAGTTGCAACAGATAGAGACTGGCCCTGACGTCGCCCCGCCGGCCGATCGGCCGCGGGCAGGCAGGCCGGCTCTCGCAAACGCCCCACACCCGGCGGCGCAAAGCTTCTCGCCTTCCCGAGAGTGTTTGACGGCGGCTGACGAATCACCACGCATCTAGGGAGCAGTTGCTCGCAAAGGGCCACTGAGGACCGTCATGAGCATGAAGAGCTTCGCCGACATGAAGCCCCGCATTGTCGTTGTCGGGGTCGGCGGCGGCGGCGGCAACGCCATCAACAACATGATTTCGGCCGGCTTGATCGGCGTCAGGTTCATCGCTGCCAATACCGACGCGCAGGCGCTCTCGGTATCCAGCGCCGAGACCCGGCTGCAGCTCGGCGCCAAGCTGACGGACGGCATCGGCGCCGGCGCCAAGCATGAGATCGGCGAGGCGGCGGCCGAGGAAGCGCTGGAGGAGATCCGCGCAGCGCTGGCCGGCGCGCACATGGTGTTCATCGCCGCCGGCATGGGCGGCGGCACGGGGACCGGCGCGGCGCCCGTAATTGCCCGGGTGGCAAAGGAATTCGGCATTCTGACGGTGGCGGTGGTGACCAAGCCGTTCCTGTTCGAAGGCAAGAAGCGCATGAAGGTTGCAGAGGCCGGCATTGCCGAGCTGAAGCGCCACGTCGACACGCTGATCGTCATTCCCAACCAGAACCTGTTCAACGTCGCCAACGACCGCACGGCCTTTGCCGAGGCGTTCGTTCTGGCCGACCAGGTGCTCTATTCGGGTGTCGCCTGCATCGTCGATCTCGTGGTCAAGGAAGGGCTGATCAACCTCGACCTCGCCGATGTCCGGACCGTGCTGAGCGGCATGGGCACCGCCATGATGGGCACCGGCGAAGCCTCCGGCGAGCAGCGCGCCATCGTGGCCGCCAAGGAAGCCATCTACAATCCGCTGCTCGACGACGTGACGCTGCGCGGCGCCAAGAGCATGCTGCTCGCCATCAGCGGCGGCAGCGACCTGACGCTGTTTGAAGTGCACGACGCGGTCGATTGCGTGCGCCAGGAGCTCGATATCGACGCCAACGTCATCTTCGGCGCGACGCTCGACGACAACCTGGCGGGGCGCATTCGCGTCTCCATCGTCGCCTCGGGCATGGCGCGGGAGGACGTTGCCCGCACAACGGCACGCGGCGCCCAGGGCGACACGGACTTCCGCCGCCGGCTCTCGGAGGCGATGGGCAACCTGCCGCCAAGCACCGAGGAGGAGCCGTTGCCGGCACAACAGGCGGCCGGCGCGCGGCGCCAGCATCCCTCCGTTGAGGATTTCCCGCCTGTGGCACAGCGCGAATACTGGGCAAAGTCGGAAACTGCCCGCAGGACATCCGCACCGGCCGAGGAACCGCCGCGCCGGCCGGGTCTCCTGGAACGGCTCACAGGCCGCCGCCCGGCGGTTTCAAATCCGGAGTCCCGGTTGGATCGGCAAGGGGCGTTGAAAAGAGGCGAAACGTCGGCAGAAGACACTGACGCGCCAGTCTTTTTCGCACGCGGCCCACGGAAGTAAGTGGCGATCCCGGGGCGCGACTGAGGCGAAACGGTAACACGACGTAAGAAACCGTGATTTGTCCCCATTCGGGACTGCAGCGTATCGTTTGATTCACACTTAACGGGGACGTCGGCCGCTGGAGGAAGATTAATAAGACTTAACAACAAGTTGGCTGACTGACGGGAAGTGATCGGGGGCTTGGGAGATTCGGTTAACGGGGCCGAGACTTCCAGCCGTTGGGGGATCGAGGGACGTCGGAAATGTCGAAGCGATTTATCGGGTCGCGACAGACTACGATTGGCCGTGAAATCGAGCTTACGGGAACGGGGGTCCACAGTGGCGCCAACGTTTCCCTGGTGCTCCACCCGGCCGAGGCGGACACGGGCTACCGGTTTCTGGTGAGCAAGCGTGGCCGGATCGTCGCCGAAATCCCGGCGCACGTCGATTACGTCAAGAATCTCACGCTCTGCACCGTCCTCGGGGACGACACGGGCGTCACCATCAGCACCGTCGAGCACCTTCTGGCCGCGCTCCGGGGCATGAACATCGACAACTGCTACATCGAGGTCGATGCGCGCGAAATTCCGATCATGGACGGCAGCGCCGCTGCGTTCGTGGCCGCCATCGACGGCGTCGGCATCCGCGAGCTGCAGAAGCCGCGCAAATTCATCAAAGTTCTCAAGCCGATCCGCGTGCAGGAGAACGACTGCTGGGGCGAGCTGAAGCCGCACTCCAGCTTCCATCTGGACGTCGAGATCGACTTCGAGACGCCGCTGATCGGCAACCAGCGCCTGTCGCTGGAGATGAGCGCCGGCGTGTTCCGCAACGAGGTCTCCCGCGCCCGCACATTCGGTTTCATGCGCGACGTGGAAAACCTCTGGAAGGCCGGGCTGGCCCTTGGCGCCTCGCTCGACAACACCGTGGCGCTGGCCGAGGACCGGGTGATGAACCCGGAAGGGCTGCGCTACCCGCAGGAATTCGTGCGCCACAAGATGCTGGACGCGGTCGGCGACCTGGCTCTGGCCGGCGCCCCGATCCTGGGCTCCTACCGCTCCGTGCGCGGCGGCCACCGGCTCAACGCCTACGTCCTGCAGAAACTGCTGGGCGACGCGGAAGCCTGGACCATCGTGCGCGCCCCGTCCGTGCGCGAGAGCACGCCGGTGGATCTCTCGGTGGGCGTGGCGGCCGTCAACTACGCGGCCGACCGGACCTGATCCGGCCATCATAATTTCGCGCCATTATTGACGGACCGTGGCGCGCGGACGGCGAATCTGCTGTTAACGATCTGGACGACGGCGGGGTATGTATGAGTTCTGTTGCGGCCGAGAGGCGGCAGCGGGCTGTCGCGATCAAAGTCAACCGGCGCTAGAACCGGGGCTGAAAGCAGGGAAACACGGGCGTATGGCGCTCTGGACAATCAAGCCGGCACTCAGCCTGCGCACCGGGATGCAATGGCTGTCGGTCGTTGCCCTGGTGATTGCCGCCGGGTGCTCGTCGAGCAACGACGCCGCCAAGAAGGCGCTGAACCCCGATCCGCCCGACAAGATGTACGCGCAGGCCGATTCCCTTCTCAACAAGGGCTCCTACTCGTCGGCGGCGAAGGCCTTCGAGGATATCGACCGCGACCACCCTTATGCGCCCGAAGCACGGCGCGCGATGGTGATGGCGGCCTACGCCTACTACAAGGCCGGCAAGTATCCGGAGGCGCAGGCTGCCGGCAAGCGCTACACGGTCATGCATCCAGGCACCAAGGATGCGGCGCTCGCCCATCACATCGTGGCGTCCTCCAACTTCGACGAGATCAACGACCCGCATCGCGACCAGACCGCCACGCGCAAAGCGCTGACGGAGCTGAAGCTGCTGGTGCAGCGCTATCCCGACAGCCCTTACGGGCAGCAGGCCCTCAATCGCATCCGCATCGCCGAGGACATCCTGGCGGCGTCCGAAATGAACGTCGGGCGCTACTACCTGGAGCGCAAGAATTTCGTCGGCGCGATCAATCGCTTCAAGACGGTGGTGGCCGAGTACCAGACGACGCCGCAGGTGGAGGAGGCCCTCTACCGCATCACCGAAGCCAACATGACGCTCGGCATCGTGCCGGAGGCGCAGGCCGCCGCGGCCGTGCTCGGCCACAACTACCCGAGTTCGCAATGGTACCAGCGGGCCCACGCGCTGCTGAAGTCCGGCGGCGTCAGCCCCAACATCGGCAGCGGCAACTGGTTCACCAAGACGCTCAAGGGGCTCACGCCCGGCAGCAAGGCGCAGCCGCAGCCGGCCGTGCAACCGAAGGCGCCCGATCCGGGCCTGCCGTCGCCCGATGCCATGCCGCCGCCGAAGGACTGGGGCCCCACCGTCAGCCGCCCGGGCCGCCCGCCCATGGGGCTGACGCGCACCACCACACAGTAACGCTCGCGATCATCTGAAAGCTGGCAATACCGCCCTGCGGAAGGCAGTCTTGTCGCATGACCGCGCGCACCCACTCCAAACCCGTCGCCAAGCTGACCGAGGCGGAGGCCAAGCGCGAGCTTGCCGATCTCGCTGCCGAGATCGCCAGGCACGACGCGCTCTACTATCGCCAGGATGCGCCCACGATCACGGATGCCGACTATGACGCGCTGCGGCTGCGCAACGCCGCCATCGAGGACCGGTTTCCGCACCTGCGCCGGCCGGACAGCCCGTCGGCGCGCGTCGGGGCCGCGCCTGTGGAGGCCTTCGGCAAGGTGCGCCACGCCGTGCCGATGCTGTCGCTCAACAATGCCTTCGCCGACGAGGAGGTGGCCGACTTCCTCGCGCGCGTCCGCCGCTTCCTCAACCTGAAGGAGGAGGACGGCGTCGAGATCGTCGCCGAGCCCAAGATCGACGGGCTGTCGATCTCGCTCACCTACGAGGACGGCCGCCTCCTGCTGGGCGCCACGCGCGGCGACGGCAGCGAGGGCGAGAACGTCACCGCCAACGTGATGACCATCCAGCAGATCCCGCATCGTCTCAAAGGCCGCTCGGTGCCGGAGCGCATCGAGCTGCGCGGCGAAATCTATCTGCCGCACGCCGATTTCAAGAAGCTCAACGAGGACCAGGCCGCGGCCGGCGGCAAGGTGTTTGCCAACCCGCGCAACGCCGCCGCGGGCTCGTTGCGCCAGCTCGATGCCTCGATCACCGCCAGGCGTCCGCTGCGCTTCTTCGCCTACGCCTGGGGCGAGGCCAGCACGGTGCCCGCGCCGACGCAGCTCGGCATGCTGGAGGCGATGAAAAGCTGGGGCCTGCCCACCAACCCGCTCACGCGCGTCGTGAGCGGCGCCGACAAGATCCTCGCCTACTACGCCGACATCGGCCGCAAGCGCGCCGCGCTCGGCTATGACATCGACGGCGTGGTCTACAAGGTCAATCGCCTCGACTGGCAGGAGCGGCTCGGCTTCGTCTCGCGCGCGCCGCGCTGGGCCATCGCCCACAAGTTCCCCGCCGAGGAAGTGACGACAAAGCTCATCGACATCGAGATCCAGGTCGGCCGCACCGGCGCGCTGACGCCAGCCGCGAAGCTGGAGCCGGTCACCGTCGGCGGCGTGGTGGTCTCCAACGCCACGCTCCACAACGAGGACGAGATCGCCCGCAAGGACATCCGCGTCGGCGACACCGTGATCGTACGCCGCGCCGGCGACGTCATCCCGCAGGTGATGGGCGTGGTGCTCGACAAGCGGCCGAAAGGCCTCCGAGCCTTCAAGATGCCCGAGACCTGCCCGGTCTGCGGCAGCCATGCGGTGCGCGAGGCCGACGAGAAGACCGGCCGCACCGACGTCGTGCGCCGCTGCACCGGCGGCCTCATCTGCCCGGCGCAGGCCAAGGAGCGCTTGAAGCACTTCGTGTCGCGCAACGCCTTCGACATCGAGGGGCTCGGCGAGAAGCAGATCGAGCTGTTCTATGACGAGGGCCGCATCATGCGGCCGGCCGACATCTTCACGCTCAAGGCGCGCAACGCACGCCTGCCCGAGGACCAGCGCCTCGAGAACAAGAAGGGGTTCGGCGCCAAGTCGATCGAGAACCTGTTCAAGGCCATCGACGCCCGCCGCAAGATCTCGCTCGACCGCTTCATCTACGCGCTCGGCATCCGCCACATCGGCGAGACCACGGCGCGCGACCTCGCCAAGGCGCTCACGACCTTCGACGCGCTGCGCACCGCCTCGCGGGCGGCGGCCAAGGACGGCAAGGACAGCGACGCCTACCAGGAGCTCGACAACATCGAGGGCATCGGCGAGACCGTGGTCGACGCGCTGGCCGATTTCTTCGGCGAGGCCCACAACCTGGAAGCGCTCGGCGACCTCCTGAAGGAGGTGACGCCGGAAACCTTCACGCACACGGTAACGAAGGATTCGCCCGTCACCGACAAGACCGTCGTGTTCACCGGCACGCTGGAGAAGATGACCCGCCCCGAGGCCAAAGCGCTCGCCGAGCGCCTCGGCGCCAAGGTGGCCGGGTCGGTCTCAAAGAAAACCGACTACGTGATCGCGGGCGCCGATGCCGGCTCCAAGCTCGCCAAGGCGCGCGAGGCCGGCGTCACGGTCCTGACCGAGGACGAGTGGCTGGCCCTCATCGGCCGCGCCTGAAACGGAAGCGGGCGCCGTGCACGGCAGTGCTTCTGGCTCTCGAGATCGGGCGATATCCTTGGATCGAACCGCAGTCCCGATCTCAAGGGTCATCCTCGCACTTGTTGCGAGGATCCAGAATTCCAACAACGTCCAGAGTCCGCTGATGGCTGGATCCTCGGGACAAGCCCGAGGATGACCCCACTCTCGTGGGGGTCAAACGAGAAACGGGCGCCGCGAACGGCGCCCGCCTTCTTTCTGTGGTCCCGACGCCGTTACGCGACGTGAGCCTCGACCTGCTTGGCCGAGGTGCCGTTGCCGATCGCAATGCTGCGCGGCTTCAGGCGCTCCGGAACGTTGCGCACGAGGTCGATGTGGAGCAGGCCGTCCTTGAGGTCGGCGCCCTTCACCTCGACGTGGTCGGCGAGCTGGAAGCGGCGCTCGAACGACCGGGCTGCGATGCCGCGATGCAGGAACTGGCGCTCCTTGTCCTCGGCTTTCTTGGCACCGGTAACGGTCAGGCCCTGCTCCTTGACCTCGACGTTGATCTCGTCCTGGCCGAAGCCCGCGACAGCCATCGTGATGCGGTACTCGTTCTCGCCGAGCCGCTCGATGTTGTAGGGCGGGTACGCCGGGGCGCTCTCGTCGAACCCCGTGACGGAATCCAACAGGTTGAACAGGCGATCAAAGCCGACGGTGGAACGATAGAGGGGGGTGAAGTCGATCGGTCGCATGACAAGTCCTCCTTATGAAGCGACGAGTGCCATCTGCCCGGGCCCTTGCGGAGCCAGGAAACTCACCTGCCCGAATGGGCCAGGCAGCGCTGGTGCGCACCCTTGAGCGGCGTGCGCTGTGTATGAGTTAGGGGCCGTGCGCGCCGGTTCAAGTGGGGCGGCCGGCACCCCGCCGCGAAAGTAAAGTTCGCCACCCCTCAAACCCTTGGCCAACACTTCGCCACCATCGCGGCGTTCTACTTCGCCGCCCGGCCGGCAACGGCGGGCGGAGCTTTGGCAAACCGGAGGGCGGGTTATGAGAAGCTGGGTGTTGGCAGGAGCATTGATGGCCGCCTTGGTGGCGCAGCCGGCAATGGCCGCCGATTTCGGGGGCGACGATGAGGATGCGCCCCGCTACGGATACAAGTCGCCGCCGCCGTCCTACCAGGACGACGACGATGACGATGACCGCTATCGCCGCTATGCGCGGCCTCGCGTCGAGCCGCGCGCGGACGTGTATCGCTATGGCAGCCGCACGTGCGCGACGAGCGACGAGGTGCGCCATGGTCTCAGCCGCCGCGGCTGGCGGGACTTTCATGGTGGCGAGCAGCGCGGAAACGTGGTCGTCCTGCGCGCGCGCCGGCCGATGGGCCGCCTGTTTGAGCTGACGCTCGACCGCTGCTCGGGCGATATCGTGGAACGCAGGCCGCTCGAGCCCGGCTTCTTCCGCCGTTTCGCGGAACGCCACCACCGCTACTACGATCGCGACTACGACGACCGCCGCTGGAACTGGCCGCGCTACTGAAATCCGGCCGCCAGACTGCTGAGAGACCCCGCGCCTGCGCGGGGTCTTTCGTTTTCTCCGGGATGAGCGGTTCGCCGTGCCTGACTCGATGCCCCCCGCGCTGCTATAGAGCCGGCATCGGAGCCTGACGCACGGGCGGGGGCGGACATGGAACTCTTTGCGCTGGCCAAGAACCCGGTTCCCAGCGGCGCGGTCACCGGCGCCTTCAAGGGGCACCGCGGCGTGAACCTGCGCTTTGCGCGCTGGGAGCCTACTCGCGAGCCGCGGCGCGGCACCGTCTGCCTGTTTCCGGGCCGCGGCGAGTTCATCGAGAAGTACTTCGAGGTCGTCTCCGATCTGCGCCGCCGTGGCTTCACCGTCGCCGCCATGGACTGGCGCGGCCAGGGCGGCTCGGACCGACTGCTCATGAACCCGAACAAGGGACATGTCCGCAGCTTTGCCGACTTCGACAAGGATCTCGCGCGCTTCATGACCGAGATCGTGCTGCCCGCGTGCCCGCCACCCTACGTCGCGCTGGCGCATTCGATGGGCGGCCATATCCTGCTGCGCAACGCGGTGGTGCCGGGCACCTGGTTCGAGCGCATGGTGCTTTCGGCACCCATGATCGCCATCGCCGAGAAGCGGCTTGGCGTCTCGCCGCCGATGGCGCGCGCGGCGGCCGAGATTCTGGGTGGGCTCGGCGCCGGCTCCTTGTACGTCTTCGGCGGCAACGGCACCCCGATCGAGCTGGCGCCCTATGAGGACAATCCCCTCACCACCGACCGCGATCGCTATCAACGCAACGCCGCTGTTCTGCAGGCGGCACCGCGGCTCGGCCTCGGCTCCCCCACCATCGCCTGGCTGCGGGCGGCGCTGCGATCGTGCGCGCGGCTCGCCAAGCCGGACTATCCGTTGCGCGCGCAGGTGCCGCTGCTGCTGTTTGCGGCGGGCATGGACAGCATCGTCTCGACCACGGCGATCGAGGAGTTCGCCGTGCGCCTGAAGATCGGCTCGCACGTGCTGCTGCCGCAGGCGCGCCACGAGATTCTGCAGGAGACGGACGCGGTGCGCCGCGACTTCTGGGCCGCCTTCGACGCCTACCTCGGCGTCAATGCCGCGGCGGCCTAGTGGTCTTCTGTTGATGAGCCGCCAAGCTGCGGAAACCGCTTCGTTCTGAGCCTGTCGAAGGACGGGCCGCACATGGCAATGCCGTGGTTCGACCAGCTCACCACTGGGTTGGCACATATGGACGGTGGGTCAGCCTCTAGCCGCCGCGCAGCACGGCCATCGCCTCGGCGTGCACGCGCCTGTCGCCGGCGGCAATGATGCGCCCGCCGCCGGTGGCCGGGCCACCTTCCCAGGTCGTGACCAGCCCGCCCGCACCCTCGATGATGGGGATCAGGGCGGCAATGTCGTGCGGCTTCAGCCCGACCTCCACCACCAGGTCCATGAAGCCGGCTGCCACCAGGCAATAGCCGTAGCAGTCGCCGCCATAGCGCGTGAGGCGCACCGCCTTGGTCAGGCGCGCGAACGCGGCGGCGTCAGTGCGCGCGGCAAAGAGATCGGGATGCGTGGTGCCGAGCGCAGCTTCGCTCAGGCGCGCGCAGGGACGTGTCTTGAGCTTCCTGACCTTGCCGGTGGCATCGCGCAAGGATGCCTTTCCACCCCCGCCCCAGAAGCGCTCGCGCGTGTAAGGCTGGTCCATGAAACCCAGGATCGGCTGCCCGTTCTCGAGCAGGCCGATGAGCGTGCCCCACAGCGGGTTGCCCGTGATGAAGGCGCGTGTGCCGTCGATGGGATCGAGCACCCAGGTGTAGGGGCTCGATCCCGGCCGCTCAGGATACTCCTCGCCGACGATGCCATGCTCGGGAAAGGTCGCGGCGATGGCCTTGCGCATCGACCGCTCGGCCGCGCGGTCCGCGGCGGTCACGGGGTCGAACCCGGCCTGCCCCAGCTTGTTGTCGACGCTGATCCGGCGCCGGAAGTAGGGCAGGATGGCACGGCCCGCCAGATCGGCGAAGGCGTGTCCGGCCTGCTCCAGGCGCTGCGCGCTCGGTTTGCCCCGCGGTGCCACCATACCTTCCATGTCGCCCAATTTCAGCTCCGGGCACGGCTCCAGCTTCGCCGTAGGCGAGCCGTGCCATGTGCCGTCAAAACCCGCCAGTCAGCTCCATAGACGGCTTCGCGCAAAGCTCCGTTGCGGGGCCGCAACATAGACCCGGAATACAGGTCGGCCTCCGGTTTGGGCATTGCACAGCACACCGAACAATCCCATATCCAGCGTGCAACCTGCGGGTGACAGTTCCTGCACCGTTGCAGCCCACCTTGGGCGTTTCCTCCCTAGACTTGGGCCGTTCTCGCGAGCGGCCCCTTTCTTTAGCGGCGCTCCCGGCACCCGCCGCGAACGGGACTTAGGTCAGCATCCATGACCTATGCGATCACCGGGCTTCTGCAATGCAATAAGAATCGCTTGCCAATTGTGCGGCGCACCTTTAAATTCCCCTCTGCAAGGCCGGAGACGGTCTTGTTGCCCTCCTTGGGCGTTTCCTCCCTAGACTTGGGCCGATCGGTATCCCCGAGCGGCCCTTTTTTCTTTTCTGATGGCAGACTGTTAGTGGTCTGCACGGCTTACCGCGTTGCATGCGGGGGTCAGAGCTTCCGGCCACCCCGTTTACGGCGGTCCGGCGCTTTCAGAATTTTTGCGATGCAATAATACAGTTTTCGCTATTCCGCCGCCGCGCGGCCCTCGAGCAGCACCGGCAGGGCGTCGAAAATGCGCTTTGTCATGTCGGAAAGCGCCCGGCTGAGCTTTGGAAATCCCCTGTTCTTCGTGAAGCTTGCCTCGTCGAGGTAGAGCGCCCGGTTGATTTCGATCTGCAGGGCATGCACGCCGTGGCCCGGACTTCCATAGTGCTCGGTGATGAACCCACCGGCATAGGGCCGGTTCACCTGCACCTCGAAACCGCCCCGCTGCAGCACCTCGCGCATGAAGCGCGTGAGCTTGGCATCGCAGGACGCCCCGAAGCGGTCGCCCAGCACGAAATGAGGCCGCCCGCCGGACGGATAGCCGATCGACGCCGACGGCATCGAATGGCAATCGATCAGAACGGCGACGCCAAACCGCCGGCGCGTCGTCTCCAGCAACTCGGCGAGGGCGCCATGAAACGGGGCGTACAGCCGCTCGATGCGCTCGAACGCAGCGCCGATCGGCAGGCGCGCGCGATAGATCTCCTCGGTGTCGGCAACCACCCGCGCGATCGTCCCCAGGCCGCCGACGACACGCGCAGATTGCGTATTGGCGAACGCCGGCAACCGGCCATCGAACAGCTCCGGATCGAGCTCATACGGTTCGCGGTTGACGTCGAGATAGGCACGGGGAAACCGGGCTGCGATCAGCGGCGCGCCCAGGCCCACCACCGGCTCGAACAACTCGTCGACGAAGCAGTCTTCGGACTTGCGCAATGTCATCGCATCGAGGCGCGACGACTCCAGGAACGCCCTCGGATAAATTCTGCCCGAATGCGGCGAGCAGAACACCACAGGCGTCAGCTGCTCGTCAGGCTTGTACAGCGTGAACGGCGGCGACAGCTCAGCCAGGATCGAAGCGCGTTCGCTCTCAGACATTTGGTCGGCGATTTCCGAAGATTGAAGGCCCGCAGTGCACGGCACGGCGCGCACTCTGCCAAGCGCCGCGGCTGCTGTCCATGCGCCGAGAGACGCATAACACAAACAATCCCTTCATTGCCCGTTTACCAAATTAGCGCCAGATTTGCCTGGCAACCGCGCTGAGTGATCTAACGTTGGGATCATCGCCGCCTCACGCCGTCGTTAACCCGGACCAGCGATCGCAATGACTGCTAAACCATCCCGCGTGCCGGCCCTGCGCATCCTGCTGGCTGAGGACGACGAGTCCATGCGCGGCTTCATCGAGCGCGCGCTGATCAAGGCGGGCTACGAAGTGGCAAGCTTCGCCAACGGCAAGGAAGCCTACGCACGCCTGCAGGAGGAGCCCTTCACGCTCCTGCTCACCGACATCGTCATGCCGCAGATGGACGGCATCGAGCTCGCGCGCCGCGCCAGCGAGATCGACCCCAAGTTGAAGATCATGTTCATCACCGGCTTCGCGGCGGTGACGCTCAACACCGACAGCAAGGTCGTCAAGGACGCCCGCGTCCTCTCCAAGCCGTTCCATCTCAAGGACCTCGTGCGCGAGGTCGATCGGCTTCTCGCCGTGCGCCTGTAACGCGGCGCAGCCTTCCGTCCGCTAGCGCTCGATCACGAGCGAGGCGCCCACGAACGGCTGCGCGAACATGCGCAGGTAGAAAAGCGGCCGGTCATTGAGCGTGAACGCCCGCACGTCCATGACAAAACCGGTGCCGCCTTTCGACGGACCGAGGGCGGAGGTCACGCGCTCCGGCCAGCTCTGAAAGTCTATCTCCTGCTCGACGCGCACCGTCGGCAGCATCAACCGGTCGGCGATGGCCTGCCGCACGTTGCGGGACAGGCTCTCGGGCGCGTCCTTGGCAAGCCTGTCGTAGGCTTCGCTCGCAAGCACGAACTCGCTGAACACATCGAAGCGTCCGCCCACGTTGATGATGCGGTCGATGCGGGCCAGCTTGCGGCGGCGGCCGAAGAACCGGACATGGTGGTCGTCGGCGGCGATGCGACGTACCGACAGCAGGTGGATGTAGAGCGGCAGCATCTGGCCGTCGCGGTCGTGAAACCGCACGAAGCGGGAGTCGATGGTCTTGTTTTCCTGGGCGACGAAGGTGCCGCGCCCGTGCTCGCGCACGACGATGCCGCGATGCTCGAGATCCGTCAGCGCCTTCTGCACGGTGCCGACGCTGACCCCGTACTTGGCCGTCAGGCCCCGCTCCGAATCGATGCGGTCGCCCGGTTGCAGCTTGCCGCTGACGATGCTGTCGATGATCTCGTCGGCGATGGCTTCCGTCTTGGTGCGGCGCCCGTTCCTGTCGTCATCCTTTGCCATGCCGCGCCCGCGAGACACCCTCATGTGCTGCCATCGCCCCGAAGCTAGTCCAACATGCCCCCGCGGAACAGGGGACACTTCCAACCAACTGCTATATAGCACTTGCGCTGCGATCTGAACGGCACTAGCCTTAAAATAACGATTGAGCACGGGGAAGCGCCGGGTATGAGTATGTCTGCTATAGAGCAGATGGTGGTCAGCGGCCCGCGTCCCGCCGGTCTGCATGCGTGGGCGTGTCCCGATGTCTGACGACCAGCCCCAGCGTTACGCGCTGCCCGCGGTCACCGCCTGGTGCTCCGCCGTTCTGGAGCGCGCCGGCGTCCCAAGAGATGCGGCGGACGTGACGGCCGGTGTCCTGGTGCGCACCGACGCGCGCGGGTTCCGCACGCACGGCCTGATGCGGCTGCGCAGCTACCTTGAGAAACTGGCCTCCGGTGAGGTCGCGCCGGCCGCCGAGCTCAAGACCGAGATCAACGGCAGCTATGGTGTCGTCGAAGCCCATGCGGCGCTGGGCCAGGTCGCCGGCACGGCTGCGGTCGATCGCGCCGTGGAGGCGACGGCCGCGCAGCCTCTCATCGGTCTCATGTTGCGCGACACAGGGCACCTGGGGGCGCTCGGCATCCTTGTGCTGCGGGCAGCCGAAGCCGGGCGGGTTGCCCTTGTCCTGCAGGCGACGCCGCCCATCATTGCCATGCCGGGCGCCAATGGGCCGATGCTCGGCAACAACCCTTTCGCCATCGCCGCGCCGCGCAGCAACGGTCCGCCGATCGTGGTCGACATGGCCTGCTCGGTGGCGGCGCGCGGCAACATTCTGCGCGCGGCGCGTACGGGCGAGCCGATCCCCGAGGGATGGGCCGTGGATGAAGCCGGAAGCCCGACGACGGACGCCGCCGCGGCACTGAAGGGGGCGCTGCTCCCGTTCGCGGGTCACAAGGGCTTGGGCGTCTCCATTATCGTCGAGCTGCTGGCGGGCAGCCTCTCCGGCCGGCCGTTTGAATCGAGCATGAACAAGGGCGGTCAGGTGCGCAGCGCCTCGGGGCACTTGAACGCGCTGTTCCTCGTCTTCAACCCCGACCTGATGATCGGCCGTGCGGCCTACGACGCGCATGTGACGGCATGGACCGGCCACTACAAATCGGCCGGTCGATCGGCACGCATCCCCGGCGAACGCGCGCATGACGCGGAAACCCAGGCCGCCGCCGAGGGACTTCAGCTGCCGGCAGACATCACGGACGACCTGAAACAGCTCGCCAGCGAGCACAGCCTGCCGTTCCCCGGAGCAATCGGATGACCGACATCAGAGACGAGGAGACCCTATGCTGAGAGCCATCGTCCTCCATCCAAACGACAACGTCGCGACCCTCATCGATCCGGGCCGCGCCGCCGAGCCCGTGCAGTTGACGGGCGAGGGGAGCAGCAAGATCGAGCTCAGGGCCGACGTGCCGTTCGGTCACAAATGTGCCGTTCGCCCGATCGCCAAGGGCGCAGAGATTCTGAAATACGGCCAGGTGATTGGGCGGGCGACATCGGACATCCGGCCCGGCGATCACGTGCATGTGCAGAACGTCGAGGCCCTTCGCGGTCGCGGCGATGTCGAGGAGGGTCGCTGATGCAGACGTTCATAGGCTACGAGCGCGCGGACGGGTCGGTCGGCACCCGCAACGTGGTCGCCATCGCCTCTGTCATGGACAATTCCAACCCGGTCGCCCGTGCAGTGGCATCCGCCGTCAGCGGCACCGTGCTGCTGCCGGGACTGTTCCTGCGCGGCCAGCTCGGCCGTGACCGCGAGATCACGCTCAGCGTGATGGCGGGGCTGTGCCTCAATCCCAACGTAGCCGGCGTCGTGGTGATCGGGCTGGAGCCGATCACCACCGGAGAGCTGGTGGCGCGGATAAAAAAATCCGGCAAGCCGGTCGAGTTCGTCAACGTCCAACCTGCCGGCGGCACCATCAACGCCATCGCCGAGGGCACGCGCATGGCCGCCCGCATGGTGCGCGAGGTGTCCAAGATCCGGTCGCGCGAGTATCCCATCTCCAAGCTGCGGATCGGCGTGGAATGCGGCGGCTCCGACACCACCTCGGGGCTCTCGTCCAATCCCGCCGTCGGTATCGTCGCGGATCGGATCGTGGCGGCTGGCGGCCAGGTGATCATCTCCGAGACGTCCGAGTTCTTTGGCGCCGAGCAGCTATTCGCGCAGCGCGCCAAGGATGCCGCAACCAAGAAGCGGTTCCTGCATGAGGTGGCCGCGCTCGAGAAAGAGATCGTCGACCAGGGCATCGATCTGCGTGGCAGCAACCCCTCGCAGGACAACATCCGCGGCGGCCTCACGACGATCGAGGAGAAGGCGCTGGGCGCCATGGCGAAGGCCGGCAAAAGTCCGCTGGTCGGCGTGTTGAGCTACGGCGAGCAACCGAAAGCGGCAGGACTGCATTTCATGGCAGCACCGGCACCGGCCGTCGAGAACCTGACCGCGCTTGCCGCGGGCGGGTGCCAGATGGTCGTGTTCTCTACCGGCGTCGGCAACCCTATCGGACATCCGGTGAGCACCATCATCAAGGTGACCGGCAATCGCAACACGGCCGAAACATTCGCCGACAACATCGACTACGAGGTGACCGGCATCCTGGAGCGCAACGAGCGCATCGAGGACGCAGGCAACGGGCTCTTTGCCTATGTGGTTTCGGTGGCGTCCGGGGAACTCACCTCATCGGAGGTGCTCGACGTGCGCGAGACGATCATCAGCCGCTTCGGCATGTCGATGTGATCAAGCGGGCTCCAAGGAAGGGAGCCCGCCAACACCAGTTTGGGAGAAACGTTATGGTTCAACATGGCAAACGCCTGCTGCAATGGGGCGGCTGCGCAGTGGCACTGCTTTCAGCAGCCACCGTCTTCGCAACGGCCGCACGCGCACAGGACAAGGAGGTCGCACTTCGCTGCGCGCCGTTCGGGTCGATCATGTATGTCATGGGCAACGCCGTCCAGGACATGACACGGCAAGGCCTGCAAGGGATCAAGGTGATCAACTCGGAGGGCCCGGGCTCGACGGCCGTGACCGTGAACATGCTCAAGCAGGAGCAGTGGCGCTCATCCATCGGGTGCACGAGCCTGCTCGACTACGCCTATGCCGAAAGCGGCGTGGCGCCGTTCTTCGACAAGCCGATCCCCGATGTGCGCAAGCAGGTAAAAATCCTCTTCAACGGCTTCTATGGGGCAATTGGCATCCTTTCGACCGACCCCGCCGTCAAGACGGCGAAGGACCTCGACGGCAAGCGGCTGGCGCTCGGCAAGATCAGCCAGGCGCACTGGGGCGGTTTGCCCAAGCTCTTCTTCAAGGCCGGCCTGCCGAACGTGAAGGTGAACATGGAGTTCATGGGCACCGATCCATCGCACGACGCGATGGCGGAGGGACGCGTCCAGTCCGTGATCACGCAGCTTGTGGTTTCACCGGACGGCTCGCGGACCTTCAAGCCCGGCGTGGTGACGCAGCTCTTCGCCTCGGGCCGCAAGATCCATCTGGTCGGCTTCGATGACCAAGACTTCAAGAAGGCGGCGGCTGCCGGCGCGCCCTTCCGCGCCATCGAGATCGGTCCGAAGGCGGTTCCCGAGGCTGAGGCTTCCGGCACCGTGAAGTGGGTGTTCTCGCCGGCCGCGCTTGGCGTGCACAAGGATTTCCCCGAGGACCTCGCCTACAAGATCACCAAGTTCGTGATCGAGAAGGCCGGCAAGTTCCCCGAGTACGACGCGATGCTGAACGTCATCGCCTCGCGCGAAGGCCTGCTCGGCGATTGGACCGAGGCTGATCTCCATCCGGGCGCCGCCCGCGCGTTCAAGGAAACCGGCCCCCTCAAGTAGCCGCGAGCATCGCGACCGTCTCCGCACCGGCCCCAATGCACGGGGCCGGTGCGACGCTCGGCGAAAGGTATCACCGTGAAACGAGTGGGCGACTGGATTGTCGGCGGGTTGGCGTTTCTGGCCGCGATCTATCACTTCGCCTATGCATTCTGGCGGCCGTGGACGGTTGGCGAGCACGCCATCCTGCACGTCGGTATCGTCTGCCTGCTCGTCGCGCTCGCGCAGGCACAGAATCCTGGTCTGGTGCGGCGATGGCTCTCGATCATTGCCCTGCTGCTTGCAGTGGTGGCAACGCCGTATCTGTTCGTCAACGCCGACGATATCGACATCCGTTTTGGCATCGGCCTGACGACCGGGCAGATGGTTGCCGGTGTCGCCATCATCGTGGCAGCCATCGTGCTCTGCTGGCTCGAATGGGGTGGTGTGGTCGCCGGCTTCGGCATTGCGAGCCTGGCCTACTTCTTCTTCGGCAGCTACCTGCCCGGTCCGCTCGCCGCCTCGGCGCACCCCTCGTTCGACTACGCGATGACGTTCCTCATCTCGAACGGTGCCTCGGGCATTTTCGGACAGGTCACGCCGATATCCGCCAACGTCATCTTTCTTTTCATGATCTTCGGCGCGCTGCTCGAGACCACGGGTGTCACGCGGCTGTTCTTCGAGCTCGGCAACTGGTTCAGCCGCTTCATGCGCGGCGGCGCCGCCGCCGGCGCGGTCGTCTCCAGCTCCTTGCTCGGCACCGTAACGGGGGCGACGGTCGCCAATGTCGCCATTGCCGGCGCGTTCACGATCCCCTCCATGAAGAAGCAGGGCTTCAAGCCCGAGGATGCTGGCGGAATCGAAACCATCGCCTCCTGCGGCGGGCAAATTCTTCCGCCTGTCATGGGTGTGGGTGCCTTCGTCATGGCGGCAAATCTCGGTATACCCTACATCGAGGTGGCAGCGATGGCGCTGATCCCCGCCATCCTCTACTACGCCTCGGTCTTTATCGGCGTCGCCTTCCTCGTGCGCAGGAACAACATCCAGCGCATCATCGAGCCCGTCGATGGCTCGGCCATTCTTGCAGAGCTCCTGCCTTTCCTGGTCCCGCTCACCGTCCTCACCATACTTCTGCTTCAGGCATACTCGCCGACAACTGCCGTCATCTTCGCGATCGCCTCGATCTGCGCGATGACGTTCCTGCGGCCGACGACATGGCGTAGCTCCGAGGGCTTCAAGGCCGCTTTCTCGCGTATCGGCGCGGGGCTGATCAGCGGTGCCCGGCAAGGTGCCGCGCTCGGCGTGGTGATGGCAGTCACGTCGCTACTCGCTCAATCGCTCATCACCACCGCCATGGCGCCCAAGTTCGCAAGCGCGGTGGCAGTGCTCGTCGGCGGCAATCTCCTGTTCGGCCTGGTCCTGGTGGCGATCGCCGCGCTGGTGCTCGGCATCGGCCTGCCAACGGTGGCAGCCTACATCATGGTTGCCATCATGCTGGTGCCGGCCCTGACCCGCATCGGTGTCGCACCCGAAGCCGCGCACATGTTCGCCTTCTACTTCGCGGTGTTCGCAGCCGTCACGCCGCCCGCGGCTGAGGCGGCTCAGGTGGCGAGCCGTATCGCCAACGCCGGTTTCTGGCGAACATGTGCGGCGTCCATGCGGCTCATGGTCGGTCCGGTGCTGATCCCTTTCATTTTCGTGTACCACGCTGCGTTGCTCGGGTTTGCGCAGTCGCCATTCGACCTGATCGTTCCGATGGCGGCCTGGGCCATAGGCACTGTTGCGCTGAGCGCCTTTGCACAGCGCTACGGGGTCACACAGGCGACGATCTTCGACCTGGCACTGTTCCTCGCCGCCTCCGTGCTCGTGGCCCTGTCGATTGTCCGCAACGAGGCTCTATGGCTCGTCGCGGCCGGCCTGATCCTGGTCGCGACGTTCGCCCTGCAATCGATGCGCTACAGGAGCGCGCCGTCCCCGAGCAGTCCCGTGCGCTAGCCCAAACGGCACGCTTGCGATCTTCGGGGCGTTGCGGGAAACTCTAGCGGAGGTTGCGTTCAGAAGAAGCCGGCTTGGCGGCTGCGACCGACCGGGAGAAATCATGCGCCTCGAGCAATTCAGCCTGCCCGGTGAGGTTTTGCTCGTGAAGTTGACGGGCGCCCTGGACATTGCCGGGGCAGGCGAGATCGAAACCCCGTTACACACCCTCTCCGCAAAACACAGCAAGGTTATCGTTGATCTTGCCGGCGTCACCTTCCTCGCGTCCGTCGGCATTCGCGTGTTGCTGAAAGCGGCGCGAGCGATCCGTGCCAACAAGGGCGTCCTCGCCCTCTTTGCTCCCACGGACGAAGCACAGCGCGTTCTTCGTTCCACCGGAATCGACACCATCATTCCTGTTGTCGCGGATCAAGCCACCGCGATTGCAGAGTGCAATAAATGACGGTTGCCGATCGCATCCGCCTCGCCCCTACGCCTGCAGACGTGTCTCGGTTCAACGCATGGTTTGACGAGAAGTGCATCCGTGCCGGCATCGCCAAGCCGCTGGCTGCGGACCTCAAGTTGTGTGTCAACGAAGTGCTGGCGAACGCCATCAGCTATGGCTTCCGGGGAATCGCTAAGCCTTGGATAACGGTTCGCATTCAACTGGACAAAACACGCGCCATCGCGACCATCATCGACAATGGGACTTATTTCGATCTCCGGGGCTGGCGCGTTCAGAAAGACCGCGATCTCATGACCGGCGAGCCGGGCGGCTTCGGGATCGCGTTGGTCAAAGAGCGCGCCAAGCGCCTCGACTATTCGCGCTTTTGCAAGCGCAATCACCTGCGCATCACCTGTGAGCTGCCTGCCCCTTGTACCGCAGGGCCACACACGTAATGTCGTCGGATTGCTCGGTTCCTGCCGAGAAGCGCGTGACCTCGTCGCTCAGGAATCGAACCGTGTCCGACGCGCTCGTGTGCGGTTGCTCCACCAGCGTTTTGACCACGCGCTCCGAAGTGAAGACGTGCCCATCGGCATTGAAGGCTTCGGTAATGCCGTCGGTGAGAAGCAGGAGCGTATCGCCTGGCGCGAGCGTGCGAGTGGCGGTCGGGTAAGCCACGTCATCCACCAAGCCGACGGCTGGCCCCATGAAACCCAGCGATTCACTGCTTGCGGCGCGACTGAGAAGCAGCGCGTCATCATGCCCGGCACTCGAGAACGTGAGCACGCCCGATTGCAGATCGAGGACGGCGTAAAAGAGCGTCACGAACATCGTCTCGGTGTTGTCCCGCGCGAGGATGCCATTGACTTTGGAGAGGACGGCCCCGGGCTCTCCGCCTTCAAAGGCGATGGCGCGAAGCACCGTGCGCGACACGCTCATGAAAAGCGCAGCGGGCACACCCTTGCCCGAAACGTCTCCGATGGCCAGCGCGAGCTTGCTGTCGCCGATCAAGAAGTAATCGTAGAAATCGCCCCCCACCTCCTTGGCGGGTTGCATGATCGCGAACACTTCGAAGGTATGATCCATAGGTCCGGACGGGCTTTCCTTCGGAAGAAACGTACGCTGGATCTGGGCCGCCGCTTCCATCTCCCTCGCTATGCGATGCAGCGCGGCCCGGCCACGGTTCCGCTCGTCCTCCGCCTCGTAATAGAGATAGCCCGTGCCGAAGACGTAGGCGGCCGAGCTCGTCATGATCGGCAGCACGGCATCGAGCAGCAGGCCTTGCGAGAAGGCCCA
>CADEEC010000023.1 GCA_902826255.1 uncultured Hyphomicrobiales bacterium | reverse complement strand
CGGCCATCTCCTCGGCTTCCTCGATGTAGTGGGTGGTGAGGATGATGGTGACGCCGCTGTCGCGCAGCTTGCGCACGACCGCCCACATGTCCTTGCGCAGCTCGACGTCGACGCCGGCGGTGGGCTCGTCGAGGAACAGGATCTCGGGCTCGTGCGCCAGCGCCTTGGCGATGAGCACGCGCCGCTTCATGCCGCCCGACAGCGTCATGATCTTCTCGTCCTTCTTGTCCCACAGGGAGAGGTCTTTGAGGACCTTCTCGATGTGTGCGGGATTGCGCGGCTTGCCGAACAGGCCACGGCTGAAACAAGCCGTGGCCCAGGGCGTCTCGAAGGCGTCGGTGGTGAGCTCCTGCGGCACCAGCCCGATCATGGAGCGGGCGGCGCGGAAATCGGAGCGGATGTCGTGGCCGCCGACGGTGACCCTGCCGGACGTGGGCGTGACGATGCCGCACACGATGCTGATGAGCGTGGTCTTGCCGGCGCCGTTGGGGCCGAGCAGGGCGAAGATCTCGCCCTTCCTGATGTCGAGGCTGACATCCTTCAACGCGTGGAAGCCGGACGCGTAGGTCTTGGACAGCCCGGCGATCGAAATGACGGCGTCGGGGTCGCGCGGTCGCAACTGCATGAGCGCCTTCTGTTGGCAAGCGCCACGGGGCGCGGGGACGAGGCGTCTGGCGCGGCCGCAAGAACGCGAAAACGGGCAGCAGCGGCAGCCGGCGCGGGCGAATTTTTCGGTCCGGGTTAGCTAGGTGCCGTGCGGGGCCATGTCAACGGCGCGCGGGGTGTTGGTTTGAGGTGAAATTGATTGGTGTCCCCATCGATTTCGACCTATAAGCATTCCAAATTTGCGGCGCCTAGAACCGCTTTGTCACGGAGGACCGGCCTGCGATGGCATCAGTTGTCGAGCTGACCCTCAACGGCAGAAAACGCACGGACGCGGTGCCGGGCAACCGACTGCTACTCGATTACCTGCGCGAGACCGCGGGCCTGACGGGCACCAAGACGGGCTGCGACGGCGGCGAGTGCGGCGCCTGCACGGTGCTGGTGGACGACAAACCGGTGCTCTCCTGCCTGACGCTGGCGGCGACGGTGTCGGGCAAGCGCGTGGATACGGTGGAGTCGCTCGGCAAGGGCGGCGCGCTATCGGCCGTGCAGCGCGGGTTTCACGAAAAGCTCGGCTCCCAGTGCGGCTACTGCACGCCGGGCTTCATCATGGCCTCGGCCGGGCTTCTGCGCCGCAATCCCAAGCCGAGCGAAAGCGAGATCCGCGAGGCGCTGGGCAGCAACATCTGCCGCTGCACGGGCTACGTGAAGATCATCGAGGCGGTGCAGCACGCCTCCGCTCTGCTGGCACGCGGCGAGGCGGCAAGCCCATGAGCGAGGGGTGGCATCCGGGCCGAGCAGAGCGAGAGCCGGGACCCGGGACTACAAGTGCGGCCGCGTTTCTCGAAGCCCCTGGGTCCCGGGTATTGGCCTGGGGCGAATTCCAGGATGACAGAAGGTGCCGCTTATCCCCGCCTCTCCCGGCTGTGTCATGCTACGGCCCGTCGCTGGCTTGCGACGGGACGCGGGGTGCACTCCGTCCTCCCCGTGGCCAGGACCGGCGCCCGGAAGGTAGAGCTGCGGAAGCCTCGAGATCCGGGAGGCCCGAGCCGACCGTTAGCGGTGAAAGCGCCAGCAATGGCGTGGAGCCGCTGACCGCCTTTGGTGGCTACAGGTGGACCGCCTGCTGCTTCGCATGGCGAGCATCAGGCGGAAAACCGAAGGGCGCTCGGGACAGAAACCGCCGTCACGCGGGTGCCGTAAGGCAACCCCCGGGCCGTGAGGCCCTGGAGCCTGGAGACAGGTTCCGAGGAGACCCGCGCGGGTCTCCTGGAGCGCTGCTGCGCTCCGCGGTTGCCGATGAGGCACCCGCGTACCCGTCGCACCTGCGGCTGTCACGCCGGGGAGGCACGGCGCGTGCGCACTGTGCATTTCGTGGCAAGACCTGCGGTGTGAGGAGCGCTGCTGTCAGCATTCCCGCGAACTCGATAGGACGTTCAGCGGGTACCCAATTTCACACGCAGAGTCCGCAATTGGATTCCCGCTCTGTGCTTCGCTTGGCGGGAATGACGATACGGAAGGCCAGCCCATGAACGAGACGCCGCGCAAGGCGCCGATCGGGCATCCCATCGGCGGGTACGTGCCGATGGTGGACGGGCCGGAGAAGGTTTCGGGCCGCGCCAAGTACACGGCCGATTTCATCGCGCCGGGGACACTGGCAGGGCGCATCTATCGCAGCCCCCATGCGCATGCGGAGATCATTGCCGTCGATACGGCGGAGGCGCTGGCGCTGCCGGGCGTGCTGGCGATCGTGACGGGCGAGGATTGCGAACGGCCGTTCGGCGTGCTGCCGATTGCGCGCAACGAGTATCCGCTGGCGCGCGGCAAGGTGCGCTACAAGGGCGAGCCGGTTGCCGCCGTTGCGGCCATCGACGAAGCGACCGCCGACAAGGCCATCCGGCTCATCAAAATGCGGGTGAACGAGCTGCCCGCCTACTACACGGCGGCCGACGCGATGGCGCCCGATGCGGTGCAGCTGCACGAGAAGAAGCCCGGCAATCTCGAGCGCCAGGTGGACTTCGAGCTCGGCAATGCCGCGGACGCCTTCGCCGCCGCCGACCTGGTGCGCGAGGCAACCTACAACTGCGCGGAAGTCGCGCAAAACCAGATGGAGATGCACGCGGCGGTCGCCGACTACGACGCGGTGCGCGACCGCATGACGGTGCATGCCTCCACGCAGGTGCCCTACTACGTGCACCTGATGCTGTCGCAGATTCTGAGCATGGACATGTCGCGCATCCGCGTGGTGAAGCCGTTCGTCGGCGGCGGCTTCGGCTGCCGCACGGAATGCCTCAACGTGGAGCTGATCGCGGCGCTGCTGGCGCGCAAGGTCGGCGGCGCGGTGCGCATGGTGATCAACCGCGAGGACACCTTCATCACGCATCGCGGGCGGCCCGAGACCGACATCCGGCTGAAGATGGGCCTGACCAAAGCGGGCAAGATCACGGGCGTGGCGTGCGACGTGATCCAGCGCGGCGGCGCGCATTCGGGCTACGGCGTGGTGACGATCCTGTACGCCGGCTCGATGATCTACGCGATCTACGACCTGAAGAACGTCAGGTACACCGGCAAGCGGGTGCTCACCAACACGCCGCCGTGCGGCGCCTTCCGCGGTCATGGCACCGTCGACGTGCGCTTCGCCTTCGAGAGCCTGCTCGACGAGATGGCGGCCGAGATGGGCCTCGACCCGCTGGCCGTGCGGCGCGCGAACTACTTGCAAGCGCCGACCTTCACCGACAACGACCTGATGGTGAACAGCTACGGCCTGCCCGAGTGCGTCGACTTCGTTGAGGAAAAAAGCGGCTGGAAGTCGCGCAAGGGCAAGCTCGCCGCGCCGGGCCCGGGCAAGAAGAAGGGCCTGGGCTTCGCCTGCTCGCACTACATCTCCGGCGCGTCGAAACCCGTGAACTGGACGGGCGAGCCGCACGCCACCGTGAAGCTGAAACTCGACTTCGACGGCTCCATCGTAGTGCTGACGGGCGCGGCCGAGATCGGCCAGGGCTCATCCACCATCCTGGTGCAGACGGTGGCCGAGGTGATGAACCTCGACATCGGCCGGGTGCGCATCGTCTCGGGCGACAGCGAGGTAGTGCCGAAGGACAACGGCTCGTATTCCTCGCGCGTGACCTTCCTGGTCGGCAATGCGGCCATCGATGCGGCCAACAAGCTCAAAGCGCTGATGATCGCGGCTGCGGCGCGCAGGCTCGATGCCGAGCCGGGCGACATCGAGTGCCTGGGCGAGATCTACCGCGCCGGTGCGCAGGACAAGGGGCTGACCTTCGAGGAGGTGGTGTCGGAGGCGCTGAAGGACGACGGCACCATCACCGTGACGGGCAACTACTCCACCATTCCGGAATCGCACGGCGGGAAGAAATATCGCGGCGCCGCCATCGGCGGCACCATGGGCTACAGCTATTCCGCGCAGGTGGTGGAGGTGACCGTCGACGAGGAGACCGGCGAGGTCACGGTCGACAAGGTGTGGGTGGCGCACGACTGCGGCAAGGCGCTGAACCGGCTGACGGTGGAGGGCCAGATCCAGGGCTCGGTGTGGATGGGCATGGGCCAGGCCATGAGCGAGGAGGTCGCCTATCACGACGGCCTGCTGGTGACGGCCAACATGCTCGACTACCGCGTGCCGACCATCCAGGATTCGCCGCCGATGGAGGTTGGCATCGTCGAGAGCAACGACCCGCACGGGCCGTTCGGCGCCAAGGAGGCGGGCGAAGGCTCGCTCGCCGCGTTCCTGCCGGCGCTGACCAATGCGATTGCAGATGCGACCGGGCTTAGATTCAACGACCTGCCGGTGACGCCGGACCGCGTGTTCGCGGCCTTCGACAAGCGCGAGCGGGCCACGCGCGGCAAACGGGGAGGAGCTACTTGATGTCGTTCCGCAGGTGGTTGCAGCCTATGGCTGAGTTCGGGTTGTCATGGTCGGGCTTGTCCCGACCATCCATCCTTCAGCTTGCTCGGGCGTTTGCAGAACGATGGATCCTCGGGACAAGCCCGAGGATGACAAGCTGATGGAAGCAGTATCAGAATTTGCGCTGGTGAAGCCCGCGTCTCTCGACGCGGTGCTGGAAGCGCGCAAGGCCAACCCTGAGGCGCAACTGCTCGGCGGCGGCACCGATCTCGTGGTCAACATCCGCCGCGGCATCGTCGCGCCGCCGGTGCTGATCGACATGACGGGCGTGGCCGAGCTGCGCGCCATCCACGCCGACGCGGGCCGGCTCGAGATCGGCGCGTCGGCAACGCTGGCCGAGGTGGCGGAACATGCGGGCGTGCTGGCGCATTATCCGGTGGTGGCGCAGGCGGCGGCCTCCATCGCCGGGCCGACGCATCGCCAGATGGGCACGGTGGGCGGCAACATCTGCCTCGACACGCGCTGCATCTTCTACAACCAGAGCGAATGGTGGCGGTCCGCCAACAATCACTGTCTCAAGACGGTGGGCGACATGTGCCACGTCGCGCCCAAGAGCCGCGGCGTGTGCTTCGCCACCTACAGCGGCGACCTGGCGCCCGCATTGATGACGCTCGATGCCGAGGTGGACGTTGCCCATCCCAAGGGGCGGCGCACGATGCCGCTCAAGGACCTCTACATCGGGCATGCGCGCCATGACGGGTCGGGCACGGGCGACGGCAAACATTACCTCGCGCTGAAGCCAGGCGAGTTCGTTGTCGGTGTGCGCGCCAAAGGCGTTTCCGGCCTGCGCTCGGCCTACGACAAGATCAGAATTCGCAAGTCGATCGAGTATCCTGTCGCCGGCGTGGCGGTGGCGCTCAGGCGCGACGGCGACACGCTTGCCGACCTGCGCGTGGCCATCACGGGCACCAATCCGCGGCCGGTTCTGCTCGACGGCACGCGCGCGCTTTGCGGCGGCAAGCTCGATGCGCGCGTCGTCAAGGGCCTCGACGATCTCGTGCGCGACCAGATCATGTCGATGAAGACGACGTTCACGCCCGGCCACTATCGCCGGCGCGTCGCCGGCGTGCTGGCGCGGCGGTTGGCGGAGAAGTTGTTCAACAATTGACGTTTCGCTGCACGCTCGCTCCGTCATCCTCGAAGCCGAGCCTCGCGAGGCTATCGGGGATCCAGCCACAAACTTGGAGTGTGGAGTTGGATTCCCGCATTCGCGGGGATGACGCGCTGGTGGGTGAGGAGAAACAGCGGCACGGCCTGAACGCAAACACATCCGGCCGTGCCATGCGCCGTGGTACGCAATTACAGTTGCCTCAGCGCGGGTCCTATACAAGCACGTCTTGTGTTGCGATTGTGTTACGTCGCGGCGACATTCGACATTTGCGACGAAAATTCTCGCGCCACCCAGCGCGTGAGAAATCGGTCGAGCCACGCGCGCACGTTGGCGCCGTGCATCACATGTCCGTCGATGTGCTGCTGGCGGGCGCGCGCGCCCCTGATCTCCAGCCGCGTGGTGTTGTGACCGGACCAGCGGTGCACCTGCGCGAACGTGATCTCTGGATGAAACTGCACGCCAAATGCCGACGCGCCATAGGAAAAAGCCTGGTTGGGAAAGGCGCCGTCGGAGGTCGCGAGCAACTCCGCGCCGCGCGGCAGCTCGAGGCCCTCGCGGTGCCACTGGTAGACGTGATCGGGGAACGCGAGCGTACGGCCGGCTTCCGTCGCGGCAAGCGGGTAGTAGCCGATCTCCGCGCGCTCCTGCGGATCGAAGCCGACCTTGGCACCGAGGTGCACGGCCAGCATCTGCGCGCCGAGGCAGATGCCGAGGAACGGCGCCTTCTCGGCGAGCGGCACCTTGAGCCAGTCGATCTCGGTGCGAACGAACGCGTCCTTGTCGTTGGCGCTCATCGGCCCGCCGAAGATTACGACGCCGCTGTGCTCGGCCAGTGTTGGGGGCAGCGGCTCGCCGAAGCGCGGCTTGCGGATGTCGAGGTGGTAGCCGTGGCGCACGAACCATTGGCCGACGTGGCCGGGATTGGAGTTCTCCTGGTGCAGGACGATAAGCACCGGCTTCCTGCCGCGCTCGTCTCCCTCCAGCGGCGGTATCTGGCCGATGGCGCGGTCTTCGCCTGCGGTTGCGGGCGTCAGGGTATCGAGCATCGCTGCGATCACCTTCGTTGCTGAAGCAAAACTCCAACGATCGGAATCACAATTCTATGCGGCAAGATGCGCATGGCCAGTGCCAGGAACGGATTTACCAAGCCTGGCACCGTAACGCGCCACCCGAGCCGATAGCCGCGATAGCCTGCGCGGGCCACGGCCTGCGCCGAGGTTGGCGGAATGAAGGTGCGGTAGAAGGCGGTTTCCGCCCCCATGCGCTCGTGGAACTTGGTGTCCACAGGGCCGGGAACGAGCGCGCACACGCGAACGCCCTCGCCGGCGGTTTCCGCCGCGACCGCCTCGGTGAGGGACTGAACGTAGGCCTTGCTGGCGTAGTAGACGGCCTGGTTCGGCCCAGGGATGTATCCGCCGAGCGAGCCGACGTTGAGAATGCCGCCCTGCCCGCGCGTGCGCATTGCGGGCAGGTAATGCCGCGTCAGCCGGGTCAGGGCCGCGATGTTGAGGTCGACCAGCCGCTGCACATCCTCGGGCGCAAGCTCGTGGAAGGGTCCGGAAAGGCCGATCCCCGCGTTGTTGACCACCACGTCGGCGTACGCGCGATGGGCGGCAAGCACAGCATCGATCGCCTCCACCACGCCCGGCGACGTGAGGTCCAGCGCCAGCACGAACACGTCGACGCCGGTCTCCGCCTTGATGCGCGCGGCGGCCTGATCGAGCAGCTCCCGGCGCCGCGCGATCAGCAGCAGATCGTGGCCGTGCAGCGCGAACTGACGCGCCAGCTCCAGGCCGATGCCTTCCGAGCCGCCGGTCACGATCACCAGCGGCCGCAGCCCAGCGTAGGCCGCCAGCGCCGCAGGATCGGGCCGCCACCAGCGCCTGCGCCAGGATTGCAGGGCGCGCATGAAGAAGTTCGTCATCGACCGCCGCCAAGACTGTGCACAAGCGCCGGGATGGCCGCCAGCTGCATGAGCGCAGCCGCGCAGGCCATTCCTTCCACAGTCGAGACATGCCGGATTTGCCCGGCCGGCGCGAGGCCTCTGATCCACCTACCTACAGGGAAATCCGCAACCAGCACGAGGCCCAACGCCGCAACACCCGCCGGCACGCTGTCGTGCATTGTCGCGCTCACGATTCTCTTTCCCGCGCTATTGTGCGGAAGGGATACGAGATATCGAGAGCATGCTCGGACTTTCCTGGGACACGGCGCTGGGCTTCGCCCTGACGAGCCTGGTGATCGAGCTGACACCCGGGCCGAACATGGCCTATCTCGCCATCCTCAGCGCCACCGCGGGCCGCCGCGCCGGCCTTGCTGCCACCGCGGGCGTCGCCCTCGGCCTGCTGATCGTCGGCCTCGGCGCCGCGCTCGGCCTCACCGCGGTGATCGCCAGTTCGCCCGTGCTCTACCAAACGCTGCGCTGGACGGGCACGCTGTATCTGCTGTGGCTCGCCTGGGAAGGCTGGCGTGGCGAGACCGAGACATCGCCGGGCAAGGCGGACGAGGGCTTCGACCAGCATGCCCGCTTCTTCGCGCGCGGCCTCGTCACCAACCTGCTCAACCCGAAGGCAGGACTGTTCTACGTCGCGGTGCTGCCGACCTTCGTCGACGCGACCAAGCCGCTGATCGGCCAGACCGTCACCTTGTCGCTCATCTATGTCGCGGTGGCGACTGCCGTGCATGGCAGCATCGTGCTGCTCGCCGACGCAGCGCGGCCGTGGCTCGAGAACGAGCGGCGCAGCCTGCTCGTGCGCCGCATCCTCGCGCTGCTGCTCGTCGGTATTGCCGTCTGGTTGCTGGTGGCGACCCGGCGCTGATCGTTTCGCGTGCCGTCCGCCTAGAGTGCGATCGTCTCATATGGAAGCGCAGCTTCCAATTGAAGCGTGAATCGCACTCTCAGAGGGTCAAGCAGAGCAGGATTCACGCTTCGGCCGAGACCGCTTCCATGTGGCAGGGCGCTTCAATCCGAAGCGATCCTGCTCCAGGCTGCCGGCTTGCGGCTGCGCTTGGGGAAATCCACCACCGCCGGCCGCCGCAGGCGGCTGGCGAACTCCTGGCGGATATAGCGGGCAAGCTCGACGGCGATCTCGTTCTGGCGCGCGGGCGGCAGATACATGTTGACCAGGAACTTCGGCATCTTCGGCAGGCGTCTGTCCTCGACCTCCTGCAGATAGTCGGGGATGGTGCCGCGCAGGAAGGCGCCGATCGACAGATCCGCCCGGATCGAGGCAAACAGCGCCTCCATGTTGCTGACCTCGCACACCGGCCGCCAGTCGCGGCTGCCGTCACGCAAGGATTTCAGCACGCTCGGGCGGAACTCGCAGGTCGGCCCACCGAGCGACAGCGGCAGCGGATCGCGCAGGTGCGCGGTGCCGTTGACGGCGCCGGTCCACACCAGCTCGTCCTCCATCAGCGTCTCGCCGTTGGGGCGGCAGCGCTGCTCGGTGGTGAGCGTGAGATCGACCTGCCCCTGCTGCAGCATCTCGAGCAGGATCGGCGTGTTGGTGCACTCCATGGAGACGCGCACGCGTGGCCAGGCCTGGTCGAAGCGCTTCAGGATCGGCGGCAGGTACGGGCCGACGATGTCGTGCGGCACGCCGAGCCGCACCTCGCCCTCGTAGGCCGGCGCGCTCATGGTGCTCCACACCTCGTCGTTGAGCGCGATCAGTCTCTGCGCGTGCGCCATCAGCCGCTCGCCTGTGGGCTTGAGGCTGAGGCGCTTGTGGTGCCGCTCGAACAAGGCCGTCCCGAACAGCTCCTCGAGCCGCTTCAGCTGCTGGCTGACCGCGGCCTGCGTGAGGTTCAGGAGAGACGCCGCGCCGGTGACGCTGCCCGTTTCCACCACGGCCACGAAGGCCCGCAGCAGGGCGATGTCGATGTCACGGCGCAAGACGCGGCCTCTGCTTAATCGTTCGTGATGCACGGAATAAAGAACATTCTATTTCCTTATGCAAGGGTCCGCCCTATGAGCACGCGACACGCAGGAAGAAAAGGAGCTGGCCATGTCGTCCATCACCTGTTGTCCGACCGAAGTCCCCAGCCGCCCCGCGGCGCCGACCACGCGCATGCGTGCCCTCGTTCGCAAAATCGCGATGGCGCTGACCGTGCGCGCCGAGCGCCGCGCACTCATGAGCCTCGACCAGGCCGCCATGAAAGACATGGGTCTCAGCGGCGGCCAGGCGCATCGCGAATACGGCCGCTCCTTCTGGGACGTGCCCTGCGACCGGCTGAGGAGCTGACGCCTCCAGCAAGCTATGCATGACTGACCAGTCAGTCATGCATAGCGCCGGTTTGCACCGCGCCCGCCTCCCGCTTATGACTGACCCGTCAGTCATTTTATGCGGAAGCAATTATGAGCGGCTCCCCCAACAAGCGAACGCGCGCGACGGCCGCGCCGCCGAAGAAGAAGCCCACAGCATCGACCGGCAAAGCGGCAAGCGCGGGCGAAGCAAATCCGGCCGCTGCAGCGCGCCGCGCCGCCATCCTGGATGCCGCCCTGCACGTGTTCGCCGAGCACGGCTACGAGTCGGCGCGCCTCGACGAGGTTGCCGCCCGTGCCGGCGTCGCCAAGGGCACGCTCTATCTCTACTTCAGGGACAAGGAAGACCTGTTCGAGGCCATGGTGCGCAGCGCCGTGGCGCCGGTCATGGGCCAGATGGGTCCCATTGCCACCGCGCACGACGTCAAGGCCGCCGACGTGCTGCGCATGTTCTTCGCGCTGTTCCAGAAGGAGGTGCTGGGCACCGACCGCAAGCTCGTCCTCCGGCTGATCATGTCGGAAGGACCGCGCTTTCCCCGCATCGCCGAGTTCTATTACCGGGAAGTCGTCTCGCGCGGCATCGCCATGATGCAGGCCGTCGCGCGCCGCGCCGTTGAAACGGGCGAGTTCACCAACGACGCAGCGGCCCGCTTCCCGCAACTGATCATCGCGCCGCTGCTGATGGCCGTCACCTGGGATGGCCTGTTCGGCAAGCACCACCCGCTCGACATGCCCAAGCTCCTCGACGCGCACCTGGGGCTGATTACCGGCCGGAGGACCGACCCATGACGCCCGCCAAGCGTATCGCCGTTGCCGCAGCGGCAGCCGTCATCGCCGCCGGTGCCTACTATGTCCTGCGCGCACCCTCCGAGGCGCGCACCTATCAGGGCTGGGTCGAGGCCCAGCTGATCTTCGTCAGTCCCGATGAAGCCGGCCGGGTCGAAGTTCTCTCGGTCCGCGAAGGCGATGCCATCGAAACGGGCGCGCCGCTCTTCACGCTCGACAGCGATCTGCAGCGCGCCGCCGTCGCCGAGAACGAGGCCATGGTGGCCAACGCGCGGCTCACCTACGACCGCGCCAAGGAGCTGCTGAAGCGCGCGGTCGGCTCGCAGAAGACGGCGGACGATGCCGAATCCGCGCTGCGCACCGCCGAAGCCAAGCTCAACTCGGCGCGCACCAAACTGGAGCGCCGCAAGGTCGCCTCGCCCGTCACCGGCTCGATCCAGGAAATCTACTTCCGCCAGGGCGAGACGGTGCAGGCCGGCCGCCCGATCGTGTCGATGCTGCCGCCCGGCAACGTCCGCGTCCGCTTCTTCGTGCCGCAAGCCGCCCTGCCGACGCTGAAGATCGGCGACCGCGTTCTGGTCGGCTGCGACGGCTGCGCAAAGGGGCTGGTCGCGCGCGTCAACTTCATCTCGGCGCAGGCCGAGTTCACACCGCCCGTCATTTACAGCGAGGCGGAACGCGCGCGTCTGGTGTTCCGCATCGAGGCCACGCCCGAGCAGCCGCAGGACCTGCGCGTCGGCCAGCCGGTCTCGGTGGCCCTGCAGGACGCGGGTGAGCGCCATGCCCGCCGCTAGGCCCGCCAACGGCACCGTCGCCGTCGAGGTCGAAGGCCTGAGCAAGGCCTTCGGCGACAAGGTCGTGGTCCACAATCTCTCCATGCGCGTGCTGCGCGGGCAGATCTACGGCTTCCTGGGGCCGAACGGCTCCGGCAAGACCACCACGCTGCGCATGGTGTGCGGCCTGCTCACGCCCGACGGCGGGCGCGGCACCGCGCTCGGCTACGACATCCTCACCGAGCGCGACAAGATCAAGCGCCACGTCGGCTACATGACGCAGCGCTTCAGCCTCTATCAGGACCTCACCATCCAGGAGAACCTGGAGTTCGTCGCGCGCGTCTACTGCCTGCCCGAGCCCGAGCGACAGGCCGCGGCCGCCATCGAGCGCCTCGGCCTTGCCGGGCGCGAGAAGCAGCTCGCCGGCACGCTCTCGGGCGGCTGGAAGCAGCGCCTTGCGCTCGGCGCCTGCATTCTTCCCAAGCCCGAGCTGCTGCTGCTCGACGAGCCGACCGCCGGCGTCGATCCGAAGGCGCGCCGCGAGTTCTGGAACGAGATCCACAAGCTCGCCGCCGAGGGCATGACCGTGCTGGTCTCCACGCACTACATGGACGAGGCCGAGCGCTGCCACGAGATCGCCTACATCGCCTACGGCGAGCTGCTCGCGCAGGGCACCATCCCCGAGGTGATCGCGCAATCCAACCTCAAGACCTACACGGTGAGCGGCCCCGACCTGCAATCTCTCGCCGACAAGCTCACCGGAATTCCAGGCGTCGACATGGTGGCACCGTTCGGGACCTCGCTGCATGTGGCCGGCCGTGACGCAGGCAAGCTCGATGCAGCCCTCGCCGACTTTCGCAAGCGGCCCGAGCTGTCCTTCAGCGACTCCGCGCCGACACTCGAAGACGTGTTCATCGACCTGATGAGCCGATCGCGGGACAACTTCCAATGACAGCCACCACCGCAGCCCGCCGTCCGCAGTCCGGCGCCCTGACGCGCACGGTGGCCATGTTCATCAAGGAGTTTGTGCAGCTCCGCCGCGACCGCCTCACCTTCGCGACCATGATCTTCATCCCGGTCGTGCAGCTTCTGTTGTTTGGCTACGCTATCAACACCAACCCGCGCCACCTGCCGACGGCCGTGCTCATGCACGAGGAGAACGATGTCACGCGCTCGATCCTCACGGCCGTCGACAACACGGGCTACTTCCGCCTGACCAAGGTCGCGCGCTCCGAAGCGGAGATGGATCACTGGCTGCGCTCGGGCACGGTGCTGTTCGGCATCGAGGTTCCGGTCGGCTTCGAGCGCAGCCTCAGGCGCGGCGACAAGCCGGCCTTGCTGATCGTCGCCGACGCCACCGATCCGATGGCCGCAGGGTCGGCGCTTGGCGCGCTGGACGGCATCCTGCAGACCGCCCTCGCCGGCAACCGCGGCCTGCCCGAGCTCGCCGCACAGCCGGCCGCCTTCGAGATCCGCCAGCACCGGCGCTACAATCCCGCCGGCGTCACCAGCCTCAACATCGTGCCGGGCCTGCTCGGCACCATCCTCACCATGACCATGCTGATCTTCACCGCGCTGTCGGTCACGCGCGAGGTGGAGCGCGGCACTATGGAAAGCCTGCTCGCCATGCCGATCGAGCCGCTCGAGATCATGATCGGCAAGATCGCGCCCTACATCGTCATCGGCTTCATTCAGGCAACGCTCATCATCGGTCTCGGCGTTGCCATGTTCGGCGTGCCCGTGCTCGGCAGCATCACGCTGCTGGCGGCGCTGTCGACGCTGTTCATCGCCGCCAACCTGTCGATCGGCTACACGTTCTCCACAATCGCGCAGAACCAGCTGCAGGCGATCCAGATGTCGTTCATGTTCTTCCTGCCCAACATCCTGCTGTCAGGCTTCATGTTCCCGTTCGCCGGCATGCCGCAGTGGGCACAGTGGCTCGGCGAGGCGCTGCCGCTCACGCACTACATCCGCATCGTGCGCGGCATCATGCTCAAGGGCGCAACCCTGGCCGACCTGCAGGGCGAGGCGCTGGCCCTGCTCGGCCTCATGCTGCTTGCGATGACACTGGCAGTTCGTCGCTTCCGCCGGACGCTGGATTGACGTCGTCCGCCTGCGCAACCGGCACACGCACTGCCGCCTCGAACTCGGCAGCGCGCAGATTGGGCCCGAGCAGGTGACCTTGCGCCTGCGCGCACCGCCACTGCCTGAGCTGCGCCAGCTGCTCGAACGTATCGATGCCGTTGGCGACCGTCACCATGCCCAGGCTGTTGCACAGGGAGATCACGGCCTCCAGCACTGCGCGCGACTGATCCTTCCGCTCGGCCTCGACGATCAGCCCCTTGTCGAGCTTGACGGCATCGAACGGGAACGCGCGCAGGCTGACCAGCGACGCGTATCCCACGCCGAAGTCTTCCAGCGCGATGTTCACGCCCACCTGCCGGAGCTGATGCAGCGTCGCCAGGGTGCTGCGGTTCTCGTGCAGCAGCGCGACCTCGGGCACCTGCAGCTCGAGACGCCCCGGCGGCAAGCCCGATTGCGCCAGCGCTTGAAGCACGCTCTCGATGATGCTGCGGCGGCTGAACTGCAGTGGCGAAACGCTGACCGACACCTTCACCGAGCGCGGCCAGCGCGTGGCATGCTCGCACGCCTGGCGCAGCACCCAGTCGCCGAGTTCGGCAACGACACCGGCCTCCTCCGCGATCTCGGCAAGCTGCCGGGCGTCGATGAAGCCCTGTCCCGGATGGTGCCATCCAGGAACAGCGTTGGCGCCGGCGACTTCGTCGTTGGCGAGATTCACGACCGGCTGGTAGGAGACGATCAAGTTGTCCTCGCCGAGCGCGCGGCGCAGATCGGCTTCCAGGCTGCGCTTGCTCTCGACGGCATCGCTCATCTCGCGGCGGAAGAACGCGTGGCGGCCGCGGCCTTCCGATTTCGAGCGGTAGAGCGCAAGATCGGCATTGCGCAGCAGCTCGTCGGCTTCGGCGCCATCGCGCGGCGCGAGCGTCATGCCGATGCTGGTGCCAATCGTCACGCGGTGACCATCAACGTCATAGGGTGCGCTCACGGTTTCTATGATGCGGTCGGCCAGCGTCTCCGTGCGCGCCGGATCGCGCACGCCCGCCTGGATGATGGCGAACTCATCGCCGCCGAGGCGCGCAACTAAGTCCCCATGCCGCACGCAGCCGAGCAGCCGCTCACTCACCTGCTTCAACAACGCGTCGCCGACCGGGTGGCCGAGCGTATCGTTGACCTCCTTGAACCGGTCGAGGTCGAGGCACAGCACGGCGAAACCCTGCCCGCTGACGAGACTGAGCAGACTTTGCTCAAGCTGCTCGTGGAATAGCACGCGATTTGCCAGACCGGTCAGGGCATCATGGCGCGCCAATCTCGCGGTAGTTTCCTCGCGGCGCCTGCGCTCAGTGATGTCCTCGTGCAGCGATACCCAGCCGCCGCCCCGCATGGGTTGCCGCGACACTGCGATCGTCCGCCCGCCGGCATACTCGATCTGCAAGCTGTGGTTGTCTGCGCTCCCGATCAACATCTCGCGCGACTGGGAGTGCTGTGCGCCGTTGCGAACCCGCCGGTCCCACAACGCGCAATGCACGGTTCCGGGCCTCGTCAGCTCGCCCGGCAGGTCGTGCATCTCGGCGTAGCGGCGATTACAGACCAGCAGGCGCTCATTGCCGTCGAACATGCTTAGTCCCAACGGCATGTGGTTGATCGCAGTATCCAGCTGCAGGTTCAGCCGCTCGACATCCACCTTCTTGTTGAGAAGCTCGATCGACTTAGCCTTGAACACCGACACCGAGCGCGCCAGCTGCCCAAACTCGTCCCGGGTATCCACGTCCGGGATCTCGACCGACGTGTCGTTGCGGGCAAGCCGGTTGAGCGCTGTGCCGATGCCCTCCAGGCGCGTCAGCATCTGACGAAGAAAGATGTAGCCCAGCGGCCCGACGGCGAGGCCCGTCATGCCAAGCATCACCCACAGCGACATGGACAGGCTGCGCGCATTCCAGCCAAGGGTCGCAAGGCTGAGGTCGGACGTGGCCAGCCGCGCCGTGGCTTCGCCTTGCAGATCATCGACAAACCGCGCCGCCGCGACGGCATAGCCCGCAGCTGCAGCGTGCGCATCGTCGGTGCTGCCGCTCGCCAGCAGACGGAACACTTCTGCGCCATGCCACACAAGAAGCGCATGGTGCGAAGCAAGCCGGCCGCTGTCCTCGGCCCCGATCTGATCGAGAAGCGCCTCCGTTCCTTTGCTGAGGTTGCCGTACCTGGTCTCGTCGACCGGCGTCCCTTTGCCTGCGGCAGCCAGAGCAACCAGCCTGCCTTGCTGCTCGACCAGCACCTGCGCGCGTGCCGCGGCCGCGATGTTAACCAGCCCGTCCTGCCTGAGTTGGATGGCGGCGTCTTCCGTCTCCAGCGCAAAACGGATCGCGGCCAGCGCCCAGATGCACGTGACCGCGAGGAACAAGGCGGCGGCACAGTAGAGCTTGGCCGCCACGCCAAGGGGCTGAAGCCCAAGTTTTGCGAGCATTATCGGGTTCGCCAGAAAGAATGCGCCAAGCTGAAAGCAGCGCACTCTTGTAGGCTGGCGGACCTTAAGAAGACGGTGCGGCGACCCCGCGCCTTTTACGCAATCTCAGCGCTTTAAGGTGAACGGCGCGGGCCTACCATTTGCCCGTGTTCGGCATCGACGCCCACGGCTCCTGCTTGGGCAGGGCTGCGCCCTTCTGCAAAAGCTCGATGGAGATGTTGTCCGGCGAGCGGATGAACGCCATGTTGCCGTCTCGCGGCGGGCGATTGATGGTCACGCCCGACTTCAACAGCCGATCGCAGGTCGCGTAGATATCGTCGACCTCGAAGGCAAGGTGACCGAAGTTGCGTCCTTCGCCGTAAGCCTCTGGATCCCAGTTGAAGGTGAGTTCGAGAAGCGGTGCACGTTTGGCTTCCGCCTGTGCGCTGTCCTCTGCGGCGGCAAGAAAGACCAGCGTGAAGCGCCCTCCTTGATTCTCCACGCGCCGCACTTCGCGCATACCGAGCTTGTTGCAGTAGAAGTCCAAGCTCTTGTCGATGTCGGCGACACGTACCATCGTATGTAGATACCGCATGCGTACCTCCTGCTTCATGCCGCTGCGCCAGAGTGCAATGATCTCGCTCCGCCAGCAATTCTTGAACTTGCACCAACATCACTTTCGCCAGTGCGCGCATTTCCGAAGCCTACGGGCTTCGCATCTGCTTACGTCATCACCCATCGCTGCAACGCACGCCGCCGCAATACGAATCAGTATTGCAAGTGGCCATCCGAAGATATCAAGCAGTCTTCAACACAATTGCGCCCTCCCGCTCCTGTTTTCCCCAAAGTAGTATTTCACCAGCTGCTGCAAAAAAGCGACGCGATGATGTTTCCCAGCGATTCATCGGCACTTGCACGCGCAAACTCATCTAAACGTTCCTTGAGCCTGTCGACAAAGCGCGGCGAAATCGCTTGGAGAGCAAATCACCAGTGACTATGGTCGCCACGTTTTTGACGCCCATCGTGAGTCGAAGCAGGGCACACAAACTCGGCCGCGACGTCGTCAAAACACAACGAAGAGCATTGGATCGAATGTGATCCAAAGTAAGCGGGGTAAGCTTATGGGTGACGACAAGTTCCCTCCACAAACGGGGGCTGTGCCGGAGACTGGCACGGATGCGACAGGGGGACTGGAAGTCTTTGAGATAGCCGGCACGATCAAGTGGTTTGATGTCTCCAAGGGGTACGGCTTCATAGTTCCTGACAACGGCTTGGCGGATATTCTGCTGCACGTGACGTGCTTGCGGGCCGGCGGTTATCAAACCGCCTATGAGGGCGCGAGGGTGCACTGCCAGGTGCTCAACCGCCCAAGGGGCTTGCAGGCCTTCCGCGTGCTCAGCATGGACGAGAGCACCGCCATTCATCCTTCGCAGCTGCCGCAGCGCACGCATGTCGTGGTGCAGCCGGAGAGCGACTGGGAGCGGGCCATGGTCAAGTGGTTTAACCGTGTCCGCGGCTTCGGCTTCCTGACGCGCGGTGACGGGACCCCCGACATCTTCGTTCACATGGAGACCATTCGCCGCTTCGGTTTCACCGAGCTGCGGCCACAGCAGATCGTGCAGGTGCGCTGGGGCATGGGCGAGAAGGGTTGCATGGCGGCGGAGTTGCGGCCCGACGGTGCCCAGCCGGGATTTCCTCCGCCACATTAAAGTTTGGTCGGCACGACCCGGAAATGCTTCGGGCCACCCGCTGGGGTGGCCCGTTTCATTTTTGCGCTGGGGGAGCGGAACTTTACTCCGATTCGATTGTCTGCTGCGCGGGATACGCCCAGCACTGCACCGGCGGCAGAACAACATCGATCTCACCACCAATTGGAAAGCGCACGCGCGTGCCCAGCTCCAGCGCGTCGATGGTAGCCCCGAGCATCGCCAGCTCGTAGACCGTTTGCGTACCCTGGTATCGCGTGCCGGAAACGCGTGCGCGGAAGGTGTTCGGCTCCGCTGCGCCGTTGGTGCCCAGCCTGACGTTCTCCGGCCGGATGGCCACCTTCACCGCCTCGCCCGGCTGAACACCGGCCGGCAGCCACACCGACATTTTTTCGCCTGACTTGGCATCGACCTGGCCGAAGTCACCCTCACGTGCCATCACGCGACCTTCGACCAGGTTGGAAGCTCCGGTGAAACTGGCAACGAACAGGTCGGCGGGCCGGTTGTAGAGCTCGTCCGCCGGTGCCATCTGCAGAAGCTTGCCATCCCGCATCACGCCGATGCGATCTCCCAGAACGACGGCCTCGGCTTGGTCGTGGGTCACGTATAGGGCGGTGACGCCGGTCTTCTTGATGATCTTGCGCAGGTCATCACGCAAACGCAGGCGCAGTTTCGCATCGAGGTTGGAGAGCGGCTCATCGAGAAGCAGAATCTGGGGCTGGTAGACAAGGCTGCGCGCGAGCGCAACACGCTGCATCTGCCCGCCCGACAATTGTGTAACAGGACGGCTGGCGTAGTCGCTCAAGCCGACCAGCTCGAGGGCATCCGCCACCTTGCCGTTGCGCTCGCCGCGTGGTGTGCCCCGCGTCTTCAGCGGATAGGCAACGTTCTGATGCACCGTCATGTGCGGCCATACCGCATACGACTGGAACACCATGCCCAGGTTGCGCTGGCGCGGTGGCACCAGGATGCCGCGTTCCGGTGCCGAAACGACGTCAGGCCCAATACTGATCTCCCCCGAGGTCGGGTGCTCGAGGCCGGCCACGCACCTGAGCGTTGTCGTCTTGCCGCAACCAGAGGGGCCGAGCAGCACGACGATATCGCCGGCCGGCACCGAGAAACTGACATCGTCGATTGCAGCCTTGCCGGTGCTGAACACCTTGCGCAGTCGCTCGACCTTCAAGTTCGCAGACATTTGCGCTCCGCAGCAAGAAGGGCGCCCGCAACGCGGCCGCCCTTCGACGCTTCATTCTACTGGCGATGGCCGTAGATCTTGTTCCAGTCCTCGACCCAGTCCTTGCGAAGGCTCTCGAACTCGTCGAACTTCGGCAACCAGACCTTGACGACCTTGGAGTCGAAATTCTTCGGGTACACCGGCGGCGTCTTCAGCGACGTCAGATTGCCCTGCGTCTGGATCATGAACGCCTGGCCTTCCTTCGACATGCACCAGTTCATGTACAGCTTGGCCGCATTGGGGTTCTTGGCCGTCTTCGGAATGCCCGTAGAGTAAGGAATGGCCGGCGCTCCTTCGGGGCCGAAGAAGATTTCGACCGGGGCTCCGTCGCGCTGCTTGGTGTAGATCACGTTGTAGAGCAGCGGCGCGATGGCAACTTCGCCGCGCACCAGTGCGTCGGACAGCGGCGCGCCGGAGGGGAACAGCGCAGGCTTGGTTGCTGCCTGCTTCGGCCAGTAGTCCTCCCCCAGAATCTTGCGCTCGAACATAACGCGCGTCCAGGTCGTGCCACCGGCCGGCGCGAACACCTGGCCGATCTGTTTATTGCCGTACTCAGGCTTGGTCAGATCGGCCCAGCTCTTCGGAGGATTCTTCACGAGCGCAGGGTTGTAGGCAATGGCCCACACCAGCGTGACGCGCGGCCAAAGGTTCGGCGCAACTTGCGCGTCGGGCAAATAGTCGGCGGCATTCGGCGGCGCATAGTCCATGAACATGTCTTTCATGACCAGCATGTCGCCGCGGTCCGAATGATCGACGATGTCGGCATTGAGCTTGCCGGCCGCCGCCTCGGTCTTTACGCGCGTGATCAGCTGGCCGCCGGGCGCGCGCAGCATCTCGATCTTGATGCCGGGAAACTTCTTGTTGAACTCCTTGATGTTCTCCTGCTCCGGCTCGGTGAAGTTGGCCGTGTAGAGAACGAGCTTGCCTTCCTTGTTCGCCGCGTCGATCAACTCCTTCGAGGCATACTCCGTTTGAGCCGATACGGCGGTCGCCCCGGCGATGGCCAGTGCGGCGGCCACGACGCCGGCACCCAGTATTTTTTTCATCAGATCATTCCTCCTTTGTAGATCTATTGGATCAGCCGGCCCGTCCGACGCCCGAGCTGTCGCCGCTGCCGCCACGCGACAGCAGGTTGGCGACGCTGATGAGCACAGCGAGCAATATCATCTGCACGATGCTGAATGCGGCCGTGATGCCGAGGTTGCCGCCCTCGTAGTAGTCGAGCAGCAGGACCGCCATCACCATGCTGTTGCTGGTGTAGAGAAACAGCGATGACCCGAGTTCGCGGATCGCCAGGATGAACAGCAGGGTCATGGCCGCGATCACGCCAGGGCGCGCCAGCGGCAGCACGATGCTGCGAATGGTTCCGAGCAAGCCCTTGCCGCAGATCCAGGCCGCTTCCTCCAGCTCGCGATGGATCTGAAGCAGCGACGTCGACAGCGCTTTGACGGTGTCGGGCATGAAGCGCGCGATGAAGGCGAGCGCCAGGATCCAGATGGTTCCGTAGAGGCCGCCGGGCAGCCCGATCCACGCCCACAGGTAGGCGACACCGATCACCAACCCCGGAATGGCGACCGGAAGCGTCGAGATCACATCAATGCTCTTGCGCATGGGCAGCGTCGTTCGGTTGATGGTGTAGCCGATCGCGAAGGCGACCACGCCGCCCACGATCGCCGTGATCAAGCCGACCTCCATCGTGTTCCAGATCGAACGCAAGGCCAGCGGGTTGGCAAACAACCGTTCGAAATGCAGGAGGCCGTACTGGCGCATGTCGAACAGGCTGGCGAGATCGCGGATGAATAGGAACCTGCGGAAGGCCGCCACGATCAGCGCCAGCGTCGGCAGCACCACCACCACGAGCAGGTAAACGATCGCCAGAGCCAGTGTGACATAGCGCCAAGGCCCCAGCTTCAGTTGTGCCGGACGAAACGCCTTGCCGGCGACGGTGGTGTAGCTGCGCCGCGAGGTGATCTTGTGCTGCAGCCAGACGAGGAAGCCGGTGACCACCATGAGAATGATCGCGACGGCGGCGGCCGTGTTGTAAAGCGGCGGCGACCATGCCGTCAGTTTGAAGATGTAGGTGGTGAGGACGGCGATATCGCCCGGCGTACCGAGAACGGCGGGAATGCCGTAGATACCCAGCATGACGATGAACGAGAGCAGCATGCCCGACAAGATCGCCGGCGCGATCAGAGGGAAGGTCACGGTGAACATGGTGCGCACCGCGCTGGCACCGCTCACCTCGGCCGCTTCCTCGAGGGAGGGATCCATGTTGCGCAGCGCCGATGCCGTGAACATGTAGACGTAGGGCGCGTAGTAGATGCCGAAGATCACGATCAGCCCGGTCATCGTATAGGCGTTGAAGCGCCACTCGATTCCCACGGTGTTCAGAAGGATGTTCAGCAACCCGGTCTTGGGCGATGCCAGGATCGACCAGGCAACGGCGGCGACCAGCGGCGGCACGAACAGCGGCAGCATGCTCGCCGCAGCGATGAAGCCCTTGCCCGGAGTGTCTGTCCGCACCACGACCCAGGAGAAGGTGAGCCCGATGATAACGGCCAGCGCCGTGCCGCCGGTGCATGCAACGAGCGAGTTGATGAGCGCCGCGTGCACATTCGGATTGGCCAGCACCTCACTGAAGTTCTGGACCGAAAGGTCGAACACGCCGAAGCCGTCCACCACCGGATTGGTGTTGGTCAACGCCCCGAGGAGCAGCATCGCGACCGGGTAAAGAACAAGGAAGGCCAGCGTCAACATCAGGCCGGCTGACCATAGCCAGCCGAGCAACCCGCGCGACCCTGGTGCTTTCGTAGCAGTCTGCTGCGCGATACTTTCGACGCCAGATGCGACCGCAGCGTCCGCTGCCACCGGTTTCCTCCTCCGCCGGCGGAAACGTTTTTTGCCGGTTCTACTTCTTGATATGCTTGCGAGTGCCTATCACACAAACAGGCGCGCGCGCATAGTCTAATCCGATACGGTAACTCTGTTTTTCGTCCCTGTCCCGCCTCGTAGGAGTGCGGGTCGGCTTGCAGGCGGTCTAAGTAGCCGCGGTGGGATGATCAGCGGGCAGGTCGACGGCATGAGTACATCGAGAACAGCGGTAGTTGTAGGTGCGCTCGGCGTTATCGGGCGCTACATTGTCGAACGGCTGACGGGTGAGGCCGGCTGGTCCGTTATTGGCCTTTCGCGGCGATCCGAAGCCGACAGGCCAGGTTACCGGCACTTGGCGGTCGATCTGCTCGATGCGGATGCCATATCGTCGCATGGCGCGGCGCTATCCGGCGTGACCCACATTTTCTATGCCGCGTTTCAGGCGAGTTCAGGCGCGGCGGCCGGCTACGCCTCCAACATTGCGCCCAACCGCGACATGCTGGTCAATGCCGTCTCAGGGATCGCGCGCACCTCGCTGCAACTTGAACGGGTCGTCCTGGTCACCGGCACCAAATATTACGGCTCGCACCTAGGTCCCTACCGAACGCCGGCGCGCGAGACCGACCCGCGCCACATGCCGCCCAACTACTACTTCGACCAGATCGATTGGTTGACCGAGTTCCAGAAGGGCAAAATGTGGGACTGGGTAGAGCTGCGACCCCAGACTTTATGCGGCTTTGCGCCCGGCACGGCCATGAGCATCCTGCCGGCGATCGCCGTCTACGCGGCCGTCAGCAAGGAGCTTGGCCTGCCGCTGCGTTTCCCCGGCAAGCCGGGCGCCTATTCATCCATCTACCAAGTCACGGAGTCCTCCCACTTTGCGAACGCCGCGGCGTGGGCTGCCACGGAGCCCCGTTGCGGCCTCCAGGCCTTCAACATCACCAACGGCGACTATTTCCGCTGGCGCAATCTGTGGCCGAAGATCGCCGACGTCTTCGAGATGCCAGCCGGCGACCCGCAGACCATCAGCCTCGTGCAGCACATGGCCGACAAGGCCGATCTGTGGAGGCACATGACAAAGAAGTACCGCCTTCAGGCGTTCGACTTCGACAAGCTCGTTGCGTGGCCCTTCGCCGACTACGTGTTTGGATGCGACTGGGACGTCATGTCGGACGTCACCAAGTCACGCCGCTTCGGCTTCCACGACGTGATCGACAGCGAGGACATGTTCTGCCGCCTGCTGCGACGCTTTCGTGAAGAACGCGTGGTGCCCTAGGCCCAGCCGAGCATCCATCGCAACGCCCTGCCCAAGCCGAACGCAACCACGGCCATCACCAGATCGGCCGCTATGCCCGTGACGAAGTAGGCGGTGATCTTCCTGCTCCAGGGATCGTGGCCCGGCTCACCCAGCCGCCAGAGGTGCGACCACCAACTTTGCAGCGTGAGCAAGGTCGCCGCGGGCACGACAAGCCACCAGGACGTGCCGGCATAACCCGCCAGGCTCACCGCAGCGAGGACAGCAAAAGCGAGCATCTGCATTGCCACGCGTAGATCGCCGCTTGCAGTTTTGCGCGGCGTCCCATCTACACCATATCGAGGCTGATGGTTCCACAAGCCTGTCCGGCTGGGCGTGACTCTGCTAAACTTGTCAGGGCTGTTTTCCACGGTCCCGTAGCTCAGCTGGATAGAGCACCTGCCTTCTAAGCAGGGGGTCGCAGGTTCGAGCCCTGCCGGGATCGCCAACACAGAACGCGCGACCGAAGCACACCGCCTTTATTTCTTCTTTATGCTCGTCACCTGAAATCCATATCGCGGATTTACGCGCCACGGCCTAACTCCGGTTGGAAACAACGCACCGGAGGCTGACATGGCCGATTTCGGATACCTCGCCCTGGGCCTGGGCGTCATGGCGGTGATGGCAGTCTACGCCCTCTGGGCCGCGCGAGCGTGAGGCACGGCATGTTCGAACTCGTCCTTGGCGCGATCGTAGCAGCGGGCCTCGCTGCCTATCTCGTCTACGCGCTTCTACATCCTGAAAAGCTCTGAATTCGGCGCGCGTGCGCGCTCCTGAAGGCTCACTCCCGATGACATGGAACGGCTGGCTGCAGATCGCGCTGATGTTTGCGCTCGTCATTGCCACAGCGCGCCCGCTCGGCATTTACATGGCCGCTGTTTTCGAGGGCCGAAGCACGCTTCTGGAGCGCGCACTGGGTCCACTCGAAGGGCGCTTCTACGCGCTCTCGGGCATCGATCCGAAGCGGGAGCAGGATTGGCTGACCTACACCATTGCCTTGCTGGCATTCAATGCCGCCGGCTTCGTCCTGCTCTACGCGATCCTGCGGCTGCAGCACCTTCTCCCCCTGAACCCGCAGGGCTTCGATCCCATGAGCCCGCATCTCGCGTTCAACACGGCAGCCTCGTTCGTCTCCAATACCAACTGGCAGAGCTACGGCGGCGAGAGCACGCTCTCCTATTTCAGTCAGATGGCCGGGCTGACGGTGCAGAATTTCGTATCCGCCGCCACCGGCTTCGCGGTCGCCATTGCAATAGCCCGCGCGTTTGCGCGAAGCAGTGGTTCGACGCTCGGCAATTTCTGGGTGGATCTGACCCGCGCCACGCTTTACGTGCTGCTGCCGCTGTCCGTCTTGCTGGCGCTGGGGCTGGTGGCACTTGAGATGCCGCAGAATTTGAGCGCCTACATCGATGCCTCCACGCTCGAGGGCGCCAAGCAAACACTCGCGCAGGGGCCGGTTGCCAGCCAGGTCGCCATAAAGCAGCTGGGCACCAACGGTGGCGGCTTCTTCAACGTCAACGCCGCCCACCCCTACGAGAACCCAAATGCCTGGACCAACCTATTGCAGAACTGGGCGATTTTCTCTCTCTCTCTGGCGCTGGCGGTTACCTTTGGTCGCATGATTGGTCGCGAGCGCGAAGGCTGGGCGCTGCTGTCGGTCATGGTGCTGTTCCTCGCCGTCGGGGCCGCCGTTGCCTATTGGGCGGAGGCGTCCGGCAATCCGTTGATGCACGCCATGGGCATCGCCGGCCCGAACATGGAGGGCAAGGAGGTCCGGTTCGGCCCCGCACTCTCAACCGTGTGGGCCGTGTTCACGACGGGTGCCTCGAATGGTTCCGTCAACGCGATGCATAACTCCTTCATGCCGCTCGGGGGGCTGGTGCCGCTGGCGCTGATGCAGATCGGCGAGGTGGTTCCCGGCGGCGTCGGCTCGGGTTTGTACGGCATCGTCGTGCTGGCGATCCTGGCGATGTTCGTGGCCGGGCTGATGGTGGGCCGCACGCCGGAGTACCTCGGCAAGAAGCTGGAAGCGCGCGATGTGAAGATGGCCGTGCTCGCAATCCTCGTCATGCCGCTGTTCATTCTCGGGTTCTCCGCCGTCTCCGCGGTGCTGCCCGTGGCGTTGGCGGGCCTCGCCAATCCCGGCGCGCGCGGCCTCACCGAGATCCTCTATGCGTACGCGTCAGCCTCCGGCAACAACGGCTCTGCCTTTGCCGGCCTCACCGCAAATGCCCCGTGGTGGAACACTACGCTCGGCATCGCCATGCTTGCCTGCCGCTTCGGCATCATCGTGCCGGTGATGGCGATCGCCGGCTCCCTCGTCGCCAAGCCGAAGCTGGCGCCGTCGGCGGGCACCTTCCCGACTGACGGATTACTGTTCGTCGGCCTGCTCGCGGGTGTGATCGTGATCCTGAGCGGCCTTGAATATTTCCCCGCGCTCGCGCTCGGACCCATCGTCGAGCACTTCCAGATGCTCGCCGGCAAGACCTTCTAGCGCTGAGGAGACCTCGCCATGCTTCCATCATCCGCGGCGCCATTGACGGTATCCGACCCGCGATCAATCGAGCCGCACCGCGATGGCGGTCGCGCTCTACGCAAGCGCTACAAGACGGCAATTGCGGACCCTGCGCTGATCCGGCGCGGAGCCGCCGACGCCGTGCGCAAGCTCAACCCCAATGCTCTCGTCAAGAACCCGGTGATCTTCGTCACGGCTGTGGTCTCCGCCCTGGTCACTGTCCTGTTCGTGCGGGACCTGGCAACCGGGCAGCCGGCGCTGTTCAGTGGCCAGATCGCGGCCTGGCTCTGGTTTACGGTGCTGTTCGCCAACTTTGCCGAGGCCATCGCCGAAGGGCGCGGCCGCGCCCAGGCGGAAACGCTGCGGCGCGCGCGCGAGGAGACTCGCGCCAAGCTCATCCTGATGCCCGGCAACAACAGGGAGATTTGGGAGCCGGTCGATGCCGCGCAGCTGCGGTCCGGAGACACCGTGCTCGTCGAAGCGGGAGATACGATTCCGGGCGATGGTGAGGTGATCGAAGGCATTGCCTCGGTGAACGAGGCGGCGATCACCGGAGAGTCGGCGCCCGTAATTCGGGAAGCCGGCGGCGACCGTTCGGCCGTTACCGGCGGCACGACGGTGCTCTCCGACTGGATCGTGGTGCGCATCACCGCCTCGCAAGGCTCTTCGTTCCTCGACCGCATGATCGCGCTGGTCGAGGGCGCCGAGCGCCAGAAGACGCCGAACGAGATCGCGCTCAACATTCTGCTCGCCGGCATGACGATCATCTTCCTCGTTGCCGTCGTCACGTTGACGGGGCTGGGAGCCTACTCGGGTGCGGCGATATCTGTTGTCGTCCTCGTCGCCCTGTTCGTAACACTCATTCCCACCACCATTGGCGGCCTGTTGTCCGCCATCGGCATCGCTGGCATGGACCGCCTGCTGAGATTCAACGTGCTCACCATGTCGGGCCGGGCGGTCGAGGCTGCGGGCGACGTAGATACGTTGCTGCTCGACAAAACCGGCACCGTGACGTTCGGCAACCGCATGGCGACGGAGATCATTCCTGCTCAAGGTATATCGGAGCGCGAGGCGGCCGAAGCCGCGCTGCTCGCAAGCCTTGCCGATGAAACCGCCGAAGGTCGCTCGATCGTCGCCCTGGCCACCGAGAAATACGGGCTCAAGCCGCCCACCCCAGAAGATGCGAGGTTCTTCCCGTTCTCGGCGACGACCAGGCTTTCCGGCGTCGAGATAGGCGGGCGTCGCCTCCGCAAGGGCTCGATCGACGCGGTGCTGAAATTTGCCGGCGAGGCCGGCGGTCGACCCGCCGACGAGCCGGCGCACTTTCGTGCGCATGTCGAGCGCATCGCGCGTGCCGGAGGCACGCCGCTCGGTCTCGTCGACGGCACGCGCTTGGTCGGCGTCATCCATCTCAAGGACGTCGTAAAACCCGAGATCAAGCAACGCTTCGCCGAGCTCCGCCGCATGGGCATCAAGACCGTGATGATCACGGGTGACAACCCGATCACTGCCGCCGCCATCGCCTCCGAGGCCGGCGTCGCCGACTTCGTCGCCGAGGCCACACCGGAGGACAAGCTGCGCTACATTCGTAACGAGCAGGCACAGGGCCGCTTGATCGCCATGTGCGGCGACGGCACCAACGATGCGCCCGCACTGGCGCAAGCCGACGTCGGCGTTGCCATGCAAACCGGCACGCAGGCCGCCCGCGAGGCCGGCAACATGGTGGACCTCGATTCCGATCCAACCAAGCTCATTGAGGTGGTTGAGATCGGCAAGCAGCTGCTGATGACGCGCGGCGCACTCACCACCTTCTCGATCGCCAACGATGTGGCGAAGTACTTCGCCATCATCCCCGCCTTGTTCGTGGCAGCCCTGCCGGAACTCGGCGCACTGAACGTAATGGGCCTGACGACGCCGCAGAGTGCGATCCTCTCCGCGGTGATTTTCAACGCGCTCATAATTGCGGCGTTGATTCCCTTGGCGCTGCGCGGCGTCAAGTACCGGCCCGTCGGCGCCGGCGCCCTGCTGCGCAGAAACCTGCTCGTCTATGGCCTCGGCGGCATGATCGTGCCGTTCGCAGGCATCAAGCTCATCGATATCCTCGTCTCCAGTCTGCACCTCGCCTGAAGGAGCGCGGCCATGCTTCAACACCTTCGACCTGCCGTCGTCATGATCGCGCTCTTCACGCTGCTCACGGGTGTGGTCTATCCGCTGGCGATCACCGCGGCCTCCCAGATACTGTTCCCGAGCGCAGCGAGCGGCAGCCTGATCATGAAAGACGGCAAGGTCGTCGGCTCGGGATTGATCGGGCAATCCTTCAAGAGCGACCGGTATTTTCATCCACGTCCGTCCGCCACCGTCGCGCCGGACCCGCAAGACACATCGAAGACCGTGGATGCTCCCTACAATGCCGAGGCCTCGGCTGGCTCGAACCTTGGACCGATCACACAAAAGCTGCTCGACCGCGTGAAAGGTGACATGGACACCCTGCGCGCCGCCGGCATCAGCGGGCTGGTCCCCGTCGATGCTGTTACCACCTCAGCTAGCGGGCTCGATCCGCATATCAGCCCTGCCTGGGCAGTCATGCAGGTGCCCCGTGTGGCGAAAGCACGCGGACTTTCCGAAGGGCGCGTGCGCGAGCTGGTCGCAGCCCGAATTGAGGGCCGCAACCTTGGTGTTCTGGGTGAGCCGCGCATTAACGTTCTGATGCTCAACCTCGCCTTGGACGCGCTCAAGCAGTAAACTGCGCGGGCAAAGGCGTCCGATGCCTGCAGAAGCACAACGCGCATCTCCCGACGCGCTCCTCGCCCTTGCCAAGCGGCAAGGGCGCGGGCGTCTCAAGATATTCCTCGGTGCATCGCCGGGCGTCGGTAAGACGTATGCCATGCTGGCGGCGGCGCGCGCGGCCAAGGCCGAAGGCCGCGACGTGCTCGTTGGCATCGTCGAGACACACGGGCGGGCCGAGACCGAAGCGCTGCTTGAAGGGCTCGATGTGCTGCCGCGCAAACCCACCGTCTACATCAACCGCATCATGAGCGAGTTCGATATCGACGCGGCGCTAGCCCACCGCCCGGACCTTCTCCTGCTGGATGAGTGTGCACATACCAACATCCCCGGCAGCCGACACCCCAAGCGCTGGCAGGATATCGAGGAACTGCTCGGCGCGGGCATCGACGTGTGGACAACGCTCAACGTCCAGCATCTGGAGAGCCTCAACGATGTCGTGCAAAAAATCACGCGCGTGCGTGTGCGTGAGACCGTGCCGGACAGCGTTTTCGAGGAAGCGGACGAGATCGTCCTGATCGACTTGACGCCCGAGGAGCTCCTGAAACGACTTGCCGAGGGCAAAGTCTATCTCAAGGATACGGCTGCGCGTGCCCGCGAGAGGTTCTTCAAGCCGCAGAACCTTGCCGCGCTGCGCGAACTGGCTTTAAGGCGCGCTGCCGAGCGCGTCGACACTGATCTCGTGCAGCGCATGCAGAGTGGAGCGATTGAGGGCCCGTTACCGGCAGGGGAGCGCATTCTCGCCTGCATCGGGCCCAGCTCGGAGGCGACCCGCATCGTGCGGACGGCAAAGCGGCTCGCGGACCTGATGGACGCGCCCTGGATCGCCGTATTCGTAGAGCATCCCGGCACCCGCCTGAGTGACGCCCAGCGTCGGCAGGTCGACGCGGCGCTCAAGCTTGCCGAGAACCTCGGCGGCGAGACCAAGACCCTCGTCGGCAGCGACATGACCTCGGAAATCCTGCGCTTCGCGCGATACGAGAACGTCACGCAGATTGTTGTGGGGCGCTGGCGTCGCGGTTTTCTTGGGGAACTTCTCCGGCGATCTCTCCCGCACGAACTCGTACGGCGCGCCGAAGGCATCGGCGTTCACTTCGTGACGGGTGAAAACGATGCCGTACCGCAGAGGCCGCACCGTGCCACGCGCGATGCCGTCGAGCCTCTTCTCGATCCAACGGCGACGCTGTGGGTGACGCTGGCGGTTGGAGCCGCGCTCGCGCTCGGTCTTGGCCTGACGACGCTTACCTCGATCCCCAACCTGTCGATGATCTTTCTGCTGGCGGTGCTGTTCGCGGCGGTGGCATTTGGCATTCGCCCGGCGATTTACGCATCACTCCTGTCGTCCCTGGTGATGAATTTCTTCTTCATAGAGCCGATCTACACGTTCACGATTGCCGAGCCGCATGAGCTGCTGTCGCTTGTCATTTTCCTCGTCGTCTCGATGATCGCGGCCACCCTTGCCGGCCGTGTGCGTGCGCAAGTTCAACTTGGTACGCAACGCGTACGCGCCCTGCGCCGGTTGTATGAGTTCACCCGCAGGCTTTCCGGCCAGCCTGGCGTCGACGGCGTCGCCGAAGCCGTTGCGAGCGAAATGAACGGCAGCTTGTCACGGTCGGCCGCCGTTTTGCTCGAGCAAGGTGGGGACCTTGTGTTGCGCGCGGCATGGCCGCCCATTGACGAACTCGACGCTTCCGCCATGGCCGCAGCGCGCTGGGCCTTCTCTCACGACGAGCCGGCAGGCGCGGAAACAGGCACGCTGCCCTTGATCGGCTGGCGCTTCATGCCGATCAGCACGTCCCGCGGGCCAATCGGAGTCGTCGGCGTCATGCGCACCAACCCGGATGACCGCTTCGAGGGGGCAGAGACCATCGCTCTGCTGGAAACCATAGCGGAGCAGGCGTCGGCCGCTCTGGAACGAGCGACCCTGGCTCGCGAAATGGTCGCTGTACGGTCTACCGCCGAGACCGAGCGCGTGCGCAACACGCTGCTGGCCTCGGTCTCGCACGACTTTCGAACGCCGCTGTCGTCGATTCTAGGCTCCGCCACCAGCCTGCTCGACTACGGCGACCGTCTCAACCCTGAAGAGCGTCGAACACTTCTGACACAAGTGAAGGAGGAAGCAGAAGCCCTCGACCAGATGGTCCGCAACCTGCTCGCGATAACGCGCATCGATGCCGGCGCGTTAGACCTTCGCAAGGACTGGATCGATATCCAGGAGATCGTGAACCGAGTCGCAAGCGCTATCCGACGCCGCCAAGCCTCCGCGAACATCGGGGTGGATCTGTCACCCGAGTTGCCGCTGCTACGCGCGGATCACTCGCTGTTCGAGCAGGCGCTGACAAATGTCCTGATGAACGCCGTCACCCACAACAAGCAGGATACGCGCGTCATGGTCACGGCGCGTGTCGCTGCTGCCCATATCGATGTCTTGGTTACGGACAATGGCCAAGGCATCACGACAGATCTGATGCCGCGCCTATTCGATAAGTTCTCGCGTGCCGGACGGCCTGAGCAGGTTCAAGGTGCTGGCCTCGGTCTCGCGATAGCGAAGGGCATCATGGACGCACACGGGGGCACGATTTTCGCCGAGAGCCCGGTCGGTCGTGAGCGCGGCACCCGATTCGTGTTGCGCTGCCCGCGCGAGAGGAACCGCGAAAGACGAGGGCG